>NZ_CACSHH010000007.1 GCF_902705545.1 Chlamydia sp. 17-3921 | reverse complement strand
ATGATTCTTAGAAATTTGGGGATTTTTACTATATTCAAAAATAAAGAGTAATATAAGAAAAATTCGATAACAAACTTTTTATTAAAATAATTTAAGAAGGTATCAAGAATGTCAACTTGTCAAGATATTAGAGTTTCTTCTACTATATTATTGAACTCCTTCTATCCAACAGTAGGGTTCCATGCGAGAGTTTCTAAAAGGGGCTTCTTCCTCCTCATTTTCGCATTTTAGAGAGGTTCAAAAAAGCTACTTCTGAGAACAGATTGTGACTTACGCAACAGTAAATAGTGATACGGATTTATCTTTAGCTTCGGACAAGATAGACGCCAATCTGTTGTTAAATAAACCTCTCCCACAACACATAGCCATTATTATGGATGGCAATCGTAGATGGCGACAACAACACCTGAATCTCTGTAGCCAAACTCAAGCTTCTGGTCATTCTTATGGAGCTAAAGTTCTTCCTGAGATTCTTTCTTCCGTCATGGCTTTGGGAATTAAAGTTCTTACCCTCTTTGCATTTTCTACTGAAAATTTTTCTCGGTCTCAAGAAGAAATTAAAGAACTTTTTCTACTATTCCACTCACAACTAGAAAAGCAACTTCCTTATCTCATAAAAAACCAGATTCGTTTACGTTGTATCGGGGATTTGTCAAAACTGCCTAAAAACATCCAAAAACAAATTTCTCAAGCAATGAAGGCAACCGAAAATTTTAATTGTTTGGAATTAGTTTTAGCAATTAATTATGGAGCCAAGGATGAATTAGTTCGTACTTTTAAAAAACTTCATAACGATCTAATTCACCAAAAAATATCTTTAGAAAATCTTTCTGAATCACTAATTAGTTCATACTTAGATACATCCGGACTCGCAGATCCCGATTTATTAATCCGCACAGGAGGGGAAATGCGTGTTAGTAATTTTTTATTGTGGCAAATAGCCTACACTGAACTGTATGTAACTGAAGTTTTATGGCCAGATTTTACACCCCAACATTTATTGGACGCGATTAGAGTCTACCAACAAAGATCTAGACGTGGAGGGAAATAATGCAACAACAACCAAACAAATTCAAACCTTTAATTTATGGAGATCTTTTTCAACGTGTTGTTGTTCATTCTCTAGTTCTAACTTTCTTAGTTCTTTTGCTTTATAACTCTCTAATTCCTTTAACTTCTTGGATTTTAGGGTTTATTGTTGCTATATGTAGTGCTGTTGGAACTTATGAATACGCCACAATGGCTCATATTAAGTGTCAATACCCCTTTAAAACTTACTCCTCAATAGGCTCCTTCATTTTTATTGCTATGAGCTTCCCAGCAATTCGTTGGAATTCCTATCTCCCTGAATACATATCCGTTCTTCCTTGGACATTTCTACTCATTTGGATTGTTATCAATATTCTCAGATCACGAAAATTAATTATAGGCCCCCTATTTGTCTCAGGGATTACTCTTTTTTCTATTCTTTACGTAGCAATTCCCATTCGATTATTTCTACACATTCTTTATGGTTTTTCTCACTCTCCTGAACCTTGTTTAGGAGTTTGGTGGGCATCTTTTCTCATAGCCACAACAAAAGGATCTGATATTTTTGGTTATTTCTTTGGAAAAGCTTTTGGAAAGAAAAAAATCACACCCAAAATCAGCCCAAATAAAACTATTATAGGTTTCGTTGCAGGCTGCTTGGGAGCAATGATAATTAGTGTCATTTTTCTTTACCAAATACCCACAAATTTAATGCATTATTTTCCCTATCCGAAATTACTCATTCCTTTAGGGTTAGTATTGGGAGTTAGTGGCTTTTTTGGAGACATTATAGAATCAATGTTTAAGCGCGATGCTCATCTAAAAAATAGCAATAAACTAAAAGCTATTGGTGGAATGTTAGATATTTTAGATTCTCTCTTATTATCAACGCCCATTGTTTACTTGATCTTGCGCATCACAAATATACAAGAGTTTTTAGGATGATTATCACTATAGATGGGCCTTCGGGAACAGGAAAAAGTACAGTAGCAAAGGCTCTTGCAAATCATCTTAATTTTAATTATTGCAATACAGGGGTTATGTATCGCACCCTAGCTTATGCTCGTCTGCAAAAACCTTGGGCTAATCTTTCTTTAGGAGAATTTTTAGCGCACCCTCCGTTTTCTTTTTCGTTTGCTGAAGGGCAATCTCTAGAATCATTTTTCGAAAATCGACTTCTTAACACAGAGCTGTTAACTCAAGAAGTTGCAAATATGGCATCACAATTAGCACAGCTAACTGAAGTTCGTAAATTCATGCATTCCCTTCAACGGAGCTATGCACAGCTTGGAAATTGTGTTTTTGAAGGAAGAGATATGGGTTCGAAGGTTTTCCCTAACGCAGACTTAAAAATATTTTTAACAGCAGATCCAAACATTCGAGCAGAACGTCGCTTAAAAGATCTTCCTAAAAACTCTTTGTCATATGAAGCTCTGAAGTTAGAGTTGATGCAAAGGGACACTGCAGATTCAGAGAGAACTCATGACCCCTTAGTCATTCCTAATAATGCAATAACCATAGACTCTTCTAATTTGACGATAAGCCAAGTGCTAGAGAAAATTTTGTTATTCTTATCCCCACTTAAGCCATGATTTTTCACATTTGTAAGTTTCTTACCAAAGTAATCTTCTCTCTTTTTTATAGGTTAAAAATTTTTGGTGTAAAAAAGAACTTCCTTCAAGGATCCGCTATTATAGCTTCTAATCATAACTCCTTTCTGGACCCCATAGCTTTACAACTCTCTATTTTTGGTTGTCTTCATCATCTTGCTCGCTCCACACTTTTCAATAATAATTTTACAGCGTGGTTATGGAAACAATGGGCCTGTCATCCTATCCATCGAGGAGGAGGAAACTCCGCAGCGTTTAAAATCGCATGCAAATTACTCGATGAAGGGAAGAAACTTGTTATTTACCCAGAAGGATCACGAAGTCCTGATGGACAACTTCAAGAGGGGAAAATTGGCATAGGAATGATTGTTATGAAAGCTCATGTTCCTGTAATTCCTGCTTATATTGGAGGATCCTATGACGCTCTTAACCGCAATATGAAATTTCCAAAAATTTGGAGAACGATCACAACGGTATTTGGAACACCTTTATACTTTGACGACCTTTTCAATAATGAAACCCTTTCAAACAAGGATGCTTATAAAATAGCAACAAATCGTATTATGGAAAAAATTACTGAATTAAAAGCATGGTATGAAGCTGGTTGTCATGGAGAGGTTCCTTAAAATGTATACTCTTCTTTCTGAGCTAATTTCCCTGTGTCGTCAAGCAATTACCGAGACTTATCCAAATCTAGATAATTGGGAACCAGAAATTACCCCGTCAACAAAAGAGCATTTTGGTCATTACCAATGTAATGACGCTATGAAACTTGCTCGAGTTTTAAAACAAACTCCGAGAATTATTGCTGATGCTATAATATCCCATCTTCCACGAAAAGACTTCTTTAGTTCTATAGAGATTGCTGGAGCAGGATTTATCAACTTTACTTTCTCTTCAGCTTTCTTAGAAAAGCATCTTATGTCGTTTGCAAACTCTCTTATTTCTGGCATTCAAGTTTTGCATCCACAAAAAATCATCATAGATTTTTCTTCTCCTAATATTGCTAAAGATATGCATGTAGGGCATCTTCGTTCGACCATTATAGGAGATAGTCTTGCACGTATTCTTTCTTATGTTGGGAATGACGTTGTGCGCCTCAATCATATTGGTGATTGGGGAACAGCGTTTGGCATGTTGATATCTTTCATAGAGGAAAATCCTCAAGAGTCGAACCTAGACAATCTCAAGAATCTCACAGAACTCTATAAACTTGCCCACAAACGTTTTTCTGAAGATGAGCAATTTAAAAAGCGTGCTCAACAAAAGGTTGTTGCTTTACAAGCAAAAGACCCTTCTGCATTAGCCTTATGGGAAAACATTTGTTCTATATCAGAAAAGGCTTTCCAACAAATATACGACATTTTGGATATCAAATTAGAAAAGCGTGGGGAATCTTTTTATAATCCTTTTTTATTGGATGTTATTCAAGATTTAGAAGCTAAAAATCTAGTTACGCTTTCTGACAATGCTAAATGTGTTTTCCATAAGGGCTTTTCTATCCCTCTTATGATACAGAAAAGTGATGGAGGTTATAACTATGCTACAACAGATCTTGCTGCTATGCGTTATCGTATAGAGCAAGACCGTGCTGATAAAATTATTATTGTTACCGATCTTGGTCAATCTTTACATTTCCAACTTCTTAAAGCAACATCTCTAGCTGCAGGTTATTTAAAACCTAATGTTTTTTCTCATGTAGGCTTCGGCTTAGTTCTAGACGCTGAAGGGAAAAAATTTAAAACTCGCTCTGGAGAAAATATTAAACTCCAAGAACTTCTTGATACAGCCATAAGAAAATCTAAAGAAACATTAAAAATACACCGTCCAAGTATGACAGAAGATGAGCTAGAGAAATTCGCTCCAGTTATTGGGATCAATGCAATTAAATATGCAGACCTCTCTTCTCATAGAATGAGCGATTATGTTTTCTCTTTTGAGAAAATGCTACGTTTTGATGGGAACACAGCAATGTTTCTCTTATATGCTTATGTACGAATTCAAGGAATCAAGCGTCGCTGTAATCTTAAAGAACTTTCTCTTTTAGGACCTATTTCTATCGGAGATTCTTCTGAAGTAGCGTTAGCACTAACTCTTTTACGTTTCCCTGAGGCTTTAGATTCAACGATAAAAGAGCTTTGTCCTCATTTTCTTACAGATTATCTGTATACTTTGACTCAAAAGTTTAATAGGTTTTTCCGAGACTGCCATATTGAAGGCTCTGAAAAAGAAAAAGAACGCTTAACTTTGTGCGCCCTAACAGAAAAAATTCTTGCAACAGGGATGAACCTTTTAGGACTAAAAACGCTTCAGTATTTATGACACGCACCTACAGATTCTGTAGAAAATAAACGAAATTTTGCTCCCAAGCTCTGTAATTTTTCTACCCAATTATAATAACCCCGATCTAATAGATGAACATTCTCTATGAGAGAAACTCCTCTCTCTACGATCAAGGCAGCCATAATATAAGCAAAACCCGCCCGTAAATCAGGAATGACTAGGTGAGAAGCTCTTAAAGGAGTCGCTCCATGAATTACCGCACTATGAGGATAGTTACCTGTAGTATAGCGACATGCTTTAGAGCTTAGGCATTGATGGAAAAGCTGGCAGTTTGCTCCCATTTGCTGAAGGCCTTTCAAATATTCCAAACGATTCTCATGAACTGTTTCATGAATCACAGAAGATCCTTCAGCTTGTGAAAGTAAAACAGCAAAAGGCTGCTGCCAATCAGTTAAAAATCCAGGGTGAACATCTGTCTCTAAAACCACACCTCCTTTTAAAGAACGCTCTTGAAAGAATTCTATTCCCGTGTCGGAAACAGTAAATCCTCCCCCTATAGAACGTAAAGTTTTAAGGAATGGAATCATAAGATCTTGTTTTGCATTTTTAACAAAGACTCTGCCTCCTGTCAACACTGCTGCCATACCAAAAGAAGCTGCTTCTATTTTATCTGATATCACAGTGTGATCTACATTATGAAACTCTTCAGCACCAAAGATTTCAAGAGTACGATCGTTATCCGTTGTAATTTCTACTCCAGCTTTTTGTAGGAATAATATGAGATCTAAAATTTCTACTTCCAATGCGGCATTTTTTATAATAGTCCTTCCCTTAGCACACGCAGATGCTAATATTAAGTTCTCTGTAGCTCCAACAGAAGGATAGGGAAGATTTATGTAGGCCCCAATAAGGCCATGAGGAGCTCGAGCATAATATCCATCCGCATCTAAAGAAACTTCAGCACCAAGCTGTTGTAACCCTTCTAAATGGAAGTTTAGAGCTCGAGCTCCTATAGCATCTCCTCCTAATATTGGGACATGAATACCTTCAGGACATCGGGTTAACAAAGCCCCGAATAATAATATTGGGATTCTATTTATGTGAGAAAAAGTTGAAGATACCCTTGATAAATGTATCTTAGGAGTTTGAATTTCTATAATTTCAGCATCTTTATCCCAAGACACTTGTGATCCCAATGACTTACAAAGGTTTACGGTTAAACGAACATCACCAATATCGGGGATATTACGTAAGATACTTTTCTGTGTCGAAAGTAAAGAAGCCACAAGTAACTTTGTTGTAGCATTTTTAGCTCCTGCAATTCTCACTTCTCCATTCAGAGAATTTCCTCCGAAAACCTCAGCAACTTGCATCTCACCACCTCTACTATTCGCAATATCTTTAAAGAAACGTTAACGCTCTTAAAGGTTAATTTCCAAGCAAACTTTTCTAATTCTAAAACACTAAATGTAATAACAACTAAAAAACAAATCAAAATAAAGAGAAATATAAACTTTATAAAGAGAAATATAAACTTTATGTTTTAAAATCTAATTACAAAATAAATTATTTTTATTTCTCTTAAAAACTATGACATCTCCTATTAATCCGACAACAACAACTCAAGTTACCCAGACAGGGACAACGACAACGACAACGATAGTTGGAGGATTAGGAGAACACTCTGTTACAACAACTTCTACAGGTCAAGCAGGAGCCACAGCACAAACTGCCCAAACAGTAGCTGATAAATCCATCTCTAATATTGCAAGTCAAGATCCTGCAGCAGTAAGCTTTGCTCCAGAACGAAGTTTCTCTATATTCCCTCCTACTACAGGTCAAGCAGGAGCTACAGCTGCATCATCTCATACATTAGGAATGCAAAGACTACGTCCATCCTCAACAACTTCTGAAGAAGCCGATTCTTCAAGTATCCTTGGTTCTGATGATGACGTTGGTAGTACCACAGGAACTTCCAGTCAACTTGATTTAGGTGATCTCTCAGATCTACAAGGTACAGAAAGATCTGCAGGAACTTTAGGAGCAGAGGGCCCTGGAGGTCTTCCTGACAGTACGATTCCCCCATACGATCCTTCAAGTAAAGCTTCTATTATTAGCTTCCTAAAAACCCCTGCTGTACAACAACGCATGCAAACTAAGGGAGGACACTTTGTCTTCATAGATGAAGCAAGAAGTAGCTTTATCTTTGTTCGTAATGGAGATTGGAATACTGCAGAATCTATAAAAGCCACTAATGCAAAAACTGGAGAAAACATCACTAAACCTGCAGATCTTGAAATGTGTGTAGCAAAATTTTGTGTTGCACATGAAACTATGCACAATGACTGGGAAAATAATATTCAGCCAAAAATGACAGATCGTGCAGGAGTGCCAGGAACTTACAGCCATCTTATGCTGAGTATGAAGTTTAAAACTGCAGTTCTTTACGGACCATGGAATGCCAAGGAAGCAAGTTTTGGCTATACTCCATCCACATGGCGTAGAGGAGCAAAAGTTGAAACCGGTCCTATATGGGATGACGTTGGAGGACTTCAAGGTATTAACTGGAAAACAACACCTAAACCAGAATTTGCCCTCGATCGAGAAACCTCGAGAACGGGAGAAAGCTCTGGCCAAGGCCCTTCTCCTATAGGAGGCTGGCCTCCTTATGCAGCCCCTGTTGTTAATGTTAATCTTGGAGGCATCTCAACTACGGTTTCAGTTGGAGGAACAACAACCACTGTTGGAGGAACAACAACAGGAACAAATCAAACAACAACAGAAGATGGAGATGATTGGGAAACATCAAGTACGAAAAGTACTGATTCCTCTAGCAGTACAATTATAGAAAAAGAACAAGTATTTATAGAGGAAGGAAACGGGGTTGATAACATGGCTCCTCCTCCCCCTCCAGGACCACCACCACCACCTGGACCACCACCAGCGACTAGTGGTAATGTAGGTTTTACAGGAATGTCAGATGCCACTCTCAAACAAGTCTTGCAAGCTGTAACACAACATAATAGCGTTGTTTGGGGGGCGGATGGAGAACACATTTCTGGAGCTAATCAAAACTTAGGGACAGTAGTGAGAAATGCTGAACAAGGTATCTTTATTCCAACAGTCATTCTTCTTAGAGGTGGTGCTGTAGGCGGAACAGGACAAGGTGGAGACGGAGGAGGAAGCGGTACTGGTGGCGTCGGAAGCTCAGGAGGGGGAGCTCAAGGTGCTGGTGGTAACAAAGGAACAGGAACAGATTCTCAAGTTGATAATAGAAATCTTCTGCAAAAAATACGTAAACATTTAGACGAAACCTATCCTAATGGAACATATGTTCCAAATGGAGTGACCCTTGGAGGCATTATCCGAGGTCAATCTGATAATACAACTGGAGGAACTACAGGCTCAGGAGGTTCTTCTCAAACAAACCAAACTAATGGTACTAGAGGAGGAGGACGTGTAAACACAAATTCTACAGCATCAAATATAATAGGCCAAACTAGCGGTAATGTTGATAATAAAGATCTTCTGCAAAAAATACGTAAACATTTAGACGAAACCTATCCTAATGGAACATATGTTCCAAATGGAGTGACCCTTGGAGGCATTATCCGAGGTCAATCTGGTGGAGATGGATTCGTTACAGCTGCTCCTCAAGCTGGTCCAGCTCGGCTTGCTGCTCGCGTAGTTCAAAGTAGTGGCACAGCATCATCTCAACCTCAGCCAATTGCTGCAGGAATCGTTGTCGGTGGGCCTGAAACTTCACAAGCAACTTCAAGAAGCTTACGTCTTCAAGCACCAGCGGTATTCTCTGAACCGGACAATCCTAATGTGAGGTCGTCTCTTACTTCTGCAGCACAAGAAGTAGCATCGTCTCTAAGCACCGTTTTATCTAGAGTTTCACAACGAATCGACAACCCATCTTCAGCTTTAACAGAACCTATCCCCAATACAACAACAGGACAACAACTTTTTGCTGCAGCAAAACAAGTTGCTACCTCACTATCCGCAACCTTAGACAAAATACAGTAGATTCTGATAAGAAGAACGTTTAAGCCATATTGTGATAGACCTCATCTACATCATCGACTTCTTCTAACCATTCAATAAGAGCGAGATTCGCCTTTCCATTTTCTTCACTGCAATCAACAAGACGCAAAGGTAAATAAATTAACTTATCTTCAATGCATTGAACCCCTTGAGCTAGAAGATTCTCTTTTACAGCAGCAAGTTCTGTAGGATCGCAAATAACTAAAAAATGTTCCTCATCTTCATTATCTATATCTTCAGCTCCTGCATCTATAGCCCTTGCGAGTAGAAGCTCTTCATCTATGGAAGACTTGGGAACATGACACACACCCTTACGAGTAAAAGTATAAAGAACACTTCCTGGTTCTACTAAAGACCCTCCACGCTTATTAACAGCAATACGCATTTCAGAAGCTGTACGATTCTTGTTGTCTGTCATAGCTTCGACAACAATACCAACTCCTCCATAACCATATAGTTCATATGTCACTTCCTCATAATTTGCTTGCTCAGAAGAAGAAGCTTTTTTTAAATTTCTTTCGATATTTTCATTAGGGATATTCTGATCCTTAGCTTTTTGTATAACCATACGCAAGCGTGCGTTAGATTTAACATCAGGACCTCCAAGCTTCACAGCAGAAATAAGCTCTTTTATAATCCTTGAAAAAATTTTTCCTTTCTTATGATCTGCTCGTTCTTTACGATGCTTTGTATTAGCCCATTTGCTATGTCCTGCCATGTATCTTACCTATTTTTCTCCGCTCGCAATAATACATTAATATGAGCCTTTTCCCAAGCTACAGCACGCTCGTATAAAGGAAAACGTTTCTCATATTCTTTAAATTTTTTCCCATGAAAAATGGTACGCCCTGATATAGAATATTCTTTAGGAATAACGCTATGCACCATTTCGTGATAAACAAGGTATTCTATAAAAAATTGCGGAATTTCTATACGATCTAAAGATCGATGAATCCGTATTAATTGCTCTTCCTCATGAAAAGATCCTAAAACCACTCTTCTTGCTCGTCCAGAAAAATCTCTACCGAACCAGCCTATACGAAGATTCAAAGAATCTTGAAATAACCGATGATTGATATCTTTATAAATCTCTTGTAAATCATACACATCTCCGAGAGAAAAATCGATAGAAACACTAGTTTTTAACAATCGTCTTTTAGAGCAAGAAGTCGTAGTCATAGAATGATGAGAAACAAATCGAGAAAAATACTTATATAGAAGTTTAAGGAAAGACATAGCACTTAAGGAAGTGTCATCAAAAAATCACGATATTTTACATTTATAAATTTTTTTCCATAGTGATCTTTGCAAGATAGCCTATCTCATCTTTGTAAAAGCGTTTTTGTCGTCCTACTTCAGAAAAACCAAAACGTTCGTACAAGGAAATTGCAGGATTTTCCTCATACACTTCTAAATAAAGAACTTCTAAATTAAACCGATTTTTTGCAAGGTGGCATAAATTATTTAATAAAGCTGTACCAATCCCTTTATTACGATAAGGTTCTCCAACAATTATAGAAATCAAAGCATGATGAGATACTTTAATATAGGGATTAAGAATCAAAGTTGCAACACCAGCAACCTCTCCGTAATACGTAGCTGTCAAACTACTATGATAACGATAAAAGCTCACCCAAAAATTCACGGAATCTCGGATTTCTGCTTCCGTTTTTAAAGGAAATCCTCGAAGAATTTTAGGATCATTCAGCCAGAGCTGCATGTAAGCACCATCAGCAGGAAGGGTAAAGCGTATCTCTAATCCCGGAATACCAGTGTGTTGAGTGTTATCTGTCATAGGGTTTCTCCATATTCTGCGAGGTAAGCTTTGATAAACCCATCCAAAAGTTCTCCGTCCATCATAGCTTGAATATTTCCAACTTCGTATCCTGTGCGAATGTCTTTAACAAGGGTATAGGGCTGAAAAATATAATTACGAATTTGTGATCCCCAAGCAATTTCTTTTTTATCTTTTCTTTCAAGAATACGTCGTTCTAAACGTTTCTGAAGAACTTGTTGATAAAGTTTCGCTCGCAACATCTTCATGCAACTTTCTCTATTTTGGATTTGGCTTCGCTCATTTTGACAAGACACTACAACACCAGTTGGGATATGAGTAATTCGCACTGCGGACTCCGTAACATTCACATGTTGTCCTCCAGCACCTGAAGAACGAAAAGTGTCTATACGTAAATCGTTTGGTCGAATTTCTATATTAATTTGATCATCAACTTCAGGGAAAACATCTACAGAAGCAAAACTTGTATGACGCTTGGCATTACTGTCAAAAGGAGAAATTCGGACCAATCGATGTACACCACGCTCTGCTTTTGCATAGCCATAAGCATATTCTCCAGAAAGCTTTATAGTGATATGCTTTATACCAGTAACATCCCCATCAAGACGATCGATAACTTCAGATTTCCACAAGTGTTTTGCAGCCCAACGAGAATACATTCGAAAGAGCATGTCTACCCAATCACAAGATTCTGTTCCTCCAGCTCCAGCATTAATTGTAAGGAAACAAGAATTTTTATCGACCTCTCCAGAAAGCAACCTTTGAGTTTCCCAAACAGCAAGCCTTTCTTCACAAAGAAGAAATACTTTTTCTAATTCCTGACAAATTACAGGATCTTCACAAGCTTCACGATCATTTAAAAAGAAAGTAATATCATCTAATTTACTCTTTAATTCGTAATAATCACTAATTTGTTTTTTCAAAGCTGCTATTTGTTCAGAAATTTTTCCTGCTGTAGCGACGTCTTGCCAGAAATTTTCTTGCAAGCTCTGTTCTTCTAATAACTGAAGGGTGTTTTCTTTTCCTTCAAGGTCAAAGAGACCTCCCTGCCAAAGCGAATCCTGCGATAAGAGTTTCTAAACGTTTATCTAAATTCTCCTTCATGACAAACCTAAAATTAACAAATTTCAGAAGTTTAAAAAAGAAGAACCTATAAAGTCAATTGTACGACTAAAACTCTTCCTTTATTTTAAATTATTCTTAAAAGTTTTTTTCCTTAAAAAATATACCGAAAACGAATTCTACTTTTTTACTTTGACGAGAAACCTCTTCGAAAGATAAAAAAGTTGCGATGAAGAGCTAGGGTCTCTTCTTACCACCTTTACTAGGAGTAACCAATGAGTCAAAAAAACAAAAACTCTGCTTTTATGCAACCTGTGAACATTACCTCAGATTTAGCAGTTATAGTTGGCGAGGGACCTATGCCCAGAACTGAAGTCGTCAAAAAAGTCTGGGAGTACATCAAAAAAAATGGTCTTCAAGACCCTAAAAATAAGAGAAATATCATCCCCGATAGCAATCTTGCCAAAATTTTTGGTACAGCCGATGCTATTGACATGTTTCAAATGACAAAACATATCTCTGCACATATAGTAAAATAAACGCTATAAAGTTTAGAGATAAGAGCTGTTACTCTTACGTGTTCCCTGCCTTTAATAGGCAGGGAAATTATCCCTAACGGTAAATGTCGTGCTAATTCCATTTTCTTTAACTGCAATAGCTTCTGTATGTGTGTATTCTTGGGCTTCTTTTATAGAGCCTAATCGCTTGACCTCATCTTATATAACATGGAAACTCCCTAAAAAGTTTTCCCATCTTTATGGTCTACGAATAGCACAAATTTCTGATCTTCATTTTCACAGAAATCTTCCTCAGAAATTTTTAAACAAAATTTCTGTTACTATTAAGAATTTTTCTCCCGACCTTATAGTCTTCTGTGGAGATCTTTTATGTCGTGCTCGTCTCGAAGAAAGTGGCCGCCTAGAAGATTTCCTAAACACCTTAGAAGCCCCTCTAGGAACCTTCGCTATCCTCGGCAATCATGATTACGAAGCTTACGTATCACGAAACTGTAAAAGTGAGATCACCGTTATTTTACCAGAAAATAGCCAACCTTTAAAACGAGCGGTAGTTTCTATTGTACGAGCTTTTTTCTCTTCCCCACACTACCGTTATGCTCCAGATCACACTCCTCAAAAACCAAACAATGAATTACTCACTTTATTAAAAAATACCCCTCTAACTCTGTTACATAATTCCTGCCATTTCATCTCAGACAAACTCAATATCGTCGGCCTTGGGGATTTATTTGCTAAGCAATTTCGTCCAGAAGAAGCTTTTGCTCACTATAATCCAACATTGCCAGGACTCATCCTCTCTCATAACCCAGACACAGTACCCGCGCTTATGAACTATCCAGGAGAATTTATTCTCTCAGGGCATGCTCATGGACCACAAATTTCTCTTCCTTGGCCTAAGGCAGCAAAAAGATTTTTAGAAAAACTCTCAGGATTAGAACACTTTCATTTTGCTCGTGGATCCTTTAATCTAGGGGGAGGCAAGCAACTTTATGTTAATAGAGGCTTAGGTGGATTGAAAAGAACACGCTTTTTCTCTTCCCCAGAGGTATGTTTTATTCAGTGTGGTCATGATTAGAAGCTCTTTAATTTTACTTAGTGGTGGTCGTGGAGAACGATTTGGCTCCTCAATACCCAAACAATACCAAACTTTTCACGGAGCTCCTTTAATCCTCCATTCTCTAAAAACCTTTGTAAAGATTCCTCAGATTAAAGAAATTATTGTAGTATGCCACTCCGAATATCAAGATATCTTTCAAGACTACCCTGTAATCTTCGCATACCCTGGAGAACGCCGACAAGATTCAGTTTTCTCAGGATTAAAAAAAGTTTCAAACCCATGGACCTTAGTTCATGATGGAGCTCGCCCTTTTGTTTATGCTGAAGAAGTCGCAGAGTTATTTGCAGCAGCACAGCAAAGCAACGCTGCAACTCTAGCCTCTCCTCTCCCTTATGCCATTAAACAACGAGCTTCTTTACAAACCCTAGATCGCGATTCTCTTGCGATTATCCACACTCCACAATGCATAAAAACTGAAATTTTAAAAACAGGCCTTCTTAAAGCCCAAGAACAAAATATTACTCTCACAGATGATACGGCGGCTGCAGAAATTCTCGGAGTCACAGCGAAACTTGTCTTTAATAAGTACCCACAAATTAAAGTTTCTTATCCTGAAGACCTAACTATAGCACACGCGCTTGCATGACTAAAGCAGCTCTACTTCTTGCTTATCAAGGAACCGCCTATGCAGGCTGGCAACGACAATCACAACACACGACCATTCAAGAAGTTCTTGAAACTGTTTTCTCCCCGATTTTAAATCATCGAGTCCCTATGGTCGCTTCAGGGAGAACGGATTCTGGAGTACATGCTTACGGACAAGTTGTGCATTTTCGCAGTCCAAATCATCCTCTATTTTCCGAACCACAACTTATTAAAAAAATACTTAATGCACGCCTTCCTAAAGATCTTGTTATTCGAGATGTTAATTTAACAAACGACAACTTTCATGCTCGCTATCTTGCTAGAGCGAAGGAATATCACTACACCCTCTCCTTGTACGCAAAGCCTCTTCCTTGGCAACGTCATTTTAGCTATAGTCCTCGTCATCAAATAAATGTAGATCTCATGCGCTTAGGGGCTCAATACCTTATCGGTACCCACGACTTCGCTTCTTTTGCAAATCTCGGACGAGAATATAATACCACAATAAGAACCCTCTATTCCTTGGACATTGAAGAAAATCAGGATTCGGTAAAAATTATCTGTCGAGGGAACGGTTTCCTCTACAAAATGGTAAGAAATCTTGTGGGATCTCTCTTAGACATTAGTAAAGGCAAATACCCTCCTGAACACCTTTTAGAAATGCTTTCAAAGAAAGATCGTCGCCAAGGACCACCCTCCGCACCGCCTCACGCCCTTACTTTGTATCACGTATGTTATCCTCCTCCCTATGATTTCTTCTGCTCCACACAATGTTGTAGTAAATTATGGAAAGAAGAGAAAACAAACAACTCTCGAGAAGCAAATTCCGGATAATCACTCTTAGAAATCTCAAACAAAGGGCTGATAGCAACCATAGTTGCTGGGATGCTTGAAAGAGCTTTTAATCCTTTGATGGAGTCTTCGAAACCGATAACACGATCTTCCTTAGATGCAAAAGTCTTATAAGCATAGGAATAACTATCTCCATAGGGCTTGGGTCGCGCATAATTCTCTCGCGTTACCCAAAAAAGAAAATATTTAAAAATCGTATGCTCTTTGCGTAAGCGTATAACGGCTTCTCTAGGAGAGTTTGTGACCACTCCAAATTTCTTCCCCAGAGAAACTAGATATTCTAAAAATTCTACCACACCAGGCATAAGCGGAGGGATGGAGTTTTCTAAAGAGGACTCATATATTTCATATCTTTTCTTAAAAATTTCTTGAAGATTTTCAGAAGCATCAGGATAACAAATAAGAAATTGCTCAGAGAAAAGCTCTCGCCCTAAAGTAGCATAACGATAATATGTTGAAAAATCCCAAGAGACGTCTAAAGAAAACTCCGCACAAGCCTCTAAAAACGCACGATAAAAAAAGGGTTCAGTATCTACAAGTAATCCATCTAAATCAAAAAAGAATATTTGATAATCTTCTATATTCATATTATCCTCAATAAAACGATAGCACTACTATATCCCCATCTTATGATTGTCTTAAAAATTATTTTTTGGATTTGTATAGTTCTATGTCTATCCGGCTGTTTCAATGACAATTATTTTCCTGGAGAAACTTTAGCAGAACGTGTGATTTCTCAAAAAGGCTGTCCAGTTCTTCTTCATCCTCCACAACAAAACATTGCTCCTCCAAGTTACTCCTGGCATTCTCCTTCTAATTCTGTTATCACAAGCTACTCCTTTCTCTGTCGTGGACAGAGCTCTTCTATAGATTCTTTAAAAGGATCCATCTACGACTGTGATGGCTTAAACCATAGCCTTACAAATGAAAGCTTTAAAGAAATTCATCCTAAGCTTATAGAAATTTCTCGTCTCCTACAGAAATCTTATTCTGAGCTTTCTGTATTAGAAGGTTTTTGCTGTGCTCGACATTTCCAATTTTTAGAAGCGTCTGGAAAACTCATATCTCCAAAAAACCTCCTTGGAAAAGCTGCGATTCTTGCTATTCCAGGACATCTCTCTATAGAATCTATTTCTAACGTTCTCAAAAATCTTTTTCCAACACCTGCAAAAACTTTTCAAATTTCTGATACAATTTTAGAATGCCTAGAATATCGCCTAACTCTATATACAGAACAAAATCAAACAAAAATCCTTATCGAAATACTTAGTTCTTAGATTTCTCTTGTCTTATTGGACAAGAACTCGTACACTTATGCTCACTTTATGCTGGTGTGGCGGAATGGTAGACGCGGTAGACTCAAAATCTACTCTTAGTAATAAGGTGTTGGTTCGAGTCCGATCACCAGCATGACTCCTTTTCATATTCAAAAAATTTTCAGGTTGATAATAAATCGCTTTGTGGCTTTTTTTAAGAAAAGTTAAAAAAATCTTCTCAGCTTCTTATGAATGAAAATGCTCTCTTACTCTTGCTCAAGAAGAAAAAAGGGCTTTTCCTTGCTATTCTAGACCTTACGGAAACCGAAGGCTCTTTAACAACAAAAGAATTGGAAAAAATTTTAAGACAAAAGAAAACACTTTTATCCTGCATTGAAAAAGTCGATCTTCAGATTAAAGAGTACTACCATAGCTTTTCCTCAGTTCTTCCCCAAGATATCCAACAAGAACTTTCAAAACTTCGACAGATCATCACACGAATCCTAGATATAGACAAATTCAACTATATTCAAAGAAAAAAAGAACTGGGGCTCTATGAAAAACAATAATTCCTCAGAAAACGTTTCTTCTCTCTCCTCATCTGAAGAACTATTAGAAATAAAATCTCGAATTACACAATCTTATAATGAAGCCAATACAATTCTCAAAGCTATTCCTGATGGGATTCTACTAATTTCTGACCTAGGAGATATTCTCATTTGTAATTCTCAAGCTCGAGAAATTCTTGAAATCCCAGAGAACACCGAAATCCTTAATCACTCTTTTAGACAAGTCTTCCCAGACACTTTCTTTGGATTTTCTATTCAAGAAGCCTTAAAATCTCTCTCTACACCAAAAACTTTGCGTCTATCTCTACATCATAATTCTCTAGAGAAAGAAGTCGAAATTTTTGTTAGGAAAAACGAAAGTAACGGTTATCTCTTTATACAGATCCGTAACCGTTCAGAATATAAACAACTTGAAAATGCTATCGAAAAATATAAAAACATTGCAGAACTTGGTAAAATGACTGCAACTCTAGCACACGAAATCCGTAATCCCTTAAGTGGAATTGCAGGATTTGCTTCTATGCTTCAAGAAGAAATCTCTTCTCCACGCCATCAACGTATGCTAGCATCCATTATCTCAGGGACTCATTCTCTAAATAATTTAGTCTCTTCCATGTTAGAATATACAAAATCTCAACCATTAAATCTTCAGACTATAGACCTTCAAAGTTTCTTTTCCTCTCTCATTCCACCTCTTTCCGTAGCATTCCCCTTATGCCGTTTTGAAAGAAAATCTTCTCAACCTTTACTACGCTCTATAGATCCCGATCGCATAAATAGCGTTATTTGGAATCTCGTAAAAAATGCCACAGAAGCAAGTGAAGGAACAGCTATCCTTACTCTTCACCGTTCTGGAGATATCTCTGTGGCGAATCCTGGAGAGCTCTCTTCTGAAGTATTGACAAAACTATTTACACCTTTTTTCACAACTAAAGTTCATGGCAATGGTCTCGGTCTTGCAGAAGCACAAAAAACCATGCGACTGCATGGTGGAGAAATTTTTGTTGAAAGCTCTCTCTCTACAATAATTTTCACTTTAAGGCTTCCGACACTTCAAAAAAAAACTCAAGAATAATCTGGAAAGTGTCTATCAACTCTTGGGTAACGAGCTCGGGATTGTGCAATATAGGCCTCAATTCCCATCACACGAGCGTTATGAATTTCTTCAGGGCTCAAAATTCTAGGAAACTCTGTCCGAGATCTTTCTCGGATTAACATTTGTATTATCTCTACAAAATTATCCCAAGTATCATTTCCACAACGAAGGAAATCTAAAAGACTCAAAGAATTCACAATATCCTCAGAGCCTATACTACCTAATACTAGAGGAATTTTTCCTGAAAAGCAGGACATTACTTGTAAAAATTCTCTTTCTTCAGGAGTAAGACCTTCTAATAAACCACCAAGGTTTCCATGCATCTGCCTCAAACATGAAAGTAAAAACGCACACCAACGATCTAAATCCGTGAACAACGGTAAATTTGCAATATCTGAAAAATTCTCCAATATCCATTTTCTCATTAGTAGATAAGCTTGAGCTAGCCTAGTATTTTTTCCACGATGAGCGTCAAAAATATCTCTAGCCTCAGTTTCTCTAATTTGACGATCTCCTATTTCTACATTTAAAGCTTCGACTAAAGCTTGTATCTCTTCTATTGTCATAGTTCCTAATAAAGCTAAAAACCACTCTCGTAAACAACGCTTCTGGATAAGCTCTTGTCGTTGAGCTTCTGTAGACTCTTGGATTAATCCTGCTTCGAGACATTCTCCAGGTTTAAGCCAATGGCAGGAAATCATTCGACCTATAAAACAAAAGAAACGTGGTGATACAAAAGCTAAAATTCTTCCTATATCCTGTGTAAGAAGTTCTGCTTTCTTTTCAGACTTTATATGGGGAGAAAACTGTATAACTTGGTGCGCAACGCACGTTAAAGCTTCAGAATCTCCTTTAGCGGTGAAATCCAGAGTCTCTCTCAAGAGGTTTTCTAAGTGCTGGATATTTTCTTGTAGTCTAACTCGCTCTTGTTCATATTTTTCTCGATTTTCTTCTATCTGCTGTTCTAATCCTGTTCTTTCCCTATTCCAATTCTCTCGAACAGTTTCATAAGTTTGTCGCAAAGCTACTAGCTCTCTTGCAGTCCGTTTTCCTTCTTCTTCTTCTAAATTGCGAGCAACTCTAGCGGCTTCAATAAGACGTCTTTGAGCTTCTAGTTCTGCTTCTAAATTTTGATTTCTTTGTTCTAGGTTATTCATAGCTAAACGTAGGCGATTGCGTTCTTCTATAAGAGGGGCATTCCTTGCTATAATCTCTTCTTGCTCAGCAATAAGTGCTTGTGCATTTTCAACTTTGTAAGTCATCGTAGTTAACTCTGCATGAAGCTCTCGCAATTCCTGTTTCAGATCCTTAACCTGTTGCTCAAGAGCTGCAGAAATTCCCACAGAAGTTGCTAAATCAGTTTCTACTTCTAGAAGACGTTTTTGAACGGTGCGTAACTCAGCAATTGTTAATTCAAGTTGAATCTGTAAAGCCTCTCTACCTTCCTCCTCTTCTTCTTTCGGTAGAGCTGCACGAAGTTCTTCAATTGCCTTTTCAAGATTTAAGATTTTTTGTTGAAGCTCTGAAATCTGCTGCTTTAATGCCACACTCTCATTTTGAAGTGTTTGTTTTTCTAGACAAACTACCTTATAATCTTTCTTCAACTGTAAGAAATTAGTCCTTTCAGTCTCTCTTCGTTCTAATTCTTCTTGAAGTTCTGATAAACGAAACTTTACTCTTAATAAAGTCTCTTCTAAACCTTTTACTTCTAAAGTTCTTTCTTTTAATTTCTTATGAAGACTTGTTACATCTTCTTGAAGTTGTTGTTCAAGATTAGTAAACTTAGCACGAACCTCGTCATGATCCTTTTGAGATTCTTCTAATAATCCTTCTGAAATGCGTATCTGTAAGGATTTTTCAATAATCTCCCTTTTCAAATCCGAGATTCTTTGAAGTAACTCAAGATACTTTTTTTTATACTCACGATAAAATAAGTATCCTGCATCAGGGAGGAGCTTCTCATTATGAATTCTTTTATCTATACAACGAATTTTCTCTCGTTTCTTTGCTTCTTTGACATCTATAATTAAAATATCTGCATTTACATCTGTTATTAATTTAACAAGACAAGACTGACGTGCTAGCAATGCATCTACTTCCTGCATCAATTTATTAGTGAGCGAGACAAGGTTTGTGTCTGCTTTCAATAAAGAACTGATCTTATGAAGTTTTTGTAAAATTTCTGAAAATTCTTTGTGAAATTCCCTGAGTTTCTCTGTTAACTCTTTTCGTTTTACGCAAAAACTTTGCAATTCTTGCATTAACAAATCTTTCTGATTTCGAAGCGAAGAAACTTCTGCATCTTCATCTCGAAGTTTCAAGATACCTGAGATATGATCTCTATAAGCTCGATAAAGTAATTCAAGCTGATCTGCAAGGACACTTTGTAATTCGCGCAATTCCACAAGCTTCAAAAAGTTTTCTGCTCGTCCTCCTGCTTCTGTAAGTTTTCGATATAAACATATTTCTCGAAAACGCAATTCTCGATCGAACTCGCCGAGTCGCTTTTCTTTGTCTCGAATTATTTTTTCTATTTCCACTTCCTTTTCGAAACCTTGTGTCACTAAAGCCTTTACTTGCGTCTGAGCCAACAATAAAGATAACTGCTTTTGCAAATCTTCAATAACAAAGTCCTCAGTAAAGGGAAGTGTTTTTATTTTGCGACGGCTATCAGACAAACATAGCAACGCCGTGATTCCAAATAAAACTAAACCAAGAAGTATCGGAGTTAATCCCACAATTATAGGTGTTGTTGGAAGAAGAAAAAGAACAAGCGCACCACTCATAATGGATAGAAGTGCTAAACAAATTATAGTAATTTTGATAAGACAGCGGTCTAAATTACTCTGGGGAACATAATCAGCTTCCCCTCTTTCTAAAGGAGTTAATGGAGAGAATATAGTATATGAACTAGCCATTTCCCCTTCCTGAACAGTGTTTAAAAAAACAGCAATCTAAGAAAGCTGCAACTGTTTCAGTTTAAGATAAAGGCAGAAAAACACAAGTGTTTTAAAAAAAATTCTTACATTCAACCTTTGCTTCCATTTCAAAGATTCAGTAAAAAAAAAAAAACAAAATGAATGAAAATGATCATAGAGCAAATACTCATCATCGATGACGAACCACTTCTTCGCGACTTTCTTTCCGAACTTTTGATTTCTCGTAAGTACCACCCATCAACAGCAGAAAATGTACAAAGTGCAATCAAAAAAATTAAAAATAATCGCTATGATCTTATTATTTCAGATATGAACATGCCTGATGGTTCAGGCTTTGATATTATTAAAATCACAAAACAATACGCCCCTCGCACCCCAATTCTAATGATCACAGCTTACGGCTCTATAGAAAATGCTGTAGAAGCTATGCATCAAGGAGCGTTCAATTACCTAACGAAACCATTTTCTTCAGAAGCTTTATTTGCCTTCATTACTAAAGCCGAAGAACTTCAAAATCTTGTTGAAGAAAACCTATTTCTTACATCCCAACAAACAACAACAAGCACACATCCTCTCATAGCAGAAAGCCAAATCATGAAAGATCTCCTTGTTAAAGCGAAAAAAGCTGCAAACAGCTCTGCAAATCTTTTTATTCATGGAGAATCTGGAAGTGGTAAGGAAGTTCTTTCTTTTTTTATTCACAACAATTCTCCCAGAGCCATAAACCCTTATATCAAAGTGAATTGTGCAGCTATTCCTGAGACACTTCTAGAATCAGAATTTTTTGGCCATGAAAAAGGTGCTTTCACAGGAGCTACAACAAAAAAAGCTGGACGCTTTGAACTCGCCCATAAAGGAACACTACTTTTAGATGAAATCACAGAAATCCCTCTTAACCTACAGGCTAAACTTCTAAGAGCCATTCAAGAAAAAGAATTCGAACATCTAGGGGGCACAAAAACATTCTCCGTAGATATTCGTATACTTGCGACTTCCAATCGAGATCTCAAAGAGGCTATCACGGAGAAACTCTTTCGCCAAGATCTCTATTATCGACTCAATGTTATTCCCTTGCACCTTCCCCCTTTAAGAGATCGTCGGGATGATATTCTCCCTCTTGCAAATTATTTTTTAAACAAATTCTGTCATCAGAATAATTCTCCAAGAAAAACTTTAACTCCAGAGGCAGAGACACTTCTCAAAGATTACCATTGGCCAGGGAACATCCGGGAACTCTCTAATGTTTTGGAAAGAGCCGTTATTCTTGAAAATACTACACTCCTCTCTAAAGAGATGTTAGCACTATACTGAGTCTCTTTCTGAGTTTTACTTGAGTTTCTCCACCACTTCTGTTAAAGTTTTGCGTTAAAGCTTCTAGCTCTCGCCTTAAGCACCGATAGCTCAATTGGATAGAGTACCTGGCTTCGGACCAGGTGGTTGGAGGTTCGAGCCCTCTTCGGTGCGTTAAAGCTTCCTTGAATAAAAGTTTCTCCTTTATAATATGCCTAGGGGGATCTCTTTTTTCTTTTCCAATCGTCCCCATCCATTTATAAAATTAGGAAATGTTATGAAACCTCAGAAAGGCTCAAAATCATCCAAAAAAATAATAAAAACTCACAATTCCCAAACACAAGTAGAAATTACCAGTAAATCTTTTCATATTTCTGAGCCTCTAAGACAACTTATTTTAGAAAAAAGTAAGCATTTTCCAACTTCGGAATCTTTTCGTGTTGTTTTGACTTCTCACAAAGATAAACAAGGAACTGAAGTTCATGTCGTAATTTCTATAGGCAAAAAAACTCTTCAAACAAAAGCCCTTCATACAAATGCTTACACAGCAGTTATCAACGCATTTAAAAAAATACGCACAATAATGAACAAGCTCCATGTTAAGCAGAAAGATAAAACTAAACACTGCCACCCTCTTTCTGAAGAAGAAATACTTTTGGTAGAAAAAGAACAAAAAAGCAAAACTTTAGCAAACGAATGGCTACCTTTCAGCTCCATGGACTCCCAGGATTCCTTAAAAAAAGCTTCGGTTATGTTTCTGCGTCAGAAAGAAAAAAGATCTCCAAGAAAAAATAGCGATTCGTAAGCTGTCTGAAGAAGAGGTCTTTCATAAACTAGAGTCTTCTAACAATCCTACTCTCATTTTCATTAGAGAAAGAAAACAAAATTCAATGCATATACAAACAGCATAACGGCAATTATGTTCTCATCGACCCCATCATCATGCACAGACGAAGAAAACATCTTTCCCTTTGATTCTTCGAAAACAACTAAGATTTTTGATCCAATTCGCAATAAATCTCTAGACTGTACCCCTGAAGAAAAGGTTCGCCAAAACCTCCTTTCTCTTCTAGTTCACAAGCTTCATTATCCTGAAAAACTTATTATTGTAGAAAAAGAGCTCAGAACCCTATTACCACTATTCACCCGAAAAGATGCTCATCTGCCAAAACGACGCCCTGATCTTCTTATCGTTACTCCTCAAATTTACACAAATTGCAAAGGGGATACTTATAAATTCGGTAACCCAAGACCTTTGCTACTCATTGAATGTAAAGCTCGAATTATCAATCAAAATACTCTAATCCAGCTCTTGAGCTATAATTACATTCTTGGCACCTGCTGCCTAGCCATAGTTAGCCGAGACAAACAACTTACAGGATTCATTAATCCCCGAACTCAAACCCTAAATTTCTACTCCGGGCTTCCTGAATATACTCAACTTCTTAATTACTACTGCTCTCTAAACTCTAATTATCCAAAGCTTTAAACTTATGCGAATCTTTTCTTCCGGGATCGTTTTACAAAACCAACCTATTGGGAAAAACCATCTACTTGTTACTCTCTTCTCACCAGAAGGACTCATAACATTCTTTGCCAAACAAGGACAAACTCTACTCTGCCCTCATCGCGAATCTCTTCTCCCTTTTTCATTTGGAAATTATACTTTAGAATACTCTCCACCAAAAATCCGCTCATTTATCTATGGAGAAATTCATCATGACTTTCCAGAACTTAGGCAAACCTATTCTTTACTGCAAGCCGGTGGGAAAATGACTCAAGCTGTTCTTTCCTCTCAATGGAAAGAAAAGCCTTCTTCAGAACTTTTTTCTCTCTTTTTTAACTTTCTCTATCGACTTCATCAAAGCAAAAACCCAGAGCTTTTTTCTGCTATATTTCTTTTAAAGCTTTTGCAGTATGAAGGAATCTTAGATCTCTCCACATCATGTTCTATCTGTAAAACGCCACTAATCGATGCAACATGCTATCGCTATCAAGGGCAAAAATTATGTAAACAACATGCTCCTCAAGAAGCTGTCGTTATAGATAAAAACGAAGAACATATCCTGCAAGCAATCATCTATGCGAAACAATTTGAAGAACTTCTACAACTCGCAAGTTTCCCAATCACTATTGCTGATAAAATTTTCTATATGTTTGAAACTTCTCTCCAAACAAGAGATCAGAAAATTTAGCTTAAGGAAATCGTTCCTCCAGAACTACGAACATGAAAAACTAACGTAATGGGAGAGATCCCTACTAAAGAATTATGATAAGTTTTATTCCATATACCATGACCTTGCTTAACAAAGTCTCCATTAATAAACACTTTTCCTTTAAAAGTTGTTTTGGTGTGAACAATAATTCCCACATCTTGAGGAAGAATTAAAGATATAGGCTGTTCTTCATTACTAATCACAATAGAATTATTCTGAAACCATTGTCCTCGAAAATCCAAATCCATTTTACAAGCAGTGCAAGAAAAGTTTACTGAAGATAAATTCGGATAACAGCCACTGAAGTTCGCTTTTAAAGACCCAAAAGATCCCCGATAAAAAACACTTTCTAACTTAGGAAAATTTCCAGAAGCGTCAAATTTTACCTGCTTCTTACGCTGTGCCTGTATTTCCATGGTCTCCATATCAGGGAAATCCCCAGAAAAATTCAAATGGTGTACAAAAAAAGATTCTTCTTCTGAGACATAATGAGGCACCGCAAAAGCGATCTCATAACCATGAAAAAAACATATTGCCAATAAAAAATACAAAAATCTCAAAAGAAACTCCAAAACAATCATTTACTGGAAAATACAGATCTCAATAGAAAAAAAGAAACTCCATAAGGACAATTGCGAAAGAGGGGACTCGAACCCCTAAGGAAAGCTCCACTACCACCTCAAGATAGCGCGTATACCAATTCCGCCACTTCCGCGAAAGATAAGACAATAAGCTTACCGATGATCCTCCCTTTACCTCAAGAAAAAAAATGTTCCCCATAGAGGAAAAATGAAGTATATTGGAAGCAAAATTTACAAAAGAAATCAAGCTATGCGCTGCGCGGCTTATTGTACAGCATCATCTTACAACCTACACGTTCTTTTTCATCTACTTAAGCCCAATTTTTCAACAATTTTATCCAGAGAATATGTGATGACTTCTAATGAAGAATCCTCAGATCAAATCTCTGTGTTCTTTCCTTATGGCGTTGCTGTCTTTTGGGGATGGGAAGAAGCTGACGAACACAAGCTTCTACAAACGATCATTTCTGCATCACCAGAAATTCTTCCTCGACCAGAAATAGATTACTATAATTTTTATTATGGAGACAAACTACAGATCCGAAGAAACCGTCTTATCCTTGTTGACACCAGTGTGAATACAAAACTTGCTATATCCTTCGGTCTTGCCCAATCCGTAAAGCTTACTATTTTTGAAGAAACTATTTACAAAACTATAGAAGATTCTAAAAGGCTACCCCAAGATCTAGCATTAAAGGGGAAAATCTCCATGCCTCGTAAAGCCATTGCTAAAAAAATAGGTAAACTCTTCCTTGACAAAGCAACAGTTAATCTACATTCCGATATTCTTGATGAACCAGATTTTTTCTGGGAACATCCAGAAACACAACCTATATATCTAGATGTTCTCAGCTGTTTAGACATTGGAGCAAGAATCAACGTACTCAACCATAGACTTACCATATTAGGAGATGTTTTAGAAATTTTAAATGATCAGCTTAATCACCAACATTCTTCTTCTTTAGAATGGACTATCATTTGTCTTATTATGCTTGAGGTTTTTGTCACCTTACTGAAAGATGTTTTCAATTTTTTTTAAATATCTACAACGACTGTTCATACATCTTGCTACTTTTCTTATTCGAGTGTATCAATGGACAATATCTCCCCTTCTCGGTAATCCTTGCCGATTTTTTCCAACGTGTTCTCACTATTCTCTACAAGCTCTAAAAACTCATGGGCTTTTTCGAGGTCTATGGCTTTCACTACGAAGAATTGGGAAATGTGCTCCCTGGCACCCTGGAGGAATCGATCTCGTCCCTAAGACGACTTTAAAGGAAGCCTTAGAACCTTACCAGGAAGTAAGCGATGATGAGAAAGTTGATTAATACGCATAATCTCTTCTATGGAAATGCCAAAATGACGTGCAATCAACCACAGAGAGTCTCCTTCTTTTATTACATACTCTTGCATAGAAGAGGTAACCTCTGCAGAATCTTGAAAAATTGCATTTGTAATCTGATCCTGACGCGGCGTTTCAGCTAACCGAGTAAGAAAATCTTGACTATACTGAGATTCCCGAGGTAACAAACGAATTAATCTTTGCAAATCTTCATTACTAAACTCATGTAAAACAACTTCAGCATCATGTATTAATAACAACAATGCTGCCAGAGGCTCATCTCTTTCTAAATAAGCTCGTAAAATCTTTAAACGTTCTTGATCTGAAATAGCGCAAGAATGGTTTTCTTCATTACATAAAGAGAAAAATAATTCTTCTCCTCCTTGGATTATCATGCGAGCTAGAGAGGCAACAGATATCTCTTTATCCGCACCAGCAAGTAACGTCCTCAAGTATAAAAATTCAGGAGAAAGGCAGAAATTATATAAACAATCCTCATCAACCTTTCCTTCATTCAAAGCACAAGAAATCATCCTAAACAATCCCCTAGAAGTATAAGGATATTTCTGAATAGAAAGATAACGCAAGACTGTAGTAAATTCTTTCTCTTTAAGATTAGGTAACAACCACGTTGTGGATCGATCTCTTAACTCTATGAATGTCAATTTATGAGAAAGTGCAGGAGAGATATCTATATCAAATTTTTGGATAGCAATACTTAATGCCCACAGTTTCATGGGATAACCAAAAACATATCGCTCTTCAGAAAATAAAGAAAAAAGCTCCGAAAGCGAAGAAGTCGAAAGTTTTTGTAAGAAATCTTCGGGAACAGGAGTTTTTCTGTAGTTTTTTGCTATTAGAGATCCTGAAAAAAGATGTAATTTATAAATGTCTTTTCGAAAAATCGCTGAATAAAACAATAAAAGAAACAGAACATTCAGTCCAAGACTTAGAACTAAAATTTGCCTAAGCCTTTTTATTTGCTTTCTCGCAGCCATGATTTCTGCTCCGCAATCCCAATAGTTCTCCGAAGACGAAAATACTTGCCACTATACACAACTCCTCGTAAAATCTCTCTAAAAATAGCCTCTGACGAAGTATCCATGCATGTCCCCTTATCCTTACTGCAAACATACTTTTCTTCCCCTCTTCTCACAAAAGAAATTTTAGAAGCCTGCGATCGTATCGGAATAGAAGCCGAGGTTTGCTCAGAAAATTCTTGCTCGTTTTCTTCGGTCATCACTGCAAAAATTTTAAAAACATCTCCCCACCCTAATGCTGATAAATTACAAGTGGCTGTCCTCTTTGACGGGAATCAAGAATATCAAGTCGTTTGTGGAGCTCCAAATTGCCGAACAGGCATTGTAGTTCCGCTAGCAATTCCAGGAGCTAAGCTTACGGACAATGAAGGACAAGTCTTCTCTATAAAAAAATCTAAATTACGAGGGATAGAATCTCAAGGCATGTGTTGCGGAGCTGATGAACTCGGTCTTCATGAATATCACACTCAACAACGAGGTCTTCTTGAACTTCCAGAGGAGACACCACTTGGAGAAGATGTCGCAACGCTATTCAGAAAAGTCTCGCTAGAATTATCACTAACTCCAAATTTAGGTCATTGTGCCTCTCTTTTCGGACTAGCCAGAGAAATTTCCTATGTAACTTCAGTAAGCCTTGTTCTTCCCAAAGCAATTTCTCTGGCTCCCTTGAAAGTTCAAGCAGTTTCCTCAAAAAATGATTCTAATATTTGCCCTTTGTTTTGCTATGCAAAGATCTCCGGAATAGATCCTCTTCTCCCATCTCCACAAGAACTTCAAGATATTCTATATTCCCTAAAACAAAAATCTATAAATACAATAGTAGATATTACTAACTATATTATGTTTGCTTTGGGTCAACCCTTACATGCCTATGACGCTAAGCAAGCAGATATTCACTCATTACGAGTACAAGCATTAGATTCGACACAATCTTTTGTACTTTTGAATAATGAAACCGTAACTCTTCCAGAAACTTCAACTGTTATTTGTGATGACCATCAAATTTTGGCTCTTGGTGGAGTTATGGGTGGATTCAATAGTGCAGTAACAAATTCTACAACAGAAATCATTTTAGAAGCCGCCTATTTTCCTCCTAAAGTAATTCGAGCATCTCAACGACTTCTTCCGATACATTCAGAAGCAGCTTATAGATTTTCTCGAGGTGTAGACTATAATAACGTCTTACCATCTCTTTTTGCTGCAATACATTCTATTTTAAAAGTGTTCCCTAAAGCACAGTGCTCTGAAATATATACCATGGGAGAAACACAGTCTTCTTCAAAGACACTAGAATTACGTTCTTCTACAGTTCAAAGAATATTAGGGGAAAAAATCTCTAAAGAAACTCTTAAAGAGAAACTTCAATCTCTGGGATTTTCTTCTCTGACAGAAAATCCTAATAGCATTGTTGTTAAAATTCCTTCTTATCGTCACGATATTGTTGAGGAGATTGATCTTGTTGAAGAAATTTCTAGAACTCAATCTTGGCACCTAAAATCTCAAAAGCAAACACCTATTTGTACTCCTGTTTATGCATTAAAACGTCATCTCGTTAATTTCCTAGCTAATTCAGGCCTTCAACAGTTTTTCACGAGCGATCTTTTAAATCCAAAAACTGCAGATTTATATGAGGCAGAACAAAATGTTATTACCTTACAAGGTTCTAAACACGCAACTGTATTACGCCCTTCTTTACTTCCTGGATTATTAGAAAGCTCAGCAACTAATCTGCATAGGCAAGCAGAAGGCATATATGCTTTTGAACTTGGATCTGTGTACGAAAAAATCTCTTCTCAATATAAAGAAAATCAAAAATTAGGAATTATTCTTGCAGGACAGTCAGAGACACTATCATGGCAGGTTACTCGTCTTCAGTTATCATTTTATACACTAAAGAGTTGGGTAGAGAAAATTTTAGAAAATCTAAATATCTCTTCTAAAATCTATACTCTAAAACCTAGTAATAATCCAAATTTTCATCCTTATCAACAAGGTCAAATATGTTTACATAAACATGTTTTAGGAATCTTAGGAACTGTTCATCCACGCATTACAAAAAAAGTTCACATCAAACAACCGATTTTTTTTGGAGAACTTTCTATAGATATTTTATGTCAGTTACAAAAAAAATCTGTTAAGCATTATACCCCCTATCCAATATATCCATCTTCATTTCGAGATGTCACTATCACGGTTCCTGAAGATCTTCCTGCAGACTCTTTACGTCAAGGATTTTTAAACAGCCAATCTAAATGGCTTGAAAGAGTTTCTATTATCAGTATATATCAAGATAAAGCTTCAAAAAAGCAGGACAAAAATGTTTCTCTACGGTTAGTTTTTCAAAATCGAGAGAGAACTTTATCCAACCAAGA
Organism: Chlamydia sp. 17-3921; assembly: GCF_902705545.1. Lineage (GTDB taxonomy): Bacteria > Chlamydiota > Chlamydiia > Chlamydiales > Chlamydiaceae > Chlamydia. Next base: position 7,975 of record NZ_CACSHH010000007.1, on the reverse strand, counting down.
AATAGAAGAAGAGTATGATCGCCTAGTTGCTAGAATTACTCAGCAACTCCAAAACAAAGGGATTATCAATACATGAGACAATTACTTTTTTGTATTATATTTACACTATCTTGTTCTGCTTATGGATCTATTCGAAAAAATGATCCTTCAGTTATAAAAGAGACATTCCGAAATAACTATGGTATTATTGTATCGGGTCAAGAGTGGACTAGACGAGGTTGTGATGGAACCATAACAAAAGTCTTAAAGGACGGTTCTACTCTTCACGAAGTTTATACTAATGGTCTTCTTCATGGAGAAATCACTCTCACATTCCCGCATACAACAACCTTTGCAGTCATAAAAACCTATGATCAAGGTAGACTTACCTCCTACAAAACCTTCTTTCATAATGGACAACCTTTTCAAGAAGAACTATTTCAAGAAGACGGTTCTTTTACAGTAGTTCGTTGGCCAGACACAAAAGATAACGATACAATTACAGACCCTTACTTTATAGAAACAACTTATCAAGGTTGCATTCTTGAGGGGAGCTATTGCTCATTCAATGGAAAATACTCTTCAAAAATTCATAATGGAGAAGGTGTACGCTCCATTTTTTCTCCTAGCAACGTCTTACTTGCTGAAGAAACTTTCTATGAAGGAATTATGACAAAAAGAACTACATTTTATCCTAATAGAGATCCTGAAACAATCACACACTTTGTAAATGATCAACCTCATGGCTTACGGTTTACCTATCTCATAGGCGGTATACCGAATACAATCGAAGAATGGCGTTCTGGATATCAAGATGGGACAACTACAGTGTTCAAAAATGGCTGTAAAGTGTCTGAAATTTCTTTCGTTAAAGGGAAAAAGGAGGGCATAGAACTGCGATATAATGAGCAGGAAATTGTCGCTGAAGAAGTGTCTTGGCAAAACAACGTTCTTCATGGCATGAGAAAAATTTATGCCGGAGGGATATATAAGAGCGAGTGGTATCATCGAGGTCGCTTAGTCTCTAAAGCCAAATTTGAGCGTCTTAATACTACAGGGTAAACCTTTATAATGAAGGAAAACTTGTTAGTCCCTAAATCGCTAAAACATTTGTTATCACAAGCTTGCTCACAAGGCTTACCGATAGCAAAATATCCTCCTCTGCAATTCATTGTATATTTTCATAATAACTTTGTTATAAAAACAAAGCTTACTGTAGCTCCAGTATTTACATGCCTATTTCTAGGGCCAGCCTCACATAAAGCTATGGAGGAAATTATTCTATGGGGATCTCAATATGCACAAAAATGTCCTCCTCAAATTCCTTCTTACATTGATAAAACTCTAATCTCAGAAAAACACTATAGAATTTTGAATGCTTTAACAATGATTCCTTTTGGAGAAAAGCGTACTTATTCAGAAATTGCTACCCAAATAAAATCTCATCCACGGGCTATTGGAATCGCATGCAAGCATAATCCTTTTCTTTTATTTTTTCCTTGTCATAGAGTTCTTGGAAGTCGTGGAGAACAGCATTATATTGCTGGTCAGCAAATCCATAATGTTCTTCTGAACTTTGAAACAAAAAAAGACTCTTAATCTTGTAAACGGGGATCTAGGGCGTCTCTCACACCATCTCCAATTAACGCAATAGCAATGAGTAGTGCTGTTAGCATAAACGCTGGTGGCCAAAGTATAACACTTTCTGAAGGAAATCCCGAAACACCTTCACGCATGAGGTTACCCCAAGATGCCGAACTTTCTTCTCCTAAACCTAAGAAAGTCAATCCTGCTTCACAACCAATCATTGACATCATTGAAAACGGCAATAAAGAAATTACGGGGACAATAGCATTAGGTAAAATTTGATGAACCATGATGTGGTAATGACTATAGCCTAAATTACTAGCAGCCAGAACATAAGCCATATTACGTTGTTTCAAGGTTTCTAATCGAACATACCTACTGAATCCCGTCCAACCAAAACATCCCAAAAGTACAGTATCCAAGATCAAAGATTTTTGCTGAGTAATGGATACAACGAGCATTAAAATAAACAACATAGGCATGGTTTCCCAAATTTCGGTAAATCGGGAAAGAAGCATATCTACAGAACCACCAAAATATCCAGAAATCAGACCAACAATTACTCCAAGAGTAAGAGCGATTGCAACGCCAATACCACCAACAATTAAAGCAATTCGAATCCCAAAGACTAATGAAGCTAAAAGATCCTTACGATTTATCCTAGTTAACTGCCACCATGCAACATGCTTGTTCATTTCACGAGATCCTCCAGCATCATCTTCCCAGTGAAAACAACTAAAAAGCGGGCTTATAAGAATTTTCAACTCTTGAGATTCTTTTTCTATCCAAGCGAGTTTATCCTGAATAAAATTTTTAACACTATGCAGCTTTGTGTACTCATCTAATATTCTTCGAGTTTCAAGTAAATTATTACGATAAGGCTCTGTTTTTCTTTCAATATCAGCATAAGCTAAAAGAAGCTCTTCTGGCTGTTCCCAATTATTATACGAAGCGAGATTCAATTCATGCTGAATGCGAATTAAAGACATCAAGAATGGTCTATAATTATCTATAACATGATCCCAAGAAAGAAGAGCTGTATCGTAAGCTATCTGCAATTTATTGAGTCTTTGTTGCAATCTTATTAAAGAAATCTTCTCATTCTTTTTATCTAAATTTCGCAATGTTGGCATGGGGGTATTACGAAAACCTTCAAAAGCAACACGATACTTCTGAACTGCAGCATCTTGTTTTTTACGATATGCAGACTTTATTAAAATCCCTAGCAGCTCATATTTACTCATGTAGTGCCGCTCCATTTCCCAAGTCCGCATATCTTTTGGCATCACTGTTAGAGCTTCTACATTTGCTTTAAGAAGGTTTTCTCGAATCTTTTCTGCTCGCAATTTTTTTAGAGATTCATTTACTGCTGGATCTTGAATTTTTCCAGAACATACCCAGAAAAACCCAAAGAACTGCAGTAGGATTAAACAAATAACAACAATTTTTCGTTTCCTTCCCTGAAGAAATTTATAAGACAAAACAAAACACGGGAATGTCAACATAAGCACGTTGAAAAACAAATCTATAGGCTTAGTATAAAACCCTGGGAAAAACAAATATCTAAGTAAAGGAGAGAAAGTCTCCGAATGCCACTTTACTAGTAGGGGCTTACTGCTAGCAAATAAAGGAGCGTATATCCCAATTATGGTAATTAGGACAAAAAACTTCCATGCAAGAGAGGCGAGTAGGTTCTTGTGATATGCTAAACAAAAGCGTCGAAAAAAAGAAATAGGAGCTCCCATCTAAATCTTCTTACCCTCAAATTGGACTCTAGGATCTAATACAACATAAAAAATATCTCCAAGTAAATATCCAACTAAAGACAAAGCGGATCCTAAAAGAACAGAAAATAAGACCACATTGTGATCTCGATTTAAGATTGCCTGATAAAAAAACTTTCCAAAGCCATCAATATCAAATAACGTTTCAACAACCAGAGCTCCGCCAAGTAGAGTTCCTAAAGAAGATGCTAAAGAGGTAACAAGAGCTGCTGCTGCATTTTTTCCAACATGCTTAACAATAATATTAGATTGAGAAATCCCTCGTGCTTTAGCTGCACAAATATAATCTTGGCTCAAAATTTCAAGAAATATAGATCGACTCAATCGAGATTGAGCAGCAAAAGCTCCATAACTAACAGCACAAAATGGTAAGAAACCATGCGCGATAATATCTAACAAACGTCCAAAAGAACTCAGTTCGTTGAAGATTTCTGAAGGAGATCGCAATCCACTATAGGGCATAGGAATCGATGTAAAGGGAATGGTCCTATTGATAACAAAAGTTTCTAGAATCCAAGGAACTGCGACAAAAACTGGTATCGAAAATAAAATTAAAAAGATGAAGTTTAAAGAGTGGTCCAACCAATGATTTCTTTTCAGAGCCATGATCATACCAAAAATCTGACATAAAACAAATCCCACAATCATAGGTAATATTGATAAAGTCAAAGAACATTGTAAACGTTTAGCGACTTCAGATATCACAGTCTTATGAGAATCATTACGTAATGTTCCAAAATCTAGCTTTATAATCCGTGATATATAACGAGAAAAACGTGTTTCAAAAAAAAATGTCTGCCATGTTCTTTTAATATTGTAGGAAAAGGCCTCAATTCCACCCTGATCTTTAAACCATTGCTTTAGGACAAGAATTTTTGCTTCAATATCTTCTTCTGATAATTGCTTTACTAATAAAGCATTACTTTCAGAAATTTCTTGGTTATATTCTCTTTGTTTAGAAGAAAGATTTGCGCCAACAATCCCTTGACGGATCCCTCCTCGAATGAATAAATCAGCTGCGACATGTCGATATACAATCTCTTGAGAAGGGTTGCTAGCTTCAAATAATAAGATTGGCATAATAAATTTTGCACGATCTCCCCAAAGCACCTTTAATTTTGAAAAACTTTTGCCTTTTGATGATTTATTTTGTGAGCTTTGTACTAATTCCTCTACACCTGCTTTTATTTTTTCATGGGAAAGCTTTGGTCGAGAATTAAAAAATATGGGTAAAGTTAGCCCATAATGTTCTCGAAACTGTAGGTAGCGATCGGGTCCCTTATAAGTTCGAATCTTATCAGATTTTCCCGCCTCTCCCCGAGCATCAACTGACTGATCTTCTATAATATCTCCGGGAGCCAAATTTAATATGACAAAATTAATAGAAATTATTGCGAATAAAGTCAGGGGAATTAAGATTAGACGCTTTAAGATGTACTTAAACACTCTTCCTCCTGTCTATCTAACCAAACCATCTTAAGATTGACAGTCTCATCTTGAGCTTCTGGAATTAAATCAGTTCTTACTTTTGGAACAAAAACGTTTTTTACATAATCCTTATATAGCAATGAAAACTTTCTAGAAAAAAGAAAGGCATAGGGAGCTTCTTTGTGTATCAAATCATGAAAACGGTGATAAAGTTGAAGACGTTCTTGCGCATCGTACTCATAACTGAGGCTTTCTATAATAGAATCCGCTTCAGCATTATGAAAACCAACAACATTAGCAGAGCCTTTTTCCATAGCACCTTCAGAATGCCATAAAGCACGAGGATCTTCAGGAGGCGATCCTAAAGACCAGCCAAGTAAAATTGCATCGAAATTCTTTTCTTCAAAAGCTAAAGAAAGATCTGCTGTATCTAAACCAAGTAAACTACATTCTATACCAATTTCCCGACATGCTGTAGCAACATATTCTGCAATAGTTCTCGCAGTAAAACTTTTTACAAAATAGCATAAACGAAAACGAAACGGAACTATAACACCATCAATAATTTTTTCACGAATTCCATCACCATCTGTATCTATCCAGCCATCCTCTTCAAGCAAACGTGCTGCTTCTTCGGGAGAAAAATGCCAGCCCTCTATCTCATGATTATAAGATGGTGAACAATAAGCGAAGGGACCACTTATAGTATAACCTCTGCCATCTAAACACTGTTCTATAATCCGATCTCGATCAATAGCCATATTCATAGCTTGTCTAACTTCACGACTTTGGAAAAACAATGAATAACAGTTCCATCCGATATAGGTATAACAACGGTCCATAAATACAAGCTCATGAATAGCCTCCCCCTTGGCAACCTGCTTACTATAAGCTGCACTCTTCATAAAGGCTTCAAAGTTGTCTCCTTGGTTTGGGGGGAGATAAGCAATGTCTAACTTCCCAGTTTTAAAATCTTGGAATAAGGAGTCGGAACTATCTTTAAAATACGCATGATGTTTTTCTACGAGAGCTTCTAAAGGATTATAATGATCAGGATTACGACAAAACATTACTTTTTCATTATCCATACCAGCAAAATAAAAGGCTCCGCAGCTTACAATATAATTATTTGCCCAGTGCTCTGCAAAATTTTGAGCCCAAACAGAGTCTTTCCGATAGATTTCTGAATCATGATCATCCTTTATTATTTTCTCTCCATTAGCAAAATGTTGATAAACAAAACGAGGTAACGGCTGTAAACACAATGTATTGAAAAACGCGGAATAAAGAACTTTTTTATCCTCTTTTCCCTCATCATTCACAATAGTATGAGCTTTCCAACGAACGATAAACTTCAAATCATTTTCAACAGAAATAGATACAATATCCTCGAAATAAGAACGCAAAGCTACTGCTCGCATCTCTGCAACGTAAGGATTCATAACCACATCGTAATAAAATTTAAAATCGTGAGCTGTTAATGGATGTGATTGAGAAAAGCTTTCAGCTAACTGGATATGTTTTGGGAATAAACTAGCGTTAATAGGTTTCCAAAACACATTAGGACGTAAATAGACGTGGAACTCTTTATCTCCAGTTCCATCAAGCACACTACGCTCTTCTATTTTTATAGCAAGATCTGGACTAAATGCTTCATATTTTCCGACGTGAGCTTTAGCCAAAGAGGGAACGCAAAGCTCGTACAAACTTATAACATAATCAAATCCATTAAAAGGATTGAAATTTTCTGGTTTCCCTACATGAGCTGTACGTAAAATCCCTTTAGCAATAAAATTTTCACCTAATAACCTTGGTAAGGTTTGTTGAACATAGGGATCTATAGAAAGCAAATTAGGATAAGAAGAATCACCACATAGAGCTCCAAGAAATGTATCTTGTGTACTATGGACTGGGAGAGTCTGAGAAGAAGTCGTTGTTTGAGTAACACGCTGTTTTATAATGCGAGAAAGCTCTCGAATATCTTCTTGAAGGGAAGTTATGTTTTTTTTTACAACTTTAACATCTTTTTCAAGAAGATCGGAGGACCAATATAGCAATATCAAAGAGACTGCTACGACACATTTCAAAAATTTATCTAATATACATCGTTTACTCATATACAATAGATCCCTTTCTCTCTGACAAGGTTTTAGGATCTTGGCTGTCTCTTGAAGAAACCACACTCACCTATGCTGTAAACCTTTTAGGCCCAAGAGATACCAATGTACCATAGGTTTAGAAAAGCGCCTAAAAAAAAATTATAGATTAGAAAAGAAAAAGAAGAAGTAGAAAAACAGGTAGTAAAACTACCTGTTTTTCTATTCTTAAAGAACAACCTTATTCTCCGGGATCAAACCCATGAGGTCCGAATTCGTTTCCTTCTGGTTTTTCTCTATCATCAATATCTGATGATTCTTGCTGTGTTGAGGAACCATCTTCGCCTTGTTCGTCTTGGTGTTCTTGTGAAGATACGTTATTATCTTCACTACCAAATACAGAACTTTGCATAGTAGGAACGACAAGAGCTAGAAGAAGTGTTAAAATCAACTTTTTCATATTAGTTCTCCTTGTTAAATTGCGTCGCCTGCATAAAAGTAAGAAATCATACAACTAAAGTCTCTGATACAGATTGCGCGAACGCTATAATTTCTGCGGATTGTACGATAAGAAGAGAATAGAGGCAATTTAAAAACTAAGAGAAAATTACACTCAAATATAATTAAGTAGATTGTTCCGGTAATAAATAGATGCCACTGAGTAGTATGCATATTCCTAAAATTAAAGAACTAATCGCCAAAGGAATAGGAGACAATCCCAAAGACAAACACCCTTGAACATATATATCGGAAAAAGCAGTCGTATTGAAAACAACGTACACGGCAGCAGAAGCAAGCAAAGCTATTAGCAATCCTATAATTGCTATAGCGCAAGCAATCTCATATCGCATACGAACAGAAAAAGAGGCTCGCCATGAAACGCTAATCCTGTCACATAAACTAGATTGATCTATAATGGAGTCATTATGAATTCTACTCATACTTTACCAAAGAAATTTAGAAGATCTATTATAAAATAAAAGTAAAAAACTAATAATTATTATATTCTACTCCATAAAATTTTATTAATCTCTGAGATTTTTTATAATCTCTTTTTTTTAATTCTTCGTATATTCGTAACCCCCGAGCATTCATTCCTTG
>NZ_CACSHH010000006.1:42459-116118 GCF_902705545.1 Chlamydia sp. 17-3921 | reverse complement strand
TATTCGTAACCCACGAGCATTCATTCCTTGTTGAAAATAAAGAATTCCTAACTTAGACATTGTTTCAACATCATTAGGTTTTAATTTCAGAACAATTTCATATTCTTGAATTTCTTCTAAAGGCATCTGTAAATCATGGTAACTATAAGCAAGCTGAGCGTGCACCCAAGCATTTCCTGGAGCATAATCATTTAAGATTTTGAATTCTTCAATAGCTCTTCGAGCTATTATAAAAAATTTTTCTTGAACTTCTTCCCCATATCTTCCTGAAGGGACCCAGTAATTAGCATCAAATTCGGGATATTTCCTTGGATCTGCATATAAACCAGAGAGTGCTACATAGGCATCTGCTAAAGATACATGGGCCCCTAAATCTGTAGGGATCGCCTGCACAACTTTTACATATGCCTCTATAGCTTTTTGCAATAAACATTCTCGAAATAGAAAAAAATCTTTCCAAAAACAAAAACAACTCATTTTTCTAAGAAAATCATGCTGAGGGAGAAATCTAAGAGTTCTAAATAACAAAGTATATTCTTGATTTTGCAAATTTATAGAAAGTCTTGTTGCTGCTGAAGCTTGATTTGACTGTTCTTCGATTACATTGTACTTTCCTTTCATCAAAGCTAAAGTTTCTTTCAAGTATCTAGAAATAATATCTTCAAAGAAATCTGATTTTCCAGAGAGAAAATATAGTCTGACAACGAGAAAAATAAATAAGGTAAGAAAAAAACAAGCGAGACAAAATGCAGGAACTATAGTTTTTCCTGAGAACAAAAAGAAATATAAAAAAATGGCGAGTTCAGAAGCCATGAGCAGTACAACGCCACAAACCAAAAGACTTTGTTTTATTAAGTACTGGCGTAGACGTCGGCTTGTTTTCTGACATAAGGCTTCTATATTTTCTTGAAAACTTCTTGAGGATTTCATGAACAACTAAATAGAAAACAAAATTTAATGGAAAATTATGTTATTACTCGTTTAAATGCAATAGACGAAGCTTTATATAATTAGAGTTTACTTTCATGTCTCCATCAGCTTACATCTTAGCCAATTTTGGAGGCCCTCGTAATGCCGAAGAACTAGAAATTTTTTTAACATCTCTACTAACGGATAAAGACGTTACAGGAAAAATTCTCCCTTCATTCCTTCATAAAAAATTTTTTTCTTTTATAGCAAAAAAACGCGCTCCAAAAGTCTTACCGCAATATCTCTCATTAAATAATTGGTCTCCCATTTACAATGACACAGAAGTTCTTGCTCAGCTATTAGCTCGTATCTTAGAAACTCCGGTAATTTCTTTTCATCGCTACCTACCGGAAACACACAAAAAAACTTTGGAATCTCTACAAAAATTAAATCCTCAATCTATTGTAGGCATTCCCTTATTTCCTCATTTCACCTACGCAGTGACGGGAAGCATTGCACGATTCTTTCATCTTCAAGTTCCTCAATACAACATCACTTGGATTTCTCAATTCGGCTCACATACCTCGTTCGTGTCTTGTATGGAACAACACATACGAAATTTTTTAAAAACAAACCAAATACAAGAACAACAATGTTGTTTCTTATTTACAGCACATGGGCTACCACAGCGATTTATTCGCCAAGGGGATCCTTATCAAAAACAATGTGAAAACTCCTTTTCTGCGATCTCCAACCGTTTTTCAAAAACTGAAAGTTTTCTTTGTTACCAATCAAAATTCGGTCTAGGACAATGGTTAAAGCCTTCAACAAAAAAATTAAGTTATGAATTAGAAAGTCAAAAGCATTATGTTTTAATCATTCCTTTTGGCTTTGTTTCAGATCATTTAGAGACTTTATATGAAATAGATAAAGAATACGTTCCTGCGTTACAATCTCGAGGCTATAAAGCTTTGCGACTACCAGCGATTCAAAGCTTTCCTCTCTGGTCTCAAACTTTGGCAGATATTATTAAAAGCTCAACACCATTAGAATTAGAATTTTTAATTAAATAAACTATTTCTAAGGAATACGATTCATTGTTTTTATAGTTTGATATTTCCCAGATCGTTTACTTTTTGCTAGCCCAGCATTAAATCCTTCTAGCAGATCCTCATTAGTTCCTTTTAAAACGACTAATCGCAAACCATCTTGATTTAGAGGTTCAGAAATAATTTTCAACCGATCTTTGTATGCAGTTTGTATCAACGCTGAGACATCAATAACAGGAGCCAAAAGAGCATCATAGCAATCGGAAGAAAGAGCTTCCAAAGCCACTGGGACATGCTGGTAAAGACTAACTACTGCCTCAGGAATTTCCTGAGCAACAAGAACAGAAGAATCAAATTTATACACACCAATTAGACGACCTTTAAGATCTTCTATAGATTTATATGGAGAGTTCTCTTTAACAATGAGAACAGGGCCTGTTAATAAAATGGGATCTGAAAACTGATAGTGGTTTTGCATCTCTGTTGTAGGAGATATTGATGTGAACGCTCCCAAGGTTTTACGATCATTTAAATTTTCAAAAAGATGTATCCAATCCTGATTTACTATCATCATATTGAGATTTTCACGACTATTGATTTCAATAATCAAATCATTTAAAAAAGCATTGATACTTGCTGTGTAAATCCCGAACTGTTTAGGAAACCAGGTAACGTCACGGCCTATGGGCTGCTCTCTTTTTATTCGAGAACATCCGAATGAAATTAAACCTATAGTTAGAAAGCAAGCAATAAAGCTTCGTTTCCAAGAAAACCTAATTTTCAAAATTACGCCTTTTTTTCCTTTATGTTCGCATAATATTCTAGACAAGAAATTTTTATCCAGCACACGATCACCTGCAATAAGGTTCTGAGATTTCATCCGCAAAAAAAACTCACGAATATGATCTTCTAACGGTTTGCATTCAACAGGATAAAGCCATAAAGACTTAGAATTTTTCTACTATGTACTCTGAAAGAAAAGTATCTCCTAGTTTTCTTTTATTACGTAAAACCAAACCTTCAATCAAGATATCATCTTTAGAAGCACTCTCTAAAAACAGTAAACCATCGGATAATAAAAGGTTCTCTTTTACAATTTCTTTTAAAAGATTTTCTATATACAAATCCTCCAAATCATAAGGAGGGTCTATATAAATCAAATCAAAAGTAAGTTGTTTCTTTGCCAATTTTTGAATAGCATTTTTTGCATCATGTTTCACTACAGATACCAAGGATTCCGCTTCAAGCAGCTTACTATTCGCTCGAATTAAACGTATTGCCTGTACAGAAGTATCTACAAATACAACACTTGAGGCTCCTCGGCTTAACGCTTCAAACCCTACACCCCCTATACCAGCAAAAAGATCTAGAAAGGCAGCACCTTCAAGATATGAGATACAAATATTAAATAAAGCTTCTTTTACCAAACCGCAGGTTGGACGTATCGAACGATCTGAAAAACTTTTCAAAGATTGTCCTTTATATTTACCAGCTAGAATTTTCACAATATTGCCTGGGGAATGAAATCTACGTAATCAGCTGCGACTAAAATATATTTGATATCTCGAATTTTCCCAAAACCGCTGATAGGATTAGAAATTTTATGCAAATGTCCAAATAAACATATAGATACCCTGCCATCAGATTCTAGTATTTCAGAGACTGGACCGGGCGAGCCATCTCTACTAATTGGGGGATAGTGAGTCATGACGATTACTTTTTCAACATCCTGTGGAATCATCGCAAAAGCCTTCTGCAAACGATTAACCTCTCTTAAAAAAATTTTTTCATCGTGTTCTGTATAAGGTTTCTCAAAAAAATCCTCTTTTGAATCTGTTGGGAAATCAAGACGTATACTAGGACTACCCCATAATCTTACTCCAACCACAGCAATTTGAGGTGTTATTCTTGCAAATCCTTGAGATAAATAATGTATAGTTGGAGGAAGTACTTGAGAAATCTTCGTTTGAGACGCGGAGCTCCAATAGTCATGATTTCCTCGAATCATATACTTAGTTCCGGGAAGGGAATCTATGAAACTAAAATCTTTTTCCGCTTGAGACAAATCCATAGCCCAAGAAATATCTCCAGGGAGAAGAACTATATCTTCAGAGGAAACGACTGCTTCCCACCTTTCTTTAATCTTTGCGTGATAGTCTAGCCAAGGATCTCCAAAAAATTCCATAGTTTTTTCAGGGACTCCTAGAGCAAGATGAAGATCTGCTAAACCAAAAATATGCATAAAATACTCGCAGGAAAAGACAGATAGAACTCCCACGACTACTGTAAGATCTACATCAATAAAAAGCAATTTCGCTCTAGAAAACATAATTATCGGGTAGTCGTGTTCCTCGAGGAATAATGGTGATTCCATCACGAACAAAGAGCTTTCCGTCTGGAGCATCATAATAAGAGTAGTTCGAAAGATTCGAAAGCTTAACTCCATTTCCTATGTGACAATTCTCATCTATAATGGTTTTATGAATCTCACAATCTTTTCCTATTCCTAGAGAAGTCTCTAGAGAAGTTCCGTACCGATCGTTCCCCATGACAATAGAGTGGTCTATTATAGAATTATCTCCTATCATACCACGAATTCCAACAACACTATTGGATACCCGGCTAGAATCAATAACACATCCTTCACAAAGCAAGGAATTAGAAATCAAAGATTCTGCAACAACAGCTCCTGGAAGATGATGATTTTTACTATAGATCATTCCCTGATCGTCGTAACAATTAAACCCTTTTGTAGAAATTTGCGGTCTTCTCTGTGCTAAAGCTATATTAGCTCGATAGTAGGATTCTATAGTTCCGATATCAGTCCAATAGCCCTCATATAAAAAAGACTGAACAATACCACGTTTCATTTGTGTATGAATAAGGTGTTTTCCGAAATCCTCTCCCTGCTCTTCTGCCAATAAACGAAATAAGCTATCTTTTCTAAAAAGATAGATTCCCATAGACCCTAGAAACTCTCCATCTGATTCCAATAATCCATGTTGCTGACGATCTTGATGAGATAAGCGGAAATGATTTAAAAGGTCTTCATTCTGAGGTTTTTCATAAAAGTCGATAACTCTTCCATCAGGGTTGATCCGAAGAACACCCATTCTTTTAGCGTCTTTTTCTGAAATAGGCTGAGCAACAAGGATCATATCTGCTTTTGAAGAAACAGCAGCGTCTACGATAACCTGAAAATTCATATTATAAAGTTGATCTCCAGAAAGGATCAGAAAGTAATCAAGATCCAAATCTTTAAGATAAAGAAGATTCTGACGAATTGCATCAGCTGTTCCTTGATACCAAATTTGGTTACCTTGGCGACCTTCTGGAGCCAGGAGGTGTATATGATCTTGAAGCACACCGTGGTAAAAATAAGTCTTAAATAAATGTTGTTGTAAAGTGTAAGTGAGATACTGACCTATAACGAAAATCTTTGAAAATCCAGAACTAATAGCGTGTGAAATTGGGACATCTATAAGCTTATAACGCCCCCCAAAAGATACTGTAGGCTTACAACGACTATCAGTTAAAGGAGATAGTCTTTTCCCTTCGCCTCCACATAAAACTATAACACCAACCCTATCTCGATAACGATGAGATGGTTTAGGAGATGAAAGATTATTCTGAAAATCGTTTTTTACCATTTATCTAGCCTATTCTCATTTTAATTTTAAAATATAAATAAATAAAAAGGCTATACAAACAAAAATGACAAAAATGAATTGTCAATGATTTAAAGATATATAAAAGATCAACAAACCACTAATAATAAGGCTAATTTTCTTCTTGAAAAGTTTCTACAATCTTTCCTGCTATAACAGCATCATTTTCATTAAGCTGCTTGCTAGATATTAAAGTTTTTACCAAAGACGGTAACGAAAAAACAGAACTTAATTTTATCCCATTAACCTTTAGAAGCTCTCTACCTCCCAGAAGTCTATCTAAAAAAACAAAAGCTTCACGAACAACAAGACCTTGTTCCTCTAAAGCTGAAGCAGTCTCCAAGATAGAGTTTCCAGAAGAAAGAACATCATTGATTATTAAACAAGTTTGTCCTGGAGTAAAACGTCCTTCTACTTTTATCGTATCAGAAAAATTCGGATTTTTTAATTCCTTCCTTCTTAACACCATAGGAATTCTGTACTTTAAAGAAATACAAGTGGCTAAGGTTAGAGCTGTATAAGGAACACCACACAACAAACTACTATTAAACTCTGGACGCAAACGCCAAATTAAAGTTGCCATAGTCTGGAGAATATCAGGAGAAGAAATTACTAAACGCATATCCACATAAATAGAAGTTTCTTCGCCTTGAGCTAACGTATAACTTCCAAATTTTATGGCTCCAATTTGGTATAGTTTTATTACTGCATTATCGCGCAGTTGCGCTTCATCGTGATTTACCACAGCTTGCCTCAGGAATTTTGACAAAATACAAAATATTAGCTTATAGAAACACAGTATGCTAATACGTTTATTTCTTGGAATGCCCTTACCAAAAGGAGTTCCATTACATCCAGTCCCCCCTTTAGTCATAACAACTTTTCAAGGACAAACCTTCCTGGGGGTACGCAGCAAAGCTGGATCTCCTCTTTTTATAGACGATCTTGATCTACAGTACCGCTATACACAAGATTTACTTTACGAAGCAGTCCCTATGCACTATAAACCGATGTATAAGGACATTTCCTTGATAATTTTTCCAGAAGTCTTAATTGGGGCTCTAGAAATTTCTGCATCTTAGAAAGAATAGGGAATCTAGTCCAGATAGAGCTAACTATTCTTTCAAAGACAATAGAAATTCTGCATTGCTATTAGTTTTTTTCAATCGTCCTAACAACAAATGCATAGCATCCGTGGCCGTAAGATCAGCTATAGCTTGACGAAATAGATAAACTTTTTCTAGCTCACAAGGATGATAAAGAAGTTCTTCTTTTCGAGTTCCACTTTTTATCAAATCGATAGCAGGATAAATTCTTCTATCAGATAAACGACGATCTAGAACTAACTCCATATTCCCTGTTCCTTTGAATTCCTCAAAGATAACTTCATCCATTCGAGATCCGGTATCAATTAAAGCTGTTGCTAAAATAGTTAACGATCCTCCATTTTCGATATTCCTTGCGGCACCAAAGAAACGTTTTGGTTTATGTAAAGCACTAGCATCTACACCACCTGTAAGAATCTTTCCAGAATGTGGTTGAACGGTATTATAGGCTCGAGCTAAACGAGTAATTGAGTCAAGGAGGATAACAACATCTTTACCATGTTCCACTAAACGACGAGCTTTCTCTATGACCATTTCAGCAACTTGAATATGCCTTTCAGGTTGCTCATCAAATGTAGAGGCAACTACTTCGCCACGAACTTGACGAATCATATCAGTGACTTCTTCAGGACGCTCATCAATAAGAAGAACTATCAACACAATATCAGGATTATTTACAGCAATAGCGTGAGCAATACTTTGCAGTATAACAGTTTTTCCGGAACGAGGAGGAGCAACAATCAGTCCTCGCTGACCTTTCCCGATAGGAGCAGTTAAATCTAGGACACGTTCTGCTAATTTCTCCTTTCCCATTTCCATAACGATTCTTTCATTAGGATATAAAGGGGTAAGGTTTTCAAAAAGCACTCTCTCTTTAGCTTTATCTGGAGTAGATCCATTAATTTTATCTACTTTTAAAAGAGCAAAATATTTTTCTTTTTCCTTAGGCGAACGTATAGTGCCTATAATTGTATCGCCTTTTTTCAAATCAAAACGACGAATTTGAGCTGGAGAAACATAAATATCTTCAGCAGAAGGCAAATAATTATACGTCGGGGATCTTAAAAAACCAAAACCATCTGGGAGCACTTCTAAAACTCCTTCTCCAATTAAGAGTTCGTCTGGTCTCTCTGATTTTGCTTTAACAATCTCAAAGACAACTTGAGATTTTATTAAAGATCCAATGTTCTTTACGCCATATTGACGAGCTAAAACATTCAGCTCTTCAATACCCATTCTTTGCAGTTTAGCAATTTTTGTGATTGTGACAGGCAAAGTCTCTTCAGACTCGCTAACAATAACTGAACTATCTCCTACAAAAGGCTTTTCTTGCGGTGTAGAACACACATATCTTTTGGTTTCTTTCACCTTCGGCAAGACTTCTGAAGAACGCTCTTCTTTCATAATGCTCCCTTTAAAGCGTAAAAATATTCTTCAATTTTCTGATGAAATTCTTTTTTAGTGCCATTATTTTCAATAACAACATCTGCTTGGGCAGCTTTTTCATTAAAATTTGAAAAACGCGAACACCTTTGATAAAAATTTTCTTCAGAAAACCCTGTTTTCTTAATAAATCTTTTCCGACGTACATCTTCATCCGCAGCGATAAGGATAACTCGGTCAAACCATCCAGCATAGTGTATTTCATATAACAGAGGGACTTCTGCTACAAACAAAGGATACGCCTTACTTTGAGCGGTTTGATTATACTGTTCCTCAATAATACGACAAACTTCTGGATGCAAAATACTCTCTAAACCTTTTAAAAGAAGCGGACTTTTGAAGACCTTTTCTGCTATGACTTGTGAATTCAATGATCCACCAGTAACAATCTCTGATCCTAAAAGGTCTATTATTTGACAACCTATATGCGTGTGGGGAACAAGGAGACTATGTGAGACTTTATCAGCACTAATTACAAATGCGCCTAATTCCTGGAAAATCTGACAAGTTTCAGTTTTTCCAGAAGAGAGTTCTCCCGTAATAGAAACTTTAAGCAACTCTAACATTCTGCCCAATTTTTTCCAATTAAGATATTTACCACTAAAGGGACTGTTAAAGTCATAGCGGACTCCATTTCTCTACGAACGAGGATAGATACCTCTTGCAGTTCTTGATCAGGAACTTCAAAAATTAATTCGTCATGAATCTGCAACAATATACGACTTTTTAAATTTCTTTGCTGAATAGCCTTTGAGATCTGAAGCATAGCACATTTTATAAGCTCTGCAGCACTTCCTTGTATTCGTGTATTCACGGCAAGACGTCCTGACGCAGCACGAACTCCCGGATATTCATCCCAATTATCAATGATTCTTTCTCGCCCTAACATTGTAGTCACTCTTAAATCACGAGATGCTTGTTTAATAGTTTCATCAACAAAATGAGCTACTCCAGGATAACGATCGAAATACGCTTTAATAAGAGCCTGAGCTTCTCTTAAAGAAATTTTTAGAATTTTAGACAAACCATATGCTTGCTGACCATAAATAATTCCAAAGTTTACTGTTTTTGCCTGTAAACGTTGTTGTTTTGTTACCTGATTCAAAGAAACTTGAAACACTTGGGAAGCAGTAACAGCATGAACATCTTCCCCAAGATCAAAAGCTTGTTTTAAAAAATTATCCTGACTCAAATGAGCTAAAAATCTTAATTCTATTTGAGAATAATCTGCCGACAAAAAAGAATAACCTTCCCGTTCAAAACGGAAAGCTTTACGAAGAGACAATCCCTGTTCAGATCTCTTAGGAATATTTTGCAAATTTGGATCTCTGCAAGCAAGTCTTCCTGTTGTTGTACCTGTTTGATCAAATGTTGCATGGATTCTATTAGTACAAGGATCCACTTGACGAGGCAAGGCTTTAACGTATGTAGATAAAAGCTTCTCTAAAGCTCGAAAAGATAAAATTTTATCAACAATTTCATGTTCTGTAGATAAAGCTCCTAGAACCTCAGCTTTTGTTGATCGCGCTTTATCTATAGGAGTTAACCCCAATTTATTATATAAAACGTCTGAAAGTTGTTTGGGTGATTTGATATTGAATGATTCTCCAGCTAATGTATAAATCTCATTAGTAAGAGTGATAAGTTCTTCTTCTAAAGAACACTCTAAACTTACGAGTTCCTTTATATCTAAAGGCATTCCAGCTCTTTCCATAGCAAATAGAATTTGTTCTAAAGGTGCTTCTAAATTGAAGAGAATATCTGAAAGATTTTTCCTCTGTAATTCATCTAATAAAGATCCTCGAAGTTTTGATAAATAAGTAACAAGTTCTCCAAAATATTGAGCAGGGCTTTCTGGAAGCTTAACAAGAGGCAAAGCCTGGTATCCCCACTCTTTCATAAATCGTGATGCAGCAATTGTGAATCCATGATTAATAAGTAAGGATTGATATGAAGTTTTAGCACCACCGTTAATTAAATGTTCTACCAAAGCTAGATCACAACTAATATTTCGAATAACTACACCAGCATTCATTAAAGCATGCAAATCACGTTTTATGTTATACCCGTAGTACAAAATATCCTCTCTCAAAAAGAATCGCTGAAGAAGAGGTAAGAGTTCTTGAGAATGCTTCTGTAAATCTATATAAACTGTACTCTCTCCCTCAGATAATGCGAGTCCTTGTAAAACCAAGGATAATAGATGTTTTCCCGAGTAAGCCGCAGCAAAAGCCACTTTTTTTCCCTCTAAATTCTTTAAGACGGCTTCTAAGCTTTTCGGATCCGAAATTACAAGAACTTCTACAACCGGGATATTTACTTCCTGATCTTGATACTGAACTAAAGTTTTAAATCCTTGTTGCATATAAAAAGTTTTCAGGACATCTTCATTCGTAGAAGATTGAGGAAAACTCAAGGAACTAATAGAAAAATTTAAAGAAATTTGTTTGTCTAATACTGCTAAACGTTTGCTGAGTTTCAAAATATCTCTTTGCTCAGCAAGCATCGTGAAATTAGCCCCTTTAACCTGATCAAGGTTATCTAAAAGTCCCTCAACACTACCAAATTGTTGAAGAAGAGCTACAGCTTTTTTTGGACCACATCCTGAGACTCCTGGAATATTATCAGAAGAGTCTCCAACTAAAGCAAGATAATCAGGGATAGTTTTTGGGGGAACTCCATAACGTTGGACAACATCTTCTTCTTCAATAATGCCTTGGTCTTTCCAAGGATTCCAAAGAACGACTTTAGGCTCAGCTAACTGAAGTAAATCTTTATCAGCTGTACAAATACAGACTTCATAATCATCTTCTAGAGCTTGCCTAGAAAGACTTGCTATAACATCATCAGCCTCGACAGAATCAATCTCTAGATGAACAAGCCCTTTTAAATGACAGAATTCCTTAACCAAAGCAATTTGAGAGGAAAGATCTTCTATTTTCTTTTCACGATTGCTTTTGTAATCCGCATAAATTTCTCGACGACTCTGTTTATTATTAGGACCATCGAAAACAGCAACCATATATTCGGGGGAAAATTCTTTGATTAGTTTATTAATAGAACGAATAAAGCCGAAAACGACTTGAGAACTTTCTCCTAAGGGATTTTTCATTTCAGGGAGAGCGAAATACGCTCGAAATACAAATCCTGAGGCATCTAAAATAAACAACTTCTTTGAAGAGCTATTCTTATTCTTTTCTTTCCAACAGGACTTTCCCATTTAAAATCTCATCTATGATCAATAACAAAGAGTATTTTTAGAGTTTTCTTCAGAAAGAAAATCACACGTAATTTTTCCTGTGATTAAAGGACTTGAAGCTGCCGTAGTTGCCAATTTTTTCCACCAACCGCTCTCTCCCATACCAATAACACGATAATTGCTTGCAATGTCACACACTGCGACCATGTCTTGCAAAACATTTTGTTTTGTAATATTAATAACATCTACAAACCCTTCTTCTAAAGCTTGTTGAGGAGAAAATAGGCGTGCTCCCAAGACATGAACTAACTTATCCTTAGTTAGTAAGGGACGATGAGATAAAACAGTATCTACAAATTGTCCGTATAGGAAATCTATTAAATTTTGACGTTCTTCTCTGGCCTGAGGAGTCCAAGGAGTGTATGGATTTAAAGGAGCTTTCTCATGTCCTGCTGACAACAAATCACTTTCGACTCCATATCGATTCAAACCTTCTTTGACATTAAAAAATGGTCCTGAGAGCACTCCAATAGAACCTACCAAAGACGAAGACGTTGTATAAATTTTATCTGCCACGCAAGCGATATAATAACCACCAGAAGCACAAAGACCGTTAACAAAAATATAAATCGGAAGATTTGTTCGTTGCTTCCAGAAATTAAGCGCAGAGTAAATACGGGCTACCTCGAAGACTTCTCCCCCAGGACAATCCATGTCAATTATCAATCCCTTCACTCGACCTTTGAGTGGATCCTTATCTAAAGCTTGAAGAGCTGCCTCTATAGATTTTGAAGAGTCTTTTGTAGATGCTATAGTATCTTTCATATCTAAAACAACTACAATAGGCGCTGTTTTTCCTAGATCTTTTACTACCCCCTGAGCATCTGGTAAGCTTACATAATTAACAGCTCCTATATTTGCAGCAGAAACAACTAGTCCGAGTAAAAGAACAAAAGCAAAAACAACGCCTAAACATAGTCCAACTACAGACAGAAATGCTTTGGAAAAAAAATGCCACAACGTTTTCATAAAAACCTATAACAGAGCTCTAATAATTCATAAGAAATTAAAATAGAGCATATGTGGAAAAGCTTAAAGATGAAAAAAGAATACTTTTATAAAGTAGCTGCTATTTTGCAATTTATAAGACGCCTACAGGCTCTTTCGATGAAGTCTCTTCCAAAGAAGAATCTGCAGACTTATAAGTCGACGGCTTTGCAGACCCTCCTAAAAAAGAAGCTTGTGCTCTAATTTTATATTCCCGACCAATATAAGCAACAACTCCAATCCAGATAACAATAATCAATAAAAGAACCACTGCAATAACGTTTATACATGCTGCTACAGAGGAGAAGATTATTAATAAGCCTTGATAAATTAAAGATCCTCCCGATTTCCCTATACGAGACACAACACCATCTATTGCAGCTTTTCCATAGTTTTTTTCATCAGATGGCAAAGGAATAAACGCCATTTCCTTTGTCTGGTCAAAGAACGTGAATTTTGCTCCTCGAGAAAAGATGTTTTGAACTCCTCCAACCCAAGCTGCAAGAGCTAAAGGAGCCATCCCAAACATACCACCAAAAATCATAACATCTCTTTTAACAGCAAAAATAGCGCCGAAAAAGAGTAATCCAGTGATAAGCATGACTATAGGAGTTGTGAACGCTCCAACGCGCCATCCCCAACGACGAATGCACTGTCCAGAGACCAGAAAAGATGCACTTACAGATACAATTCCAATAAGAGTTGTAATTCTGCCCATATAACCATTAAATTCTATATGAGAACTGTAGATTTGGCTAACAAGGTCTTTCCAAACAACTTCGAAAAGATGGATAACCAAATTATAAGACAAAACAATGACAGCGATTCCCAATAAATAACGCGACCGGATAAGGTGAAGAAAGAGATTTCTTGCTTGAGTCTTTGGTTTTTTCCTAGCTTTTGCTCCAGCAACACTTTCTTCTTCAGCGGAAGAGGGAGAGCTCAGTACAGCGGGGTCCACTAGATGTGCGGTCACACGATGAATTCGATGATATAGCCAAATGATCATCAGGCCTGCACAGGTAATAAATCCCGTTAAATTTAGCATAACTTCATGCCAAGGGTCACAAGCAAAAGCACAACTAATTACCTTATGCTTACTCATGGCAAATGAAATTTCTCCGGCAAAAATTGAAGACAAGTTAAGTCCTGTGTGTAAGAGGGCGTAGAAACGAGAAGCCTCTTTAACAGTAGTAACTTGATTTGCTAATCCCCAAAATAGAGTAGATAGAACTACAGAACTCCATAATTCTGACATTACATAGTATAAACTATAGCTCCAGAAACGAATCATTACAACAAACCCACGGAATCCTGCGGGAAGAAACTCTTGCAGTTTATTCGCAACTCCGTTCAAATGCAGTCGATCTCCCATAGGATAAATGACTACAGAAAAAAGAAAGAAGAATCCAAGAAAAGATCCAATGATGAGATAGAATACCGTATCCCTAGAATAACGCCGACTTAACCAACTGTAGATTATAGTAACGAGCACAGCTCCGGGAACTATACCCCAAACTTTTAAAAAGGGAATAACTTCGGCTCCCGCACTAGACCCCACAATAACTAAAGTATCTTTCATACTCTTAAGAAGGGAGTAGTTGAAGCCTACAAAAAAGGCAAGGAAGAAGAGAGGGAGAAATTTTGAAAGTTCAGATCGATAAACAGGACACAGATATGCCTGCAGCCTTGAAAAGGGTTTCACTTCTAATGACTGCATAAACTCCTTCCCAACATTATAGCGCACAACAAAGACTTAAGAACATAGACTTCATGCCTCAGGAATACCATTCGCATACAGCTTTTATAATGGTTACTTTGAATGCAGCGAGGCATAAATAAAAATGTTATGATAAAAATGAGACTACCATTGTACCCAAATCTTTTGTAAACATCAAGAGGTTCATAAGTGAACAAACGACCTCTTTTTCTATAAAAAAGATTTACTTTCAAACACTCAATCCAAGCACCGTTTCTTATAATCTATTACTCTCTCAAGAAAATAAAGAAACCCGAGAATAATCAATGGAGTGAGGCTCATTACAGGGATGTGCCCTCCAGCAGTTACTCCTAATAAAATAATGAATTGAACAACAGTAAAAATTTTCCCCCAGAATAAAGCTCCATAATCATACCCTTTCAAACCACGAACCCTAAACAAATAACCGACAAAGATTAGGAGAAAAATATCTCGAGCACAGATAAATAACAAATGCGTTACAGAAAGAGCTCCTTCAAGGTAAAGCACTATGACACAAACAAATATAAAAACTTTATCTGTAGCGGGGTCCAGAATGGAACCTAAACGACTCGTTACCTTATAACGGCGAGCTAAGTAGCCATCTAGTACATCGCTAATCATAGCACCAAGAATCACTAAAAGACGAAAATGCAACTTTTCTTGGACGAAGATTAGGGCTAGCCATAAACGTGATAGAGAAAGTAAATTACAAAATTGTCTCATGATTTTGGCTAACTAATGCAACTTTTTCAGGCGACTTACAACCTGATTAGAGAACCATTATAGGATAAGCCATCTCTACAAACAAGCATAGAGTTCTTCTACCCTATCTCGACTTCTCTCGATTTGACAGCAACATTCTCTCTTACTCACAGCTGAAAAACAAAAATATTTTTTTATTTATAGTGTAGCGGCAGTATTCGGAAAGAGAGGGATTCGAACCCTCGGTACCCTTTAGAGGTACGCGTCCTTAGCAGGGACGTACTTTCGACCACTCAGTCATCTTTCCTTATGTATCGAGTATAACTACTAAATTTTTCAAACAGTCTTGATTACAAAGTAATAAGCATTTAAAGCTACTCAACAAACACTATATTGCAGATAAACATTAATTACTATCTAGAGATTTTTTCTATTATTACTCAGAAGTTTTTTGAAGGATTTTTTTATTGTCTTACTTAACAGATTTTTCCTAACTAGAACTTGAGCATATATATTTAATGGCCTAACCTAAACCAAAAAACAGAGAAATTGTATGACTCGCGGATCATTGTCTCAGACAGAAACAATCTCCCCACCTCTTCCTCCGGCTCCACCGCACTCTAAAGAATCTGAGATGATAGTTTTAGGTTGTATGCTTACAGGAGTTAACTATCTCAATCTTGCAGCAAACCAACTTCATGAAGAGGACTTTTATTACTTAGAACATAAGATCATTTTTAGAGTTTTGCAAGACTCTTTTAAACAAGATAAGCCAATAGATGTACATCTTGCAGGAGAAGAGCTCAAGCGTAGGAATAATCTCACTGCAATTGGGGGTCCGACCTATCTTATTACTCTAGCAGAGTTTGCAGGAACAGCAGCTTATATAGAAGAATATATTGAAATCATCCGATCTAAATCAATCTTAAGAAAGATGATTCAAACTGCGAAAGAAATCGAAAAAAAAGCTATAGAAGAGCCAAAAAATGTAACAGAAGCTTTAGACGAAGCTCAAGGTGCTTTTTTTAAAATTAGCCAGACAACTGCCATTGCTCAATACGTTCTTATTGCAGATAAACTTCGAGGTTTGACTACAGCAAACGACAAACCCTATTTAGAACAACTTCAAGAAAAACAGGAATTTTTTCAACAACACGCTCATGATAGCGACCTTTCTTTTTTTTCAGGAATTCCTACACATTTTATAGACCTTGATCGTTTAATTCATGGGTTTGCCCCTTCAAATTTGATGATTTTAGCAGCACGACCTGCGATGGGGAAAACAGCTTTAGCTTTAAACATTGCTGAGAATCTCTGTTTTCAAAGCCAAATTCCTGTAGGCATATTCTCTTTAGAAATGACTGTAGATCAGCTTATTCATAGAATAATCTGTTCGAGAGCAGAAGTAGAATCTAGGAAAATTAATGTCGGAGATCTTTCTGGTCATGATTTTCAAAGAATTGTTTCTGTAGTTAATGAAATGCAAAAACATACTTTACTTATAGATGATCAACCAGGATTAAAAGTATCAGATTTAAGAGCTCGAGCTCGAAGAATGAAAGAAAGCTATGATATACAATTTCTTATCATAGACTATTTGCAACTGCTCTCTGGTTCTGGGACATTAAGATCAATAGAAAGCCGTCAAACAGAAATTTCAGAAATCTCTCGAATGCTAAAAACTCTGGCTAGAGAACTGAATATTCCTATTTTATGTTTATCTCAGCTTTCTCGAAAAGTTGAAGATCGAGCAAATCATCGCCCAATGATGAGCGATCTTCGAGAAAGCGGAAGTATTGAACAAGATTCTGATCTAGTACTATTTCTTTTAAGGAGAGAGTACTATGATCCAAATGACAAACCTGGGACAGCAGAACTTATTGTAGCTAAGAACCGTCATGGTTCTATTGGCTCAGTTCCTCTAGTTTTTGAAAAAGAGCTCGCGCGTTTTCGTAATCATGCAGCGTTTGAATTTGTAAACTAGTTTCATTCTTATGCATCAAAATTTTAGAAAAAGTTAGTTGGCAAAACAATAGTTGTAAGCAAATCGTTAGTAGACCACAAAATACTTTTTGTAGTAGCATCTTGCCTCATAGAGCTTGCTTTTGCAAGTTTAGTGGTTGATGTTGCCGCTAATTTTATTTTAGATAAAATTTCAATCTAAATAAAAGCCTCTTCTAGAGGCATATGTTTTCCATGTGCTAACAATAAAAGTATTATGTCATCTGTTAAGAAAAAACGAAGACTGAAGATTGCTAATCATAAACGCAAAAAACGAAGTCGCAAAAATCGTCATAAAAGCAAATAATTTTTTGATTTATGTGGACTTACCCAGTTAATTACGATGTTATTGTAGTTGGAGCTGGACATGCTGGTTGCGAGGCAGCATATTGTGCTGCAAAGATGGGGGCATCTGTTCTTATGCTCACGTCTAACTTAGATACCATAGCAAAATTAAGTTGTAATCCGGCCATTGGAGGGATTGGTAAAGGTCATATTGTTCGAGAAATCGATGCAATTGGTGGTATAATGGCCAAAATTACTGATCAAACCGGTATACAATTCCGAATGTTAAATCAAACGAAAGGTCCTGCAGTTCGAGCTCCTCGAGCTCAAGTAGATAAGCAGTTGTACCATATTCGCATGAAGAGCCTACTAGAAGAGACCAAAGGTCTAGATCTTGTACAAGGCACTGTAAATTCTTTGTTAGATAAAGATTGTTGTGTTTCAGGAGTAACAACGAAGGAAGGTGTAGCATATCTTGGGAAAACCGTGATACTTTCTTCGGGAACATTTATGCAAGGATTGATTCACATTGGAGATCTTAATTTTCCTGGAGGCCGTCTAGGAGATCCCTCTTCTTTAGGTTTATCTGAAAACCTTAAATTACGAGGTTTTCCAATCAGCCGTCTCAAAACAGGAACCCCACCAAGATTACTAGCATCATCTATAGATTTTTCTTCTTTAGAAGAACAACCTGGAGATCCTGGGGTAGGTTTTGTTCATAGAAACGAGCCTTTTCAGCCTACCCTACCGCAAGTATCCTGCTTTATTACACATACAACAGATGCAACGAAACAAATTGTAGAACAGAACTTAGATCGTTCTGCTCTTTATGGAGGGAAAATTGAAGGAATAGGTCCTCGTTATTGTCCATCTATTGAAGACAAAATTGTCAAATTTTCAGATAAAGAACGGCACCATATTTTTTTAGAACCCGAAGGAATTCATACACAAGAGATCTATGCAAATGGTTTATCTACATCTATGCCGTTTGATGTGCAATATCAAATCATTCATTCTGTTCATGGCTTAGAAAATGCAGTTATCACTCGTCCTGCTTATGCAATAGAATACGATTACATTCATGGCAACATGATCTATGCCACAATGGAAAGTAAAATTTTAGAAGGACTTTTTCTTTGTGGGCAAATTAATGGTACAACAGGTTATGAAGAAGCTGCTGCACAAGGTCTAATCGCAGGAATTAATGCTGCTAACAAAGTTTCTCACAAACCTTCATTCATTCCTTCACGACAAGAATCCTATATTGGAGTCATGTTAGATGATCTAACGACTCAAGTTCTTGATGAACCTTACAGGATGTTTACAAGCAGAGCAGAGCATCGACTTTTATTGAGACAAGACAACGCATGTTCTCGCTTGTCACATTATGGTTATAGTCTAGGCCTTTTATCTAAAGAACGCTATGATGAGTTTCAGAATCAAAAAGAGCTTTTAGAATTAGAAAAACAGCGACTTCATAAAATATTTAAAAAATATGGAAATTCCGTAGTCTCCCTAGCAAAAATTTTATGCCGCCCAGAAGTATCATATGACATTTTAAAAACAATTTTTCCTGAAGATGTTCGGGACTTTGGTTCTATATTAAACGCATCTTTAGAAATGGAAATAAAGTATGCTGGTTATATAGATCGTCAGCGTGCTTTAATTCTTAATCTTTCTAAATCCGAAGAGACAATAATACCAGAGAATTTCGATTACAAAACTGTTACAGGTCTAAGCTTAGAAGCAAGGGAAAAATTTGCGAAGTTTTCTCCAAGGACCCTTGGCTCCGCATCACGAATTTCTGGAATAGCTTCTGCTGATATTCAAGTTCTTATGGTAGCTTTGAAAAAGCATGTCCTTTCTTCCTAATTGTTTTTTTTTAGATTTAAGAAGCACGCCAATCTTTCGGCAACTACAAATCGAAGAAGCTCTTTTACGAGCTTCTGATGAAAACTTTTGTATTATCAATGGATCTGTTTCTGACTCTGTTGTTTTAGGTATTTCTAGGGATCCAGCTCAAGATCTTCATCTATTCAACCTACATGCTGATAATGTTCCTATTATCAAACGTTATAGTGGTGGAGGCACGGTTTTTATAGATGAAAACACACTAATGGTCTCATGGATCATGAATTCAAATAAAGTTTTTATAGATCCACAAGAATTACTTACTTGGTCATATAATTTGTATGCTCCAATGTTTCCCGATACTTTTTCTGTTCGAGAGAATGATTATACTTTAGAAGAAAAGAAAATTGGTGGGAATGCTCAATATATTCAAAAATACCGTTGGGTACATCACACTACATTTCTGTGGGATATGAATAAAGACAAACTTTTAAAATACTTACCTATACCCAAAAAACAGCCTCTATATCGGAATCAACGTTCTCACGAAAATTTTTTAACGAAAATCCGCCCCTTATTTCCTAAAAAACAAGATTTTTTTGATCAATTTTGGCTATCGATACAATCAAAGTTCTCATGGCGAATACTCTCTAGCTCAAAGCTTGAAGAGATTCTCATGCGGCCTCATCGCAAAGCTTCTGTACTTATAGAAACTTCTAATGATATTTAAGATTGGGCATTTACAATATCAGTTTGTGCGAAGAAATAAGCTATTTCGATAACGGCGTTTTCCTGACTATCGGAACCATGAACAGCGTTTATCCCTATAGATTCTCCAAATTGTGCACGAATCGTATCTGCTGCAGCTTCTGCAGGATTTGTAGCTCCCATGATTTCTCTATTACGCATCACAGCATTTGGTCCTTCCAACACCATAACAACAACAGGACCGGAAATCATAAAATCAACAAGTTCTTGGAAAAAAGGTCGAGATTTATGAACTGCATAAAATCCTTCAGCTTCTTTTGAAGACATTGCTATCATTTTCATTGCAGCAACTCGCAAACCAGATTTTTCAAAGATAGCGATAATTTCTCCAATATGCATTTTACTTACAGAATCGGGTTTAATAATTGATAATGTTTGTTCCATTGCGAATACCAACTCTTTAAACGTTGTATAGTTTTTTGAGAACAATTATACCATGATCTGAAGAAATGTCTAGCCCTTGTTCGAGGTTAGAAGATTCTTTTTCAAAGCTATAGGAAGGACTTCTGCTAGAGAAGCTCCTTCTGGAAGTTCTTTAAGAGCTTCTGCAATCATACGATCTGCGGAAGCTTTTGCATAACCTAAAGAAATTAGAGCTTGTACACCATCTTCTACACATGAAGAGATTTTGGGTTGCCAAGAGACGTCTTCAACAGAATTCAAAGGTAATAAATTTGAAAGTTTTTGTTTCAAATCTAGCATAAGTTTTTCTGCAGTCTTTTTCCCAATTCCAGGAACTGCTGCAATAGCTTTGGTATCTTCAACTCGAACTACGGCACATAATTGCTTTAAAGGTAGGGAATTCAAAATTGCGATGGCAAGCTTTGGGCCTATTCCTGAGAAGGATATGAGCATACGAAAGCAATCTCTTTCTTCTCTAGAAACAAATCCATAGAAAGCATGTTCTGTCTCTTTTAACACGATATGAGTATAAACAATAATCTCTTGCTGTAAGGCACCTAAAAGCTCTAATCCCCAGCGTTCTGTAACAGACACATTAAAACCTAAGCCTTGGCACTCTACAGTTACATTTCCATTTCGGACATAGGTGAGAATACCACGAATATAATCGTACATTACTGTGTTCCTAAATGAGCATATCTATGAGCATGTGTATGACATATTGCCAAAGCAAATGCATCGGCAATATCTTCATAACAAGGATTTAGAATATCAGGAAGATTCAATAACTTACTAACCATCATCTGAACCTGTTGTTTACTTGCATTTCCTTTACCTACAACAGCTTTTTTTGCAATATTTGGGGTATATTCAAAAATAGGGATATCTTCTAAAGCTGCAGCTAACAACATAACTCCTCTAGCCATTCCCAATTTTATAGTACTTTGAGGATTTTTAGAGACATACTGTGTTTCTAAGACTACTGCATTAGGTTGAATATTATTTAATACTTCAGAAATCTCCAAAAATAATTTCTTATAACGCTGAGAAAGAGATTCTTTTGGAGACAAACGAATTACCCCATAACTATGAGGATATAACTGATATCGTTGCTCAATACGAATGATAGCATACCCGGCAGTGATAGTTCCGGGATCGATTCCCATGATTAATTGCGTCACGATTTATCCTTAAAGAAATCTAGAATAATGTTACCAAGTTATATAAAAATTACAGCAATAAGAAGCATGAAACATTAATGCAATGAATGAAAAATTTTTATGGAGAACTCTTTATTAAAAGAATTACCAAATCTCTTTAAGGACATGGTTCTTCACAATTCATAGAGTGAGTGTTTTCTTCGTATTCTAAATATTGAACTAAAAGCTGTTTTAAATGAGGAGGTTTTATATGCAAAGGAACTTCTATACCGAATTGTTTGCATAAAGAACATATCTGAAGGTGCTGCTCTTTTATTATATTTTGCAATAAAGTAATTTCTTTGTTTTTTTGAGACGAATTTTCTTCAGAAGTTCTCTCTGGTAAGTTTTCAAAATTAATATCTTGAGTCAGCAAGGCAAGCTGTGTTTGCAATTGCAAAATCTCTCTCTGTAATGTCTTTTCTGTATTTTCCTTTTCTTTTTGAAGAAGTGCCAAAGTTTCTTCATATTTTGATTCGGCATCATAGAAATTCTGATCGGTACAAGAAAATTGAGAAGTATAGGAATTTAACTGTTTTTCTAATAATTTTATCTTATGTTCATAACACAAACGGCGCCCTTCACTAACCTCTGTTTGTTGCACACTATTAATTAAATCCTTTTTAAGCTGATCTATCATATCACTTTGCAAACGAGTTTGCTGTAATTTTTCAACTAAACGGTTTTGTAACCAAGAATTTTCTCTTTGAACTTTCTCTAATTCTGTATTTTTTGCTTCCTCTTGAGCTATGATTTTTTCTTCTAAAGCTAAATACTTGGCTTTCCAATCATCATCAGAATTCTCTTCTTGTTGTGGAATATTTTCTATTATACATTCTTGCAAAGTTACTAATTTATTACCCATCTTGCTACAGACATTAGAAAGTAGATCACAAACATGTTGCCATTCCATAATATCTGCATCTTTCCACCGACATAATAATAAAAGCATGGAGCGAGAGCACGAATCGTAATAATTAGAGGAAGAGGAGTTAGAGGACCAGAAGGAAGATAAATGCAGCTTTAAAGCAGAGAAGAGCCGCAAGGAATACCTCTAGGGTTAATCTAAACATTTTTTTCTATAGCACACTATTGAGTTCTTGTCTTACACACAACAAAAAAAACTCGTCTAAACTTGACAGATCTTTTGAAGTGAAAGAAATAGGGGCTAAAAGAAATTTGAAATAAGAACTTGCTCAGAGTGGGACTCGAACCCACACGGACCTACGTCCAAGGGATTTTAAGTCCCTAGTGTCTACCATTCCACCATCTAAGCAAAAAATGAGGTGCTTTCCTTTAAAGACATTAACACAGAACTTTTTCTGAATCAATGATTTTAGAAGGAAAGCTAAATGAACAAATCACAAAACTTAGGGCTACTGTGTTATATCAAGATTAAAGCTCTGTTTCAGGAGAAATGAAAGCTGAGGAAGAGTTTTCTTCATGCTCTAAATCTTCAGGAACATGCTCAGTATCGCTCATAGAAAGTAAAGCGCTTATCACTTCACTACTTTCTTCAACTAAAGCCTGTAAAGACTCATTAAGATCTGCTGAAGTGATCGCGGGGTCTACAGTAGTTTGTGAAATAACTTCAGAAATTAATTTAGCTGGAGGAGGTAATAAAGAGAACTTCTTATGTTCATTCGAAATACTTTCTTGAGAAGCTTCCCAAAGCTCTTCGGTAACAGCTCCTAACATTTCTTGAGAAGAACCTGTTAGCTCGGCTATTTCCTTACTATTTTTACGAGAACCGTGTTTTTTCTTCTCCTTCCATTTTTCATTTTCTTTAAAGGAGTCTTTATCTTTGCGGCTTTCTTTCTTCTCTTTCTTTCCTGCAGTAGAGGTCACTATCTCGGTAGCTTTCTCTTCTAAAGGAGAATCTTGTGAAGGTTTTGCATTTGGAGGAACATTATTAACTACTTGAGAAGATTTCGACAGCTTTATTAAAGCCTCTCTACCTCCAGCGATTTTAATACCTTTATCTAAACCAATAGCTTTTAAATTTATTTTAGCGTCTCGAATTTCCATAACCTCATAATCCCCAGCGGGAACCATAAATGGCTTGCTGTGATCACAATTACGGAAAAAACATACTCTTCCTAAGGAAATAACTTCTATTGCTTCAACAATAAAAGGATCTTGAGAATAATGTTTGGTGTTTCTTATCGATAATTTGTATCCTTCTCGAGAAGTGATAACTGTTTCTATAACGGGATCTCTTGTAAAATACACGTGATTATAAACCTTTTATTTAGAGTTTTCTGCTACATACTCTAATAAATCCACTATACGCGTTGCATATCCTATTTCATTATCATACCAAGCGACTAACTTAAAGAAACGATCATTCAAAGCGATGCCCGCGAGAGAATCAAAAATAGAAGAATATTCTGATCCAATATAATCAGAAGAGACAACTTGCTCATCTGTAAAATCTAAAATACCTTTTAAATTTGTTTCAGAAGCATGTTTCATCGCGCTACAGATTTCAGCATACGTTGTAGATTTTTCCAATCTAACAGTGAGATCCACAACAGATACGTCTGCAACAGGAACTCGAAAAGCCATTCCAGTTAATTTATTTTTTAGTTCTGGAAGACAAAGGGTTACAGCTTTTGCCGCACCAGTCGATGAGGGAATAATATTTTGCAAAGCACTACGACCACCTCTCCAATCTTTTTTTGAGGGGCCATCAACTACAGACTGAGTAGCTGTAGTAGCGTGAATTGTTGACATTAGTCCTTCTTCTATTCCAAAATTATCTAATAAAACTTTAGCGATTGGAGCTAAACAGTTTGTCGTACAAGATGCATTGGAAACAATTGTATCAATTTCTGGATTGTATGTATGGTGGTTCACTCCCATAACGAGAGTCGGGACGTCTCCCTTAGCAGGAGCAGAAACAACAACACGCTTTGCTCCACATTCTAGATGTTTCGCAGCATCTTCTTTTTTTGTAAATAGCCCGGTACACTCAACAACGATATCTACACCGAGATCTTTCCATGGAAGATTTTGAATATCACGCTCTGCTAAAAGACGAATTTTTTGATTTTTAGAAATTAAGCAGTCATTTTCATAACGAACATTTTCAAAAAACCTTCCATGAGTGGAGTCATGTTTAAATAAGTAAACTAAAGCATCACCAGGAACAAGATCATTAACAGCTAAGACTTCTAAATTAGAATTTCTTTTTAAAATTTGTCTTAAGACTAATCGTCCAATACGTCCAAAACCATTAATGACTACTTTCATCTTTTTCCCAAAGTCGGAGCAATATTAATTTTAGTTAACTAAAAACTCTATAATACACTTTTGAGTATTATCACCAACTCTATTTTGTAGTTTCAAAATACGCGTATAACCACCTTTTCTCTCTAGAAAACGTGTCCCCAACTCGTCGAATAATTTTTTTACAACCAAACGATCGACATTATAACAAGAAGTGTTGCCTTCTTTTGCCTGACGGGCTTCCTTCGGAGTTAGACTATTATACCTAATCATAAGTCTTCCTATAGCTAACCGTCTCGATGCTAGAGTATTTTTTTTTGCTAATGTAATCATTTTATCAGCGTGTCGTCGCAATTCTTTAGCTTTTGGAATCGTTGTTTCTATTCTTTCTAAATGAATCAAAGACTTCAACATGTTAGCTAACATACAACGATTATGTGAAGAAGTTCGTCCAACTCGAAATTTTTTTCTTGCATGCTGCATAATACTTACCCCTTAGCACTCTTTGCTCGAATTTTCTCGGCATACCATTTCATCTTTTCTTTCACATTATCTAAACTTATGCCAAATTGACTTAAGTCCATGCCCAACTCTAACTTCATTTCTTTAAGCTTATTCTTGATCTCACATAGAGACTTCTTGCCAAAATTTCTAAACTGCAATAGGCGAGGCTCTGGCATAATAACGAGTTCTCCTATAGTTTCAATATTAGCACTGGACAAGCAGTTTGTAGATCTTACAGACAACTCTATCTCATTAATTCCTAAAATAAGCTTATGAAGAACATCATCTTTATTTTCTTTCTCAACAGAAACAGTTTCTTCGAAAACAATTCGCTTTTCATCCATTTTTTCGAACACAGAAAAGTGTTTCATTAAGATTTGAGTAGCAAATGTAAGAGCTTCTTTCGATGTAATTCTTCCATCTGTCTCCATCTGCAAAATTAAGCGATCAAAATCTGTATCTTGACCGACACGAGTATCCTCTACATAATAGTTAACTAAAGTTACAGGAGAGAACGCTGCATCCAATACAATTTCATTCACGCCTTTATCCTCAAGAACAATCCTTTCGGAAGCTGTATAACCACGACCAAAAGCAATTCGCAAGGAGATATCTACTTGTAAAGGTTGAGTAACAGTAAAAATAACTTGGTTTGGATTAACAGCTTCAAAACCTCCTTCTTGCAAGAGATCGGAAAGAATTACTTCTTTTTGTCCATTAGCGGCACTTAAATCTAAAGCATCTATAGAAATCCTAGATTTAAGTACTTGTGTTGCTCTTCCTTCAGAACTATCCTGCATAGGATATTTTTTCAATAGGGCACTTTTCAAATTTAAGATAATGTTTGTTACATCTTCAACGACACCTTCTATAGCCATATACTCATGTAAAACACCAGTCATAGAAAATGAGATGATCGCAGGAGCTTCTAAACCAATTAATAGAACTCTTCTCAAGGCATTACCTAAAGTATGACCCATACCTTTTTCTAAAGGTTCAGCAATAAAACGAGCGTGAGTATCTATCGAAGATCCCTCTACGGAAAGCATCTTAACTGCTTCTGGCAACTCAAATTTATCATAAAGTAAATTTTGTGAATTATCTGACATCCCTTTCTCCTCTCTAAAAAACTATACTCTGCGCCTTTTTCTTGGACGACACCCATTATGAGGAACAGGAGTTTCGTCTCGGATGACAGAAACTATTAAACCAGCAGAAATCAAAGCTCTAACAGCAGATTCTCTACCGGCACCAGTACCTTTTAAGCAAACTTCAACTTCTTTTAATCCAGAGTTCATAGCAATTTTTGCAGCATCTTGTGCTGCAACTGTAGCAGCGAAAGCTGACGACTTACGAGATCCTGAATAACCAACTTTTCCTGCAGAAGCCCATGAAAGAACATTCCCTGCTGGATCTGTTATAGACACTATTGTATTATTAAAAGTGGCTTTAACGTGAACGACTCCTGAAGGAACGTTTTTTGATTGTTTTCTTTTTACACTTTTTTTTGCTTGAGTTTGATTTTTAACCAAAACACAACTCCTATTAAAAATTATTTTTTCTTACCAGCGACAGTTTTACGTTTTCCTTTTCGAGTTCGTGAATTAGTTTTTGTTCTCTGCCCTCGAACTGGCAAAGAAAGCCTATGTCTTTGGCCACGATAAGCATGAATGGAGATTAATCTCTTAATATCAGATTGAACTCTTCTACGTAAATCTCCTTCAACAACATATTCTGATTGCAAAAGAGAGTTGAGTCTTCCAACCTCTTCTTCAGTTAGATCTGCAGCTTTTGCTTCAGGATTCAAACACAATTTTTCAATAATTTCTTTAGAAAGAGCTGGCCCAACTCCATAAATGTATGTAAGACTTATCTTTAACTTCTTCTTCGCAGGAATATCAATTCCAATGATGCGTGGCATACGTGGAGCCTCCCCTTAAAATAGTATAAGCATCTTAGGTTAAAAATTGTTATTTTTC
The DNA here is from genome assembly GCF_902705545.1 of Chlamydia sp. 17-3921. Lineage (GTDB taxonomy): Bacteria > Chlamydiota > Chlamydiia > Chlamydiales > Chlamydiaceae > Chlamydia. The sequence continues at coordinate 89,034 of NZ_CACSHH010000006.1, read as the reverse complement.
AACGCCTTCCTTTAGAGCGATCTGTTTTCAAAAAACCATCATAACGTCGCATAAGCAAGAAGGCGTCTACTTGCTTCATGGTATCTAAAATTACTCCAACAATAATGAGCATCGCAGTACCACCTAGAAAGTAACTCACATTAGAATCCACACTCAACACGCGACCTAAAATCGAAGGAAGAATAGCTATAACAGCTAAAAATACTGCGCCTAAAAGAGTTACGCGATTCATTGTGTACTCTAAATAACTTTGCGTTGTTTTGCCTTGGCGAATACCTGGAATAAACGCATTATTCTTTTTCATCTCAGAAGCTATCTGCTCTGGATGAAACTGTGTCGCTGTCCAAAAGTAGGTAAAAAATATAATTAATAAAACATAAAGTAATGAATAAACCCAACTACCTGGAGACAGCAGCATAGAAACTCGTTTTATCCATGAAGAATCCGAAGACATAAACTGTCCGAGTGTTGCGGGAAACATCAATAAAGATGAAGCAAAAATGACAGGAATAACTCCAGCATAATTCACTTTTAAAGGAAGATAAGACCCTCCTCCTGGAACTTCTCTCCTTCCAATAACCCTACGGGCATATTGTACAGGGATTTTTCTTACCCCTTCAATAATCAAAATAGTTGTCACAAGAACAAAAATGAATATTACACACAACAGTAAAATAGAAATCAAACCGAGATCTGCTGGATCTTGGGATCCTAAATGCAGCTTATTTATAATAGAGCCAAGAACTGAGGGGAAAGAAGCCAAAATACCCAAAGCAATGATTAAACTGATACCATTTCCTATGCCCTTATCAGAGATTTGCTCTCCTAACCACATTAATAATAGTGTTCCTGTAGTCATTGCCGTAACAGTTGTCATATAGAAGACTAGAGGAATTCCAAAAACTTGGAGATTTAAAAGTGTAGGCAAGACAATACCTGGGATGGTTAAATTCATTCTCAAAGCAAATTTTGCAAACAAAAGAGACTGTATAACGGCCAATCCAACAGTGAATAAGCGAGTAAGCCTTCCAATTTTTCGTTTTCCTTGATCAGGAGATTCTCTAAATTCTCTTTGTAGAGAAGGCATAAAAACTAAAAGTAACTGCACAATAATAGAAGCTGAAATGTAGGGAACAACGCCAAGAGCTATGACAGTCATCTGAGCAAAAGCTCCGCCAGAAAATATGTCTGCTAATTGGAATAAATTCTGACCGGACCCCAAAAGTTGTTTAAAATACGCAACAGCTCGCTCTCCGTTTATTCCTGGAACAGGAATAAACACTCCAACTCGACATGCAGCAAGTAAAATAAAAGTATAAAAAAGTTTTTGTCTTAACTCAGAAATCGAAAAAATGTGTTTTAATGTTGTCATATGTGGACAAATATCCTTTTTTTTAAGCAACGCTTAGCAGATTTTGAACTCCCTGAGACAATATGACCGCAGCATCTTTCCATACAAAAGCTTTCGTTAAATCTCCTTTAAGAATTATTTTCACACGAACAGCATTTTTATTAATTACTTTTCTAGCTTTTAAAGTTTCTAAAGAAATCTCTTCTCCATCTTGGAAAACCAATTCCAAACGTTCTGTCGTAACCTCTTCTACACACTTATCAAAACGAGTGTGGGAAAATCCTCTTGTAGGAACTCTCCTATACAAAGGGACTCCGCCTCCTTCATAACCAAAACGACGCTTGTAGCCCGAACGACTTCCATCTCCTTTATGACCTCGACCAGAAGTCTTTCCATGACCAGAAGAAGGGCCTCGTCCTAATAATTTGGTTCTTTTTTTACGTGGAGATGTATCTTGTAAAGATTCTAATTTAATCATTTGTGAGCTCTCCTTCTTCTTAATACTTCTTTTCGAATAGAAAGTTCTGTAAGAGCTTTAAATGCAGCTTTAACTTGATTCATAGGATTATTTGAACCCAAACTCTTAGCTACAATGTCCTTAATTCCAGCCATTTCTAAAATTAAACGAATACGGGAACCTGCAACAATTCCTGTACCTAATTTTGCCGGCTTTAACAACAATTGCGCCCCATCGTGATGAACAAAAACTTCATGAGGGATGGAGCCGTTCTCCAAAGCCAAAATCTCTATTAGATTCTTTCTTGCAGCCTCTCCTCCCTTACGAATAGCATCTGTGAGCTCGTTTGCTTTTGCAAAACCATATCCCAAACGTCCTTTTCCATCTCCGACCAAAATTAAAGCAGAAAAACTAAACTTCCGCCCACCCTTAACCACTTTAGAGCAACGGTTAACGACAAGAACTTTTTCTTCTAATTGATCTTCTTTATGAGAATTCTTTGATAACGACATCTATTTAAACCTTCATTAAAATTGTAATCCACCCTCTCTAGCTCCATCTGCAACCATAGCAATAATACCATGATATTTAAAGGAACCTCGGTCGAATACAACTCGACCCACTTGAAGATCTTTTCCTAATTTTGCAATTTTATTTCCTAAGATTTTAGCGTTCTCTTGATTCTTATGCGCTAAGCCTTCACTTTTACATTCTTTAGATAAAGTAGAAATTGAAGCTAAAGTTCTACCAAGAGAATCATCTATAAGCTGTACATAAATATGCTTATTTGTTTTTACGACAGACAAGCGAGGTTTTGAAGATGAACCTCTTAAAACCTTGCGCACTCTTAAAGCTCTTCGCGTCTTCTTCAAAGACTTTTGGAATAATGAGTTTTCCATAATTAAACTTCTATCCTATATCTTATTTTTTGCTTGTCTTTGCTGCTTTACCAGCTTTACGACGAACATATTCATTTTCGTAACGAATCCCTTTACCTTTATAGGGTTCTGGAGGACGCTTAGAACGAATGCTTGCAGCAAATTCTCCAACTAGCTGTTTGTCTATACCTTTGATAGAAATCAAAGTATTTTTCTCAACAGAGACTTGTAAAGAAGCGGGAATAGAGATTTTTACAGGATGAGATACACCTATTAAAAGATCTAATACAGATCCTTGAACAGCAGCTCTGAAACCAACACCTATCATTTCCAAACGCTTTTCAAACCCCAGATGAACACCTTTCACCATATTAGAGATCAAAGCCCAATACAAACCTTGCATACAACTAGGCCTATCCTCAACATGAGAAGCCGCCTTAACAAAGATTTCCTTCTCTTGAAAGACAATTTCGACTTCCTTAACTAATCGTTGTGTCAAAGAACCTTTAGGGCCCTTTACAATTATTTCATCATTCTGAATGAGAACTTCTACCCCTAAAGGAAGTACAATAGGTTCTCGAGCTTTGCGTGACATTCTTTTACCGCCCTATAAAACATACTTATTTTCTATTACCAAACTAAGCACAACAGCTCACCACCAATATTTTTAGCTCTAGCGGTGGAACCATCCATTACTCCTTGAGAAGTAGAAAGAACAGAAATACCCATATTTCCGAATACATAAGGAATCTTTGCCGCGGAGACATAAACTCTTCTAGAAGGCTTAGAAACACGCTTAAGCTGATGTATCACAGATGATCGATCATTGTCATACTGCAAGAATATTCGCATAACACGTTTACGATTCTCTTCTTTCACCAAATGATGAGCAATAAAACCCTTCTGTTTGAGAATCTTCACAATGGCTTCGCGCATTTTACTATGCTCAAGATCTACATACACATGCTCTGCTTTTAGAGCGTTTCGAATGCGTGTTAATAAATCTGCTATAGAATCACTTGTCATGCCCATACCGAACTATTTCTCCCTTATTGAGCCTTCTTAAATCGCAAACCCATAAGCTCTAACAAAGCCATACACTCAGCATCTGTTTGCGCAGTGGTTACCCAGGTAATATTTAATCCTTGAGCACGCTTTACACGATCTAAATTCACCTCAGGAAAGATTTGCTGATCATCTAACCCCAAGGAATAACAACCTCGCCCATCTCCTTTATTAGAAAACCCTCGAAAATCGCGAATTCTAGGAGAAACTATATTACAAAAACGGTCCATAAATTCATACATACGCACTCCGCGCAATGTAACCTTAGCACCAATTCCCTGCCCTTCACGAAGTTTAAAGCCTGCAATAGAACTACGAGCTTTCGTTACCAAAGGCTTTTGTCCGGAAATTACAGTGAGTTCTTCTAAATGAGATTGAAAAAGATTTTTGTCCTTAGAAGCTTCGGCAAGTCCCATGCTTAATACTATCTTCTTTAGCACAGGAATCTGCATAGAATTTACATAACCAAATTGACTATACAAATCCTTACGAATCCCTTCGGTATAAAGTTTTTTTAGCCTACTCATACACCTTTTCTCTCTTTCACTAAACGATACAGCTTGGTACTACCATCCGAGCATCTTTGCCATAACTCCCTTCCTTTTTCAGAAGTCTCAACATGGAGCCTTGCAGGTTCTCCATCAATGCTTAAACGGATATTGGAAATATGTATAGAAGCTTCTATACTGATGCGTTTTCCTTTAGGGTTTTCCTGACTGCGTTTAATATTTTTTGTACGAACATTAATTCCTTCAACGATTGCACGATCTTTTTGAAGGGAAATAACTTTTCCTTCTTTTCCTTTATCGTTGCCAGACAACACATAAACTGTATCACCAACACAAATACGTTTTTTCATAACTTGTTTTTCCCTAAATTACCTCTGGAGCCAAAGAACTGATCTTAATAAAACCTCTATCACGAATCTCACGAGCTACAGGACCAAAAATACGAGTTCCTTTAGGGTTTCCTTTATCATCGATAATCACACAGCTATTAGTATCGAATCTTAGTGATGAGCCATCTTTTCTAAGGATATCACGACGGGTTCGCACGATTACTGCTTTAACGACATCCCCTTTTTTTATAGAGCTGTCAGGCTCGACTTCTCTAATAGAGCAGACAATAATATCTCCGACTGTAGCATAACGCCTACGAGAACCTCCCAGAACCTTAAAACACTTTACTTTTTTAGCCCCAGTATTATCGGCAACTTTTAACTGAGTTTCTTGCTGAATCATAATCTACTTATCCAATACAGTGTTGATAATCTGTCACTAATTTATACATTCAATAACACGCCATCTTTTGGTCTTAGATAAAGGACGTGTTTCTTGAATTTTGACTTTGCTTCCTTCAGAAACTCCGTCTAAATCATTGTGGGCATAAAACTTCTTCGAATCACGAACCACTTTAGCGTATTGAGGATGTGAACAAATTCTCTCCACTCGCACAACAACTGTTTTATCCATCTTAGCAGAAACAACAATGCCAACTTTAGTTTTTCTGGAGCCTCTTTGTAGGTTAGCCATGAACTTTACCTTTTCTTTCTTGTTTAATTGTTAGAGCTCTAGCAATATTTTTTTTATACAAAGAAAACAAATGAGCTTTCACAACTTTATTCTGTAACAAAGCTTCCGCTCTTAAATTAAAAAGAGCTTTTTTGCTTTCATGAATGAACTCATCTAAATCAGCATTGCTCTTTTCTCTGAGTTCAATAAGAAGTTTCTTTTTCGCAGACATATTACACCCTTTCTACTCGCTTAACAAAGCGTGTTTTAACTCCTAATTTTGCAGCAGCTCTTCGTAAAGCATCTTGAGCATCCTCTCTAGAAACGTTGGCAACTTCAAATAAAATACGTCCGGGACGAACAACAGCAACCCAATGATCTGGAGCTCCCTTACCTTTCCCCATACGAGTTTCTGCAGGTTTTTTTGTCACACTTTTATCTGGGAAAATACGAATCCAAACCTTTCCTTTACGCTTTAAATATCTATTAATAGCAATCCTACAAGCTTCAATTTGTCGACTTGTTATCCAACCTCGTTCTAAAGTTTGCATTCCAAAATCACCGAAATCAACAAACGTAGCGCCTTTACTTAAGCCTGCGAATTGGCTTTTTTGTTGTTTGCGAAATTTTGTGCGCTTAGGCATTAACATAAAACATACCTTTATTTACAACTCTATGATGCAGCTACAGGCGCTGTTGGGGTATTTCCAGAAACAACACTAGGAGTTGCTGACGGAGTATTTTCCCCAAGATTTATCCACACCTTCACACCAATAATTCCATATGTAGTCTCTGCGGAAGCAATAGCATAATCTATATCAGCTCTTAGTGTATGCAAAGGCACACGACCATTTTTATACCATTCAGACCGAGCAATTGCAGCCCCTGCCAATCTTCCTGAAACCTGAATCTTCACACCAATAGCACCGGCATCCATAACAGATTGCATCGCTTTTTTCATAGCGCGCCTAAAAGAAACTCGGCGCTCTATCTGACGAGCAATATTGTCAGCAACAAGCTTTGCATTTAATTCAGGTCTTTTTATCTCTGCGATTTCCAACCAAACTTCTTTTCCTGTAAGTTTTCTTAATTCTTCTTTAAGAAGATCTACTTCTGCACCTTTCTTGCCAATGACGAGACCGGGACGAGCCGTTTGAATTGTTACTTCAATTTTTCCACTCATACGACGAACAACAAAACCTGCTGCTCCTTGACAAGAAGGCTTTTTTCTTAAAAACTCGCGAATTCTAACGTCTTCTATGAGAAATTTACCAAATTCTTGCTTGTTTCCGTACCAAAGAGAGCGCCACTTCTTTGTAACACCTGTGCGAAACCCAATAGGGCATCCTTTTTGACCCATGATTTTCTCCTATCGCTTCTTTTCGCCAACAACAACAGTTAAATGGCTAGTACGTTTTAAAATGGGGGAACGCCCTCCCCGACTTTTTGATTTTGATCGCTTATATACGGGGCCTGCATCAACACGTACTTCTATGACACTTAAATCTTCACATTTTATATTTTCATGAAGCACAGCGTTTGCAACAGCGCTATCAAGAACCTTTTTCAAACATCTTCCAGCTTTTAATTCAGAAAACAACAGCTGTTCTCGAGCTCTTTGCACACTTAAACTCCTCATAAGCTCGGCAGCTAGTCGTGCTTTACGAGGTTGTACCCGGATATAACGGGCAGTCGCTTTAAACATAATACGTCTCTCTTTTTAGACTTACCCTCTTTTCACAGGATGACTTTTGAATATTCTTGTGGGAGAAAATTCCCCCAGCTTATGACCAACCATAGTTTCTGAAACAAAAACACTGAGAAACTTTTTCCCATTATGAACTTCAAATGTATGGCCTATCATTTCAGGAATGATCATTGAACGACGAGACCATGTTTTAATAGGAGTTTTCTTTTCCTCTAAATTCATAGTACGAACTTTCTTCAATAGATGGTGATCAACAAAAGGACCTTTTCTTAACGACCTACTCATAAATAATCCCTACTTTCTTCGATCTTTAACTATCCACTTATTACTTTTACGCTTATCGCGAGTCTTTAATCCTTTAGTAACTTTCCCCCATGGTGTACGAGGAATATAACCATTATGTCGGCCTTCACCTCCGCCATGTGGATGATCTACAGGATTCATAGCCGTACCACGAACTGTTGGACGCACTCCCATCCAACGCTTTCTTCCAGCTTTCCCTTCAACTCGCAGATTATGATCAGAGTTAGAAACTTCTCCGACAGTCGCTCGACAACTTTCATTTAACATCCGAAATTCTCCGGAAGGCATTTTTAAAGTTACGTAACCAGGAGTCTTTGCAATAATTTGTGCGGCCAATCCAGCAGACCTCACTAACTTTCCTCCGGAAGAAGGACGCATTTCTATATTATGAACATTTAATCCCAGAGGCATGCTTTTCAAACTCATACAGCACCCCGGCCTGAAAGGACTTCCCTCTCCAGAAACCACCATATCACCCCTTTTAAGGCCTTTAGGAGCCAAAATATAGCGCTTCTCGCCATCTTCATAACTCAGCAAAGCAATATACGCAGAACGATTAGGATCATACTCTACGGTCACGACTTTAGCGGTAATACCGTCTTTATTTCTTTTAAAGTCAACAACTCGGAGAAGCTTTCTAGCTCCACCACCACGATGACGACAGGAAATGTGACCTAAATTATCTCTTCCTCCTGTACTTTTTTTAAAGTGGGATAGCTTTTTGTATGGTCGAACACTCTTTTTGGAACTAGACCCAGACAACTCTCCACTTTTAGTTAACTCATCAAAAGCGGGAAGAACTAACTGTCGAGTTCCCGGAGTTACTGGCTTAAATTTTTTAAACATAATTTTTCCTTAAATTAGATGGAATGTCCAGACTGGAAGGTTACAATAGCTTTTTTAAAACCAGCTGTTTTTCCTTTTCGGTTTTTACGACCTCGAAGAATTCGAGCCGGTTGCGGTTTTACACACACCGTATTAACACTTTTTACTTTCACATTTTTATCAGCGTAAATAGCCTCTAAAGACTTTGCAATAAGAGGTTTTGATGCATCGCTAGCAACAACAAAAACAAATTTTGGATGTTTACAATAACTTCCTTTTTTCTTCCCTTCTCCAGAACCTAGACTAAGACCTTCAAGCATTTTAGCCTTTTCCGTTACATAGTGTCGTTTAATCACATCGTAAGGATCTTTCATATCCGAATTCCTTTAATCTTTAGTTTCTGAAATAAAATGTTTGAAAAGATCTTCCAGAGCTTTTTCAGACATTACAATGTTGCGAGCTGCTGCTATATCGTATCCATTAAGGTTAGCGCCATAAACAAATCCTCGTGTAGCGGGAAGATTTCGCAAACTTAATCTAATATTTTGGTTGAGGGCTATATGATCAAGATGATCTATAAATAAAATTCCTCGACACTCTACACCACAATTTTTAAGAAAACGCAAAGCCTCTTGGGTTTTAGGAGCATTTAAACTTTCAATGAAAACACTATTATCTGCCACAACCAACTTTTGAGATTGAATTTTTTGAGCCAATAAGAGACGTATAGCGGCTCTTTTCTCTTTACGATTTATTCGAACGTGTTGATTGAATTTAGGCTTGGGACCAAAAACAATCCCACCACCTCGAAACTGAGGAGAGGCTAAAGACCCCTGCCGAGCATTCCCTGTTCCCTTTTGCTTAAAAGGTTTTTTTGTCGAATGGCTAACTTCTGAACGATTTTTTGTACTCGCAGACCACTGTCTTTTATTTGCTCTAATTGCAACAAGGTAGTCTTTTACAGATTGAAGCCCTTCTCCTTCTTCAACAAAAAAAGAGTCCGACACTTCTATTTCACCTGTCTTTTTCCCTGAAAAATCAAATTTTGACAATAACACCATAAGACCTCTTCTGTATTCTCCCATCCTTGCTAAGCTCTAGAAGACCGCCTCACAACAACAACAGAACCTTTAGAACCGGGGATTGCACCCTTAACTAATAATATTTTTCTTTCTAAATCTATTTTTATAATTTCCAAGTTTTTCACTGTCACATTATCATCTCCCATATGACTAGGACGCTTACTTCCTGGAAAGCATCGACCTGGAGTCGACCTCATTCCAATAGAACCAGCATGACGATGAAATCCAGAACCATGAGTTCCTGGGCCGCCTCGAAAACCAAATCTCTTCATGACCCCCTGAAAACCTTTTCCCTTTGAAACACCACTTATATCAACAGATGAAACTCCTTCAAAAACTTCTAAACCAAAAGCATCTCCTAAAGACACAGAGCTAGCAACGTCTTCAGAAACACGCGTTTCTTTTAAAAAACGAAAAACTCGGTCACCTGATTTTTTCAAATGTCCGAGCTTTGGTTTAGTATACCGTTTTTGAATAGTTTGTAATGGTAGAGACTCCTCTCCTGCACCCATTTGTAGAGAGGTATAACCATCCTTCTCTATAGTTTTAATTTGGGTTACAACATTAGGTTTTATACTAATCACTGAGCATGCCACAAGATTGCCATCTTTATTAAAAACGTGGAGCATGCCTTCTTTCTTTCCCATCAAACTCATATGAGATTGCATAAAACTACCCATTAATAAGAATGATTCGCCTGCTTACAGGGCAACCAGACAAATCTTTTTAGTATTTTAACTCGTAGAATTCCCTAAAAAGAAAAGGAACCTTTTCCTTAAGAAAATAAAGGGAGAGGTTATCAGAGAGAGAAGATTTTTACAATGGAAAAAAACAATCTTAAGATCAATAACACAAAGATAAAAGGGTTATTTTAAAACTCTTGTTAGCTGATAAATACAAACTCACTTCTAAAAAAAATTTAGAAGTGAGTTTGAAAGATTGAAAAGAAAAATTAGATTATTTAGAAGCTCCAGCAGATTGCCAAATTTTATAAATCCCTAGCAGTGAAGATCCCGTAGTTAAAGCTCCAACACAGGCAAGATTGCAAGCCGCAGACATAGGAAATGGAATAAGTTTCAGGATATCTGCAATAAACTCTAATCCTTTTTCTATAATAGTAAGAATTGCTTTCTTTATACCTCCAATATACGAACTCCTAAGAGCTTGTGAAGCTTTCTCAATATCGTCAACGTTACATGAAACGCCTTCTTCTTCATTATTTGGGGCAGCCATTAATAACGCTCTACCACGCAAATAGGCACGCCGCTCTGTAACAATAGAAAGCGCTCCTCCAAGAACTCCAGATACATGGTTCGCTGCCATCAATGTAGAAACTCCCATACCTAAGCCTTCTTTTTCTTTCGAGCCAAGGAAAGGAGTTGGAGCAATTTTATTTACAAGAAGAGTTGGCTTTAAAACACCAAAACTAAGAGAGAAGGTAAGGGCGCCAACAGCGCTGCAAGCTTCTTTCGCTGCAGCCAAAGCAAAGTCACTTCTAAGAACCATAAAGTCTTTAGGAAGGACAAAGGCATCGTTCGTAGGATATTTATATGCGGGAGAAGAAGAGAAACATTGTTTCAGAAGACTACAACATTTTTGAGTTGATGTTACACAACCAGGGATAGCTCCATTAAAAACATTCCCTAATGCCATAACATCTCGAGCCGTTTTGGTAAGGTTTAAAGAATTTTGAGCCAACTTAATAGCCTCAGCACTTCCTCCGGTCTCCTGAAGGATTCCTAAAGCTAACTCTGAAACTGACTTTCCACACTTAAATGTTTTGTCCAGCCCCGAAGACATGTTAACAAATTTTGCCAGACGGTTATTTTTATTTGTAAAAAACTGTTTAAAACAATTGCTTGATGCAGATTTTTTTGTGACCTGTTGACATGTGTTCGAGGCGGTCACCAACTTTAATGCATATTTAGTTATAGTTGTTGTCATAAACCTCCTTTCACAGGGTAAAAGAAGTCATAATATCATAAAACACATTAAAACTAAATGAAGGCAAAAGAAAAAGATTTTTTTAATTAATTAGATTAAAGTATTATTTTTAATTTAGATGATGAATATCCATTTAAAAAAATTTTTGAATTCATAACATTCTTGCCTTCTGGTTGAATTTCTAGAAGGCTAAGAGCTCCTTGTGAACATGCTACGAGCAGTTCTTTTTGACCTGAATCAAAGATTGTTCCCGGAGCCCCAAAATCTCCAGATTCAGCAAAAAGACGCGCCTTATGAATAGTTAAACGTTTTTCAGGCTTTTCGCGTGCAGAAAATAAAGTCCAAGCTCCGGGAGCCGGTGTAACACCACGAATATGAGCATAAACCTTTTTTGCAGATTCTCCCCAAGGAACTCTCCCCTCTTCTTTCGATAGCTTAGGAGCCATCGTAGCTTTAGTAGAATCTTGAGGAGTTAGAATTAGCTTACCAGACTCAAGTTGAACTAAAGTCTTTTTCAATACCTCTGGACCTTGAGCTGCTAGAGCTTCTTCAAGCTCTCCCGCTGTCATATCATCTTCTACAACGACATGTGTTGTATTGACAATATCCCCTGTATCCATACCAGCATCCATACGAATGACAGTATTCCCAGATTCCACGACTCCGTCCATTATACAACGTTGTATAGGAGCTGCACCACGATAAGCAGGAAGAAGACCTGCATGGAGATTGTAACAACCATAACGAGGAATATCTAAGATTTCCTGACGTAAAATGACTCCATAAGCAACAACAACAAATACATCCGCATTGAAAACTTTTAGCTGCTGTATGAACTCAGGATCTGATACTTTTATAGGCTGAAGTAAAGGCAGATTATGTGTCAGAGCAGAAATTTTCACTGGAGAAGGAACAGGCTGAGCTGATCTTTTTTGAGGCTTGTCTACTCTAGAGACAACACCGACAACTTGAATACCATAAGCAAGTAAGCCTTCTAAAACAGTAGCAGCAAATTGAGGAGTGCCAAAATAAACAACTTTAAGATTCAATTAAAGCTCTCGTTTTTTCTAAATTTTCTTCTTGTAAAGCTTGTTTATCTGTACGTCCTTCGATCCCCCGTTTACTAGAGGTTTGGCAAAAATCAATAAAATGTGAAACTTCAGGGATATGACCAAGTTCTTCTTGAGCTTCTATTAGAGCCTCTTGAAAACATCCTTCAGAGCGATAAACTCGTTTAAAAGCTTTTATTAAAGCTAATCGCGTTGCAAAAGGAACAGATCTTCTTTGTAAGCCAATTTTATTAATTCCTCCAAGCTGATAAGGGTTTCCACTCCCGATAGTGTAAGGAGGAATATCTCGACGAATACCACTAAGGGCTCCGACCATTGCATGAGTGCCTATACGAACAAACTGATGAACGCCAACCATTCCACCGATAATCGCATAATCATCAACTTGAACATGCCCTGCAAGTTGAGCATGATTACTTAAAACCACGTGATGCCCAAGGGTACAGTTATGAGCAACATGAGCACAAGGCATTATTAGACAATGATCTCCAATAGAAACTGTTGTTCCTTCAAATGTAGAGGATGTAATAATAGCAAATTCGCGAATTTCACAATATTCACCAATTATTACAAAAGTTTTTTCCCCACGATATTTTAAATCTTGAGGTTTATTTCCAATCATTGCAGAGGGCCATATTGTCGTTCCCTTACCTATGGTAGTATACCCATCAATGTAGGCGTAAGACTTTACAGTAACATTATCGCATAAGGTTACTGTAGATTTGATCATAGCATACGGCTCCACAACAACATTCTTTCCAATTTTTGCCCCAGGCTCGACAATTGCAGAAGGGTGAATGTTCGTCATATTTCTCCGTTATCTATAGGGATTCTTTATCTACTAGAGCAAAGCTCAACTCTGCTTCTGTCGCAAGCGAAGAATCTACATACGCTTGTGCCATAGCTTTTCCTCCTTTCGAGGAAATTAAAGAAAATTTTGCATTTAAAGAGAGTATATCTCCAGGTCGTACAGCTAAACGAAATTTAGCTTTTTGTACTCCCAAAAATAACGCTATTCTTTTGCTTTTATCATTTTCAAGAACTAGACCTAATAATACACCGGCAGCTTGTGCTAAAGACTCTAAAATTAATACCCCAGGCATAATTGGAGTTTCTGGAAAATGTCCAACAAAAAAAGGTTCATTTATTGAAACATTTTTTTGAGCTTTTATACTCTTATTCTTTATGTCATAAGACACAACCTTATCCACAAGCAAAAAAGGATAACGATGTGGAAGTAAGTCTAATATTTTTCGAATTTTTATTGCTGATTGATTCATCACTTGCTTTCTCTCACTTGCAAAGCTTTTAGAATTTCCTTCCCAAAAGCAACATTCGAAGAATGTCCTGATCCCACAGCAAACACATGCGCAACAAAAGGTTGTCCAACCAATGAAAGATCTCCTATTAAATCTAAGATTTTATGTCTCACAGGCTCATCAGGGAATCGTAATTGCCCACGACTAATAATACCATCGTCTTTAAAAACTACAGCATTTTCAAGACATCCTCCTCCAATCAAACCCTTATTCATTAAAAAACACAACTCATTATAAAGAGCAAATGTTCTACAAGGAGCTATACTTTCTCGAAAAGAAGCTTCAGTAATTACTAAAGAGCGATATTGCGTCCCTATGGTTGGGCTTTGAGGATAATGTAAAGTGTAGGAAATTTTTAGCTCTTCAGATGGAAATGCTGCAAGAAAAATGTCTTGATATTGATAATAAACTGGTTGAGAAAGTCTAGCAATAGAGATTTTTTCTTCTAATTCGCAAATCCCAGCTTTATCTATCAAATCTACAAAAACATTCGAGCTTCCATCTCCTATAGGGATCTCCTCATCACTACACTGAACGATAACGTTATCTAAATCACTAGAGCGCAAAGCTGCCATAAGGTGCTCTACAGTAGCAATAATTGTACTACCTTGTGATAGGGTTGTACTACGCCCAGTGTCATATACATGTGGTAACAATGCGGGGATATCCTGCCATTCTCCAGAAGAAGTGTTACGACGGAAAATTATCCCTGTATTGGCTTTCGCAGGAAGCAAAGAAAGTCTCGCGGATCTACCAAAGTGGATTCCCACTCCAGAATAACTAACCTCGCGCTTTAACGTTTTCTGAGCTCGTTCTAACATGCAAAAACCTGACAGAGAGTCTTCGTATATTATCCTTTTTCTTTTTTAGCAAGCAAGCGATATCCTATGATACCTACTCCAAGATATCCTGATAAACATAAGGCTATACACCCCATAATCCAATCTCCACAATAAGCGTATAAAGTTTGATAAGTAAATAAGGGGATAGAGACTTGTAAAACTCCCGGTACAGCTTTTTGATTTCGAGTTTCATAAGGCAATTGACTCACTATACGTCCTAGAGAATCTACTGCGGCAGTTACTCCTGTTTGACATGCACGAACACAAGGCATTCCCAATTCTTGATTACGTAAAATTCCATGGGAAAAATGGACTTGAGGCAATCGAGAAGAGGGGTACCATCCATCATTTGTTAAATTAACAAGAAGTCGAGCTCCTTGTTGTTTATAGATCCGTAAAAGATAGCCAAATGTTTCTTCATAACAAATAGACACTCCCAAAGCAGGCAAACCAGAAACTTTTATGATTCCTGAACGAATTCCTGGCAAACGTAAACATGTCAGCATTTGCTCTGGAAAAAATTTTTTACAAATAAATTTTCCTAAACGTCCACCAGGAATATATTCCCCTCCGGGAACCAAAACTCGTTTATCATATCCTTGCTGTTCTTGCTCTGATATAAGCTCTGCAGAGTTATAAAAATATATATGTTCCGAAGACTCTTCCCAACGCTCCATCCCAATTAAAACTGGGCAACGAAAATATTGGGATAAAATTTGTACCCAATCAAAATTAGTTAACCCATCTTTTTTATCGGGAATTACAAAAGGAGCAAGTACTGGTAAACTATCTTCATAAGAGTATATCCTTTTACTACTATCAAAAGGAACAGCGACCTCAGGAAAGATAAGCACATCTATAGGTTTGTGTATATTTGCAATAAGATCTATAAGTCGTTGCCATGCTTGAACAGGATTTTTTAAAGGAGGGTCTTCAGGAGAAATTGCAGGTTGAACTACAGCAACATTTAAATTTTCATTATTTTCTACTGCCCTATGTTTCAAATATTCATAGTGAATACCTCCCAAGCAGAAAGGAAGAATCAAAGAAATCGACCAACATATTTTTGCAAAAGCCTTTCTCAATAAAACACAATAAAAACTTATTCCAACAGCAACAATTACAAAACTTTGTCCTGCCCAACCAAAAAAACCACCAAACTGCCTTCCGTAAGAACATGCAGTCATTGGCAAACCTAGATAATCTAAAGACATTCCTGAACATATGCCATAAAACCTTATCATTTCCATGGCAACCCAGACTCCAGGAAGACACCAAAGCAGTTTTAGCATTCTCTGTCGCATGACAGTAATAAGCAAATAGGAGAAGCAAGAAAATAAAAAAGCTAAAATTCCTATTAAAAAAATCCAAACTAAATAAATAAATTTCCCTACATAAAGATCTGATAGCATCCAAGAAAAATGAAAAGCCTCTACTGTTAGAGACCAGAAAAAAAGGGAAAAAAAGAGAGCTTTCCTAGAAAGATGCAGACCTTTTAAAGGCTCTAAACTATACCATAAAAGTCCATAACCACAAGCGAACCCTAATAAAGAAAAAAACTGACTGATATCAGGTTGAGCTAAAATAAGGATTACCAAAGAAGCAAAAAATCCAAAGGCTCTAAACACAAGGCTTCCTATTTATTTGTCTTCAAACGTGCCTGTCGTCGCACATCTGCCTCATTATATCGTCGTTTTTCTTCCGCACTTTTAGGAACAATATGGTGAACAAGAGTAGGTCGATTATCATTATCCATAGCAACAAAAGTAAAATAAGCAGAAGTGATGTGTCTTCTTTCCTGTCTATAGATATTTTCTGCCCAAACTTTAACACCAACTTCCAAGGAAGTGCGCCAAGTTCTATTCACAGCAGCCTTGCAAATGAGGTTCTCTCCCATATATGCAGGGGCATAAAAACATAAAGCATCAACAAAGGCGGTAACACAAATACGTTCAGTATGACGTTCCGCAACAACTAAAGCCAAGCGATCTAGTAAACTCATTAATAAACCACCAAATACGGTGTTATTTGCATTAAGATCGTTAGGAAAGATCTTATAGATATGCCCATCAATACAACTAGATAATACGAGTTTATTTTTCAGAGTCAAAAGCACTCCTCAAAAAACTTTAAAAATTCTCTTGGTCGGATAGTATAGGTCACTTCAAAGAAAATCAAGAGGTTCTAAATAGAAATTTAGAAAATAGATTATAATAGAAATCTTTTGAACAGTAACTAAAGCTCTTTTATAAGCTCATAAAAGGATTATTCACCTGAGAAAAACCTGTCCCTTTCTGACGAAGTTTTATTTCATGTTTAATAGAAAATAATAAATCGGAATCAAAATCCATTTTAGAAGCCCACATTAAATAGGCTAAAGGAATTTCGGAAAAACAACGTCCTTTGTGTTTTCCCAAAGGCATATACTTCATTTTTATAGGCTTTGCTAACACCTGTTTTAGTTGCTCTATAGTTTGAAAACGCTTACACAAGTGCTTAAAAATGCTGATATTAATCTCCACATCCTTCATTGCACGATGATTCCCATCGTATGGGACATTAAAGTGTACTGCAAGAGATTCTAAGGAGTTGTTAGGACAATCTCCATATTCTTTTGCAAGCCTCAAAGTATCAATAACGCAATACTTTGATAGAGAGGCCTCACTAATGCGTTCTGCTTCTTGAGACAAAACTTGTAAATCAAAACCAACACTATGACCAACAATATGATCACCCTCCTTGAGAAAAGCTTTGATTTTTGGATAAACTTTTGCGAACTTTGGTTGATCTTTGAGCATTTCATTAGAAATATGGTGTATTCTCTGTGATTCTACAGAAACAACCCTCTCAGGATTAATTAAAAACTCCATAGAATCAATAATATGGTCAAAAGTAAAGCGAACTACGGCAAATTCAATAATACGATCCTTTTTTACATCCAACCCTGTCATTTCACAATCTAGGCAAACAAAAATCGTATCTTTTAATAATGTCATAGTTCCTTCTTATCCTAATCTTTATGATAAAAGCGCTTTGGGAGCATCTATACGAACTTCCCTTTGCTCTAACATCAATGTTTCTATATAAATACGTATAGAATCGCGAAACTGAGGAGTTTGAATCCGATCTGCCCATTCAATACATATGACATCATCTTCTTCTGTATCTTGAAATATAGACATTAAACACTCTTTATCTAATCGATAAAAATCGTAATGACATACTCTACGAGAAGAGCTTTCATAAACATGAAGAAGAGAGAAAGAAGGGCTGGCTACATCTTTAGCGAACGTACTACCTAAAAATCCTTGCACAACACCACGGACAAACTCTGTTTTTCCTGCTCCGTAATCTCCGAACAAAAGCAACACCATTCCTGGAGAAAGGCGCTTACCTAACCAGGCTCCAAACATCACAGTTTCTATAGAGGAATTAGTTACTCTTCTGTATCCACCCATTGACTAATATACACATGAAATGCGGTGTCATCAGCTAAGCTTTCTATAAATTCGGCTATTTTCTCTTCTTCTAAAGCATCCTGTAATAGGGATAAGAAAGAGTTTTCTAATTGGAATTTATGTTGATTTTGTACTTCTTTTAGAGTCATTGGTCGCAAATATCCAGAAATAAAATCCTCTAAAAGATCTGATAAATTATGAAACAACTTGCCTGTAACAACAGAAGCAAATACTGTTTTTACAATAGGCTCTTTAGGAGAAACTATATATTCTTTAATAACATTAGGATCATCTGAAACAAGGAAACGTTTTATACGCACTCCACCCTGCTGTTCGATATTTTGAGGGCATGAAGACAACCAATCATATATAGCATCTTGAGGATTAGCATACACGTTATCAGCAAAAACTTTACCAGTAAAAGGGCAAATGTAAATGCGCTTCGTATGCTCGTTAACCTCTGGCTTTCCAGAACTTATTTGTATTTCTGTTTCACGCCAAATTTTCTTATCTTTTTCAAGAATCTGTACAGCATCTTCTGCATTCTTGAAAATAATTTTATCACGAACAAACACAACAGGACGTAAACCCATAGCGCATTCTAAATAAAATAAATAAGTCGCTAATAATTCTGGTTTTTTTTGAGTTTCCAAAAACCGTAAAAGTTTTTGTTTATTTTCTCCAGAAATCTCCATGCCGATTCCTTTTTGACAATACGAGCAACTGTAAGACTCTTCCATCGACAAAAGCTAAAGGAAACCCCTAGCAATTCAAAAACGATTTGATTTGCCTTACATTAAACGAGTCATATTATCAGAGACGATAATTATGTTGAACATAAAGGTATCATTGCACTGATTTGTAAAAAAAATAATGTATTTTTCTTTAAAAAGTTTCTCATTTGTGTTTTTTATTATCTATGTCTACAATTCTGCAAAATGCAGCTATGGCGGAATCGGTAGACGCGCTAGATTCAGGTTCTAGTGAGCTTTAGCTCATGGAAGTTCAAGTCTTCTTAGCTGCACATTGGGAAACGACATTCGAGAAGGATTTTAAATTATGGTAAAGATAGTATCAGCACAAGACTTCGATACATTCACTAGTGTAGGATTGGTTCTTATAGATTTTTTTGCCGAATGGTGTGGTCCATGTAGAATGCTTACCCCTATACTAGAATCTCTAGCATCAGAATTACCTCACGTCACTATTGGGAAGGTCAATATAGATGATAATTCAGGCCCTGCAGAGAAATATGAAGTGAGTTCAATTCCTACCCTTATACTTTTTAAAGATGGGAAAGAGGTTGCACGCACTGTAGGTCTAAAAGATAAAGAAACTTTAATAGAGTTGATTAACAAACACGCTTAAAATTATCTGAGAAGGCAAAACTGAGAAAGTTTTGCCTGACAACTTCATATAAAACTATCCCAACAGTTGTTGCTAAGTTTAAGGATCTTGCTTCAGAAAACATGGGAACAAAATAGCAACGTTTTCTATATTTTTCTAAAACAGGTTTAGGCAAACCTTTTGACTCTGAACCAAAAATAAATACCCCTTCATTAGACATAGGGGCATCAGCATAATATCTTGAACCTTTCGTAGAAAAACAAAAAATATTTTCTTCTAAAGAATCTTTCAAAACATCCTCTAAGGAATCTACAACTTTTAAATTTAGCTTACTCCAATAGTCCATTCCTGCTCTCTTAACAAATTTATCAAGCAAGGAGAACCCTAGGGGCCTTACTAAAATTAGCTCAGCTCCAAGAGCTACGCAGGTCCTACCAATGTTTCCTGTATTTTGAGGAATATCAGGAGAAACAAGGACTACTTTCATGATGCTATAGAAGGATCTTCTTCCGCTGTTGCTACTCCTTCTTCATTAGCTTGAATCAAATGAATTTCAAAAATTAACAAAGAATTTGGGGGAAGCTGTCCTGAAGTTCCATAAGCAAGATCAGGGTGAATATAAAGAATTCGGGTTTCTCCTTCTTTCATTCCTTGCATTCCTAAAGCAAATCCTGGAATAGTTTGATTTAAAGGCAATAAAATAGGTTCTTTACTATCGTTAGAACTACTAAATATCTGACCATTAATAAAGGAACCTTTGTAATGTAACAAAGTCTCAGGTTTACCAGAAATTGCCTTCCCAGTGCCTTCTTTTATAATTTTATACTGTAGTTTATTAGGCTGGACCTCAACAACATCAACATTCTTGCTGTTATCTCTTAAAAACTTCTCTGCAAGAGAAAGATTTTCTTTTGCTTTTCTTTCGAATATCACTTTTTGAACTTCTGCCATTTTCTCTTCATATTCTGCTTCTGTTAGTGGAGCATCTTTACAAGCTAGTTCTCTTTGTAACCCTTTAGCCACTTCAGAAATATCAAACACGACATCTTCAGATTTTCGTAATTGTCTCGCTAACAAATGACCAAAAGTTCTTGATAGCTTCTGGTTTTCTACTAATTCTTCTTCGTCATCATCATGCTCTTGTTCAACTCGAGGCTTTTGACTGCGAGTAGAACTTGGATCACAAGAAGAGATGGAAAAAGCCATAGCTACTGTTGTTAAAATTAAATTCCATCGCTTACTCATTTTTTCTCCTATCATTGAACTTATCTGAGGTATGCTAAATACAACTATAACTCATTTAAGAAGCTACCTTAATATTTAACTCTTTTAATTGGGAAGACATTATTTCTGCAGGAGCATTCATCATGAGATCAGCAGCTTTTTGAGTTTTAGGGAATGCAATAACTTCTCGAATACTTTCCGTTTGAGTTAACACCATTATAAGTCGATCTAATCCTAAAGCAATACCTAAATGTGGCGGTGTACCAAAACTTAAAGCTTTTATGAAGAAACCAAATTTTTCTTCTATACTTTGCGGCGATAACTTTAGTAAAGCAAATATTTTATTTTGTAATTCTGCACTATGAATACGCTGAGACCCTGAAGCAATCTCGTATCCATTAAGAACCAAATCATAACTTGATGAACGAACAGATAATGGTTTAGAATCTAATAAAGAAATATCTTCTTCTAAAGGAGCTGTAAAAGGATGGTGCTCAGCACTAAGCTCGCCTTCTGTTAGAGTAAACAAAGGAAAATCTGTAATCCAAACAAAATTAAACTGATTTTCATCATAAAGCTGACGCTCTTTAGCAATTAATCGACGCAGGTGATCTAAAGCCTGATTTGCCACTGACTCTGGAGCAGCTATAAGTAATAAAATATCTTGATTTTGAGCTCCAAAATCATCAAACATAGCTTCAAAAGCTTCTTCTGAAGCAAATTTTGAAACATTAGAAGACACTCCACTCTCTTGTTTTTTAATCCAGACAAGCCCCATAGCACCGTAACGTTTTACAAACTCTGTATAACTATCCAATTGCTTACGTGAAATATCTGCTCCTCCAGAAACACAAAAACCTTTAATTGTCCCTCCTTGAGCAAGCTGATCTAAAAAAATAGAAAAAGAAAAATTTTTAGCATGATTGCGACAATCTTTTAAACGAAGATCGAACCGAAGATCAGGCTTATCCGTACCATAAAAATCCATAGCATCTTTATAAGTCATTTTAAGCAAAGGTAGAGAAATCTCTATGCCTTTGACGGCAAATATTGAAGCCACAAGCTTCTCTATTATCGGGAACAGATCTTGAGTATCCCCAAAACTCATTTCAATATCAATTTGTGCAAATTCAGGTTGGCGATCTGCACGCAAATCTTCGTCTCTAAAACAAGTTGCTATTTGAAAATAGCGATCTAATCCTCCGACCATAAGAAGCTGCTTAAAAATTTGAGGAGACTGAGGCAAGGCATAAAATTCTCCAGGATAGATTCTTGAGGGAACAACATAATCTCTAGCACCCTCAGGAGTAGATTTCCCTAGTATAGGAGTGACTACCTCAATAAAGCCTAATTCACTCAAAAAGGAGCGGCAAGCAAGCATGACATTATGACGACATGTTAATCTATCAAGAATTTCTCCTCGACGCATATCTAAGTAACGATATTGTAAACGTAACTCTTCGTTAACTTGAATATGTTCATCTGAAATAGAAAAAGGCAAATTTTGAGATTTTGATAAAATCTGTAATTTCTGAATTTCAACTTCAATATCTCCAGTAGAAATATTAGGGTTTTCCATACCAGACAAACGAGAACAAACTTTCCCCTCAACAGCAAGAACCCACTCAGAACGCACAGCATTCAGCCTCTGATGTAGTTCTTGATCATCTTTTTCTCGACAAACTATTTGTGTTATCCCAAAACGATCCCGTAAATCAATGAAAACAACACCACCATGATTTCGAAAACGATGTACCCAACCAGCAAGGCGAACACACTTACCAACATGATTTATTGATAATTCATTACAATGATGTGTTCTGTATTTCATATAGCAACCTCTGCTCTATTTCTTCTTTTGATCCGGAAAACTCTTGCCGCAAAAACATATTTTTAACAGTTAAAAGCTGAGAGCTTAACTCTCTTTTCCCAACCAAACAAACATGGGAAACTTGCTCAGCACTAGCAACTTGCAAAGCGGTTTTTACTTTTTTATGAGACCATTCGATTTCTGTCGGAATTCCCAAATCACGTAATTTTTGTGCCCACATGAAACAAAAATTATCTGCCTCCAGCTCCAAAGGAATTAAACGAAATTTCTGGAGAACATCAATAGTAATTTGTCCTTGAGCTAATAAAGTTTGAATTACCCGCTCTAATCCAATTCCAAAACCACATGCAGGAGTTGAAGGTCCACCAGACTCAGCAATTAAATTATCATAACGCCCTCCTCCTCCTAGAGCATATACATGCCCTTGAAACGTTGAGAAAGCTTCAAAAACTAGATCTGAATAATAATCTAAACCTCGAACCAAGCGAGGGTTTATTGTATAAGGAATATTTAAAAGAGATAAAGCTCGTAAAATCTCATCAAAATACTCTCGATCTGTATCAGAAACATAATCTAAAATAGGGGGAGCGTGGTGAATTATTTCTTGATCTTCCGGTTCTTTTGAATCTAGAATTCGCAATAAATTCGTTTTATATCTATCTTTGCTTAAGTCTGATAAAAGATTAAAATGTTCTTCAAAATAGATTCGCAAAACCTCACAATAGCGCTTTCTTGTGTCAGCAGAACCTAGAAAATTAAGTTGTATATGCATGTGCTGCAAACCAACTTGCTTATAAAAAGTCCAAAGTAAAGCTAGAATTTCTGCATCTCTTAAAGAATGTCTTACTCCTATAGCCTCGACACCAAATTGATGATGTTGACGATATCTTCCAGACTGTTGACGCTCATAACGAAACATTGGAAGAATATAATAAAATTTATTATCGCTACGACGATCTGAGAAATGCTCTATAAAGGCACGCACAACAGGCGCAGTACCTTCTGGTCTTAAAGTTAATGAACGACCTTTTTTATCTAAAAAAGAATACATTTCTTTTTTAACAATATCACTATAATCTCCAATACGAGAAAACAATTCTGTCTTTTCAAAAACAGGTGTACGGATCTCACTAAATCCGTACAGAGAACAAAGCTTGCGAATGGCATTCTCTACACTTAGCCATAGTGTAGAAAGTCGCCACAAATGCTTCGAATTAGTCAAATAAGGGAATACATCAAATACCCCTTTAGGCAAATCTATAGTCACACACAGTCTTTCACTTTCAGGTTGAGAACTTTTTTCTTAATAGTAAGCTAGAATATCCAAAATTTAGATAAAGAGCAAAATCAAACCCACCCTTCGTAATAAACGAGACATTCTGGATGAATAGGTTCTATAATTTCGTATATAGGAAAATTATCTTGCAGCATGCATACGCACCCTTCTAGGGAAAACCGAAGCGTCATTAAAGGTCTTGACTCCTGGTTAACATTTACTCCTATTGGAGACAAAAACAAGCTTAACAAAATAAATTTAGACCATTTCATTTGCTAATTGTGGTTTACAGCGCTTCTATTAAGATCTCTAATCAATATTAATGATCTCGTTTCCCAAAACGTTTCATTATTATTTTGCAAAGACCATAAATAACCAAGTAAAATTCATATTCTCAGAAGGTTTGTCTACATGTTAACTCTCTATTCCTTTCTTGTTTTTTGCCATACCTTATGTTAATCTGAGGATTGTTTTGCATTTTTTCTCTGCAATATAAAGATTTTAAAACTGGAATTTCGATGAATATTTGGACAAAATTCTTCCAACCTCCACAGCATATTAAAGAACTCGAAGATGCTGAATTAATCAAAAGAAAATACAAATATTGGAGATCTCGTATTTTCTATAGCATGTTTATAGGATACGTTTTTTACTATTTCACAAGAAAAAGCTTTACTTTTGCAATGCCAACATTAATGACCGATTTGGGATTTGATAAGGCTCAGCTAGGTATTATTGGAAGCACTCTCTATATTTCTTATGGAATTAGCAAATTCGTAAGCGGTGTCGTATCAGATCAATCTAATCCCAGATATTTCATGGCTCTAGGTTTAATTATCACGGGACTTACAAATATCTTTTTCGGAATGTCCTCTTCTATTTTCCTTTTTGCTTTATGGTGGGGGGTCAATGGATGGTTTCAAGGCTGGGGATGGCCACCATGTGCACGATTGCTAACACACTGGTATGCAAAATATGAACGAGGGACCTGGTGGAGTCTATGGAGTACGTCTCATAACATTGGAGGAGCTCTCATTCCAATTCTCACAGGTTTAGCTATCGATTATTGTGGTTGGCGAGGAGCCATGTTTATTCCAGGCATTTTTTGCATTGGTATGGGACTTATTTTAATTAATCGTCTAAGAGATACACCACAATCCTTAGGACTCCCCCCTATAGAGAAATATAAATTAAACCACAAAAAAAATGTTCTCCAGAAAGAAAAGCCTACAGAGGAAGTCGAACAAGAACTTTCTACACGAGAAATTCTATTTTCTTATGTACTGACAAATAAATGGATATGGCTTTTAGCCTTTGCTTCTTTCTTTATTTATGTCGTTAGAATGGCTGTAAATGATTGGAGTGCTCTGTTCCTCATTGAAGTCAAAAAGTACGCCGCTGTTAAAGCAAACTTCTGTGTATCTTTATTTGAAATTGGAGGTCTATTTGGGATGCTTATTGCTGGATGGCTATCTGATAAAATCTCCAAGGGGAAAAGAGGCCCGATGAATGTTATTTTTTCACTCGGTCTTTTATTTACTATTTTAGGAATGTGGTATAGTCGTTCTTCTACTTTGTGGTGGCTTGATGGAACATTTCTTTTTGTTATTGGCTTTTTCTTATTCGGACCTCAAATGATGATAGGTCTTGCTGCTGCAGAACTTTCTCATAAAAAAGCTGCAGGAACTGCTAGTGGATTTGCTGGTTGGTTTGCTTACTTTGGAGCAGCTTTTGCTGGTTATCCTTTAGGAAAAATTGCTCAAGATTGGGGTTGGCAAGGATTTTTCTTAGCTTTATTATGTTGTTCTCTTATTGCTCTCATGTTGTTTTTACCAACATGGAATGCTATAGAACATAAAGTATAGTTAGCTCTGGAGTTTTTTTGTCTTGGATTCCTCTGCATTGCCATTCGCAATATTCTATCCTTGATGCGACCTGCTCCATCAAAGACTTTGTTGCAAAAGCTAAAGAATACGAAATTCCCGCGTTAGCATTAACAGATCATGGAAATCTTTTTGGAGCTGTTGATTTTTATAAGACTTGTTCTCAACAAAAAATCAAACCGATTATTGGTTGTGAATGTTATATAGCACCAAGTTCTCGTTTTGATAAGAAAAAAGAAAAGAGAAGTCGAGTAGCAAATCATCTTATTCTTTTATGTAAAAATGAACAAGGTTACCGTAATCTCTGTTTGTTAACTTCTTTAGCCTTTGTAGAAGGGTTTTACTACGTCCCAAGAATCGACAAAGAACTATTAAAACAATACTCTGAAGGCCTCATTTGTTTATCTTCATGCATGTCTAGTTCTATATCTGAAGCAGCTTTAGAATCCGAAGATGCTTTGGAACGAGAACTTCGTTGGTATCAAGAACTCTTCAAAGATGATTATTTTTCTGAAATACAGTTACACAAAATGTCAGAAGAAAAAATCGCCAACTTAAATGAAGAGTGGCTAAAACAAGAATACTATAGTTTCATAGATAAACAAACGCGTATCAATACTACTGTACTGGCAGTAAGTCAACGCTTAGGAATCCTTTCCGTAGCAACTAATGATATTCATTATATTAATCCCGAAGACTGGAAAGCTCATGAAATCTTATTGAATATACAATCTGGAGAAACAGTAAGAACGGCTAAACAAAATACATATATTCCTAACCCCAAACGGAAAGTTTATAGTAGTCGTGAATTCTATTTTAAATCTCCTCAACAGATGTTGGAACTCTTTGCAGATATTCCTGAAATCGTTACAAACACTCTGCAAGTTGCTCAACGTTGTAATTTAAAACTCGATTTCACAACAAAGCATTATCCTATCTATGTTCCAGATTCTCTAAAGACAAAAGGAAATTACACAGAACAAGATAGATATGAAGCTTCTTCAGCATTTCTAAGAGAGCTCTGCGAAAAAGGTTTAACGACAAAATATACTCCAGAAGCTCTTGCTCATGTCGCCAGAAAATTCCCAAATCAAGATCCTTTGGATTTCGTAAGAGGAAGAATGGAAATGGAAATGTCCATTATCATTCCTAAGGGAATGTGCGACTACCTTTTAATCGTTTGGGATATCATTCACTGGGCAAAAGCAAATAATATTCCTGTCGGTCCTGGGAGAGGGTCAGGGGCAGGGTCTGTAATGTTATTTCTTCTTGGTATTACAGAAATAGAACCTATACGCTTTGATCTATTCTTTGAAAGATTTATCAATCCAGAACGAATTTCCTATCCTGATATCGACATTGATATTTGTATGGAAGGTCGAGAACATGTGATTAACTATGCCATTGAAAGACATGGGAAGGATAACGTAGCTCAAATCATTACTTTTGGAACTATGAAAGCCAAAATGGCGATCAAAGATGTTGGCAGAACTTTAGATATGCCTTTATCTAAAGTAAATTACATAGCTAAACATATTCCAGAACTGAACACAACTTTATCAAAAGCTTTAGAAACAGATCCCGACTTACATCAACTGTATGTAGATGACGAAGAATCTGCACAAGTCCTTGATATGGCATTACGTCTCGAGGGGTCTATAAGAAATACAGGAGTTCATGCTGCAGGTGTCATCATTTGCGGAGATCCTCTTACACATCACATTCCCATTTGTATTTCTAAAGATTCATCTATGATTACCACACAATACTCTATGAAGCCTGTAGAGAGTGTTGGTATGCTTAAAGTTGACTTCTTAGGATTAAAGACTCTGACAAGCATTCATCTTGCTATGTCTGAAATTCAAAGAAAGACAAACAAAAAATTAACTATGGCAACCTTACCATTGGATGATAAAACAACGTTCTCTCTTCTACACCAAGGGAAAACCATGGGCGTATTTCAAATGGAATCCAAGGGAATGCAAGAATTGGCAAAAAATCTTCGCCCAGATTTGTTTGAAGAAATTATAGCTATTTGTGCTCTATATCGTCCTGGCCCAATGGATATGATTCCCTCATTTATTAATCGTAAACACGGTAGAGAACAAATTGAATACGATCATCCTCTTATGGAGCCAATTCTAAAAGAAACTTATGGGATCATGGTCTATCAAGAACAGGTTATGCAAATTGCAGGAGCCTTAGCAAACTATTCCTTAGGGGAAGGCGATGTCTTGCGTCGTGCTATGGGGAAAAAAGATTTGCAACAAATGGTTCAAGAACGTTCAAAATTCTGTGAAAGAGCTTGTAACAATAATATCGATTCCAAGGTTGCAACGTTAATCTTTGATAAGATGGAAAAATTTGCTTCCTACGGATTTAATAAATCTCATGCTGCTGCCTACGGCCTTATAACCTATACAACGGCATATCTTAAAGCCAATTACCCCAAGGAGTGGTTAGCAGCATTACTTACTTGCGATTCTGACGACATTGAGAAGGTAGGAAAACTTATCCGAGAAGCCCAGAGTATGGATATTTCTATCTTACCACCTCATATAAATATTTCTAACAACAACTTTGTTGCTACAGACGAAGGTGTTCGTTTTGCAATGGGAGCTATCAAAGGAGTTGGGAAAGGTCTTATTGAGAGTATTGTAGAAGAACGAAATCTTCATGGACCTTATCAAAGCATCCAAGATTTTATTCGACGCTCGGATTTCAAAAAAGTTTCTAAAAAAAATATAGAAAATCTTATTGATGCTGGTTGCTTCGATTGCTTCGAACCAAATCGAGACTTAGTTCTTGCAACTATGGAGTCTCTTTATGACTCAGTGTCTAAAGAAAAAAAAGAAGCTGCAACAGGAGTGATGACTTTTTTCTCTTTAGAAGCTATGCATCACCAAAATCAGCGTTCCAGCGGCATACCAAAAGATATTGTCTTCCGCTCTAAAAAAGAAATTCTTAAAAAAGAAAAAGAACTTCTAGGAATATATCTTACAGAGCATCCTATAGATGCCGTTCGCGACATTTTACCTCGTTTGTCTGTTGTTCCTCCTGGAGAATTTGAAAATCTCTCCCATGGTTCTGTAATACGAACTATTTTCGTTATAGATAAAGTTTCTACCAAGCTTTCCTCTAAGGGACAAAAAAAATTTGCTATTCTTCGAGTCAGTGATGGCATAGACTCCTATGAATTACCTATTTGGCCGGAAATGTATGCGAAATATCAGGAATTATTAGAAGAAGATCGACTTATTTATGCGATTCTTCTAATTGATAAACGTAGTGATTCTTTACGAGTATCTTGTCGTTGGATGACAGATCTTACAACAGTAAATGATCAAATATTGCGAGAATATGACGAAATTTTCGATAAGATTAAGACACAAGTACAGAAATATTCATATATGACATCCTCTAATAATATTCAAAATAAGCAACAAAAACCTGTAGAAACTTCTAAACCACCGAAGATGCAAGCAACAGCACCTCTAGTCTTATCTTTAAATATGAATAAGTTACACCACAGTCATCTTTGTATCTTAAAGCAGATTGTGAAGAAATATCCAGGATCAAGACCCCTATCTTTAGTTTTTACAAAAGATCTTGAGAGAATAGCTTCTATATCTCCAGATACAGAATACTTTGTTTCAGAAGATATTTCAGCTCTTTGTAATGAATTAAAAATAGAAAATCTTCCTATTCAAGTCATTACAGTATAGTTCCT
Organism: Chlamydia sp. 17-3921; assembly: GCF_902705545.1. GTDB lineage: Bacteria > Chlamydiota > Chlamydiia > Chlamydiales > Chlamydiaceae > Chlamydia. Next base: position 59,930 of record NZ_CACSHH010000006.1, on the reverse strand, counting down.
ATCAGATATCGTAGAAAAGTTTCCCTGTTACACCATTAACATACTCTATACGAACACTATTGTCCGAAGAAACAAGAAATACCTTGTATACAGGAACATACACAGTAGAACTACGTAGAATTAAAAAATTACTCCCAAAAATCATACGAACTAAACGCAATACTTTATCTTCAGAATATTGTGCAGGAAAAAAGACGGAACCCACAGGCTTTTGTAACCAAACAGGGGGGTTATGTAAAGTTGTGATACAACCTTTAATAGGATGAAGTTGTTGAAAATGAGTACTGATGTGACTACCAGAAGCAAATACTAATTTTTTCTTGTGACACTCTTTAATAACTTTTTCTGCTCTAAGATTTTTCATAGCCAAAGCTTGTATCAAAGAATCCTTAGAAGCAGCACCACCAAGACCTGCTAAAGCTTGCATTACATAAATATCTTGTTTGTCAGCATTGAGCAAAAGACATTCTTGAAATCCTTTAGAACAAGCCCATGTTCCAGTATTTAAAACCATTTCTCCATTGACTAGACTCCAAAGAATTTCTCCCTCTTGACTCACCATATTTCTTTTACTCAAGTCTTCCTTAGAAAAGCGCACACGCATGAGAACATGAGGAATAAAATTAAGTTCTACAAATGTTTTTTTTTCTCGAAACTCTGGAAATAAAGCTAAAGCTTGTTCAGCAGAAATATGGCGTTCAAAAACTTCTAATCTTTCAATTCCTGCAATTTTTCGCATGAAACGATAGCTTTTTGAAAGAACACCGGCACTTTGATCCGCAGCAAATCGCATAGCTTTATGCGCTATGGGAACATTATCCCATAAAAAAATACTGGAAAAAAGAAAACCAACAAAAACAAAAAAACCTAAGATTATTTTTTTCATAAAACACCTTTTTATCTATTTTACAAAATAAAAAAACGTTTTACCAAATAAAAATTTAATAAATCACAAATAAAACAGAAACAAGGCATTTGACAAATTCTGTTTTTCTTTTTTATGATGGCGTTTTTCATTTTTACCCAATTGCTCCATCATGAAATCCCTTACAACACTGTTGTTTTTTATTCTTATAAGTTTTGGATGTGATGCTCGTCTGGTTTCTTTTGAACCATTTTTAGGAAAACTTTCGCCTCAGAAATTCACTCCAAAATACTCTGCAGAAGAATATTTCTCTCAAGGACAAGAGTTTTTACAAAACAAAAACTATAGAAAAGCTTTACTATGTTTCGGAATTATCTTGCATCACTTCCCAACAGATCCCTTACATACTCAAGCTATTGCTCTTGCTGGAGAATGTTACTTTAAACAGAGCCAACCTGATCTTGCAGATAAAATGTTTTCCGCTTATTTGCAAAAACCTGATGCTGAGTATTCTGAAGAACTTTTTTCTATGAAATATTCTATTGCAGAAAGTTTCTCCCAAGGAAAACGCAAACACCTTTTTCTTATGGAGGGATTTCCGAAGTTAGAAAATGCAGATGAAGATGCTTTACGCATTTATGATGAAGTGTTAACAGCTTTCCCTAACAAAGACTTAGGAGCACAAGCTTTATACAGTAAAGCTATTCTGCTCATTATCAAAAAAGATCTCATGAATGCAGAGAAAATTTTAAAAAAGCTTACTCAACAGTTCCCTTCCCATCCACTATCTTCTCAAGCTTTTGTAAAATTATCAGAGATATACCTTCAACAAGCTCAAAAGGAACCTCATAACGTACATTATTTAAGCTTAGCTCACCTTAATGAAGAGACCATGAAAAAACAGCATCCTACCCACCCTTTAAACCTAACGGTTGCTAAAAATGTTCAGGCAATGTGTGAGCGTTATGCCTCAGGGTTGTACGCCACTGGCCGTTTTTATGAGAAGAAAAAGAAACCTTCAGCAGCTATAATTTATTATAACACAGCACGTGAAAGCTATCCTCAGACCTCTTTAGTAGCGAAGTGTAATAAACGGCTCGAGAGAATATCCAAACATTCCTCTTAAAAAGATAGTACATGAGATATACCCTCGTCAGCTTAGCATATGTTTTTCTTTTAACTTTGCTTTCTTCGTGTTGGGGATATGGTGTTCTTAAGAATTCACAATTTTCTTCTCTAGGGCAGAATGTGTATTCTGAAGGGATACACGTGGCTCCCATAACTAAAGACTCTCAAGGCCAACTTACTTCTGCTCTTACTTATGAATTAAACAAACGTTCTCTTCCTATAAATAAAAGTTCTATAGGATATATTCTCAAAATAGAAGTTTTGAATGCTATTGACGAGAACATAGGTTTTATGTATGCCCCAAGTAAACTAGGGGACAAAACTCCGAGTCATTTCATAGTTTCTAACGAAGGACGATTATCTTTATCTGCTAACGTACAACTTATTCATAGCCAAACAGGACAAGTTGTTATCGATCAATGTATATCAAGAGAATCAGTTTCCTTTGATTTTGAGCCAGATTTAGGAACAACAAACTCACGTCAATTATCCCTAGGTCAATATGAGATGCATAGTGAAGCAATAAAAAGTGCTTGGAGATCTCTGTATATAAGTTTAGCAGAGACAATTGTTCAACAGGTATACTATGACCTTTTTTGAAGGAGAAACTATTTTCCCTGCAGTATTAAGTGAACTTCACAATATGTTAGACCTAATAAGAAGAACAGGTAAGCAAAAAAAGTATCCACAAGAAAAACTTCTAAAACTTGAGTTAGCATGTGAAGAACTATTGGTAAATATTATTTCCTATGCTTATCTTGCAGAACCCTCTCCAGGAACAATATCCTTATTTTGTCATGAAGAAAAGGACTGTTTTGAAGTCATTATCAAAGATCATGGTCCTTATTTTAATCCTTTAACAGCCTTTGTAGACATGCAAGAACATCTACCTTTAGAAGAAAGAAAGCTTGGTGGTCTCGGGATTTTTTTAGCTAAAAATTCCGTAGATGAATTTTTTTATTCTAGAGAAGAAGATAATAATATCGTTAGTTTAAAAATTTATAAATATTAGAATATTCAAATTTTAAGAGTCTTGAGAAAAACGAACTGATTTTAACATAGCCTCAGTATCTTTAATTTTTTTTAAATAAATTTGAAGAGCTTCCAAAATCAGTGGAGATTGGTTGTAAGGCCCGGAAGCTTCGAAAGCCATTTCAGGAGCATATACCTCTCCAGATTGATGAAGAGCTATATATCCTCGAGTTACTGCTTCTCCCTGAATAAGCTCTGGGACTAACCAAATTGCAAAATCTGCATTAAATAAAGTGAGTTTATCTTCGGATTCTGCAATGATAAAGTCGTTAACTTGTCGATCAAAAGAATCTGATGTAGACTCAGAAAAAGGATGCGCAAGCACCTCAGAGATATCTACATAACCTTCTGGAAAGGCCATATCTTTGTTGAGTATCGATTGACGATAAAATTCTTCTAAAAAATCCAAATTCATGGTGTTTTTCCTCTGATTTATGGTAATTCTTTATTTTAAGACTCGTCAAGAACTTTCTCTTTTCCACAAATCATGTTGTTCTAAGTAACCAAGCATCAAAAACAGAAAAATGATAAAAACTTTTCTTAAAAAATTTTTTATAATTCTATTTGGATTAGGGCTCACTTCTCCTCTACATGCCGAGCTTTCATTCCCTAAAATTCGGGGATCTTCGGCTGCGATGGTTCACGCAGAGACAGGACAAATCCTTTACGGGAAAAATCTTGATGCAATGATCTATCCCGCTAGCATGACAAAAGTTGCTACTGCTCTTTTCATCTTACAACATCATCCTGAGATTTTAGATCGTTTAATCACTGTTACTCAAGATGCTATAGCGTCAATTACTCCTCAAGCAAAAAAACAATCAGGATATCGTAATCCTCCTCACTGGTTAGAAACTGACGGAGTAACCATTCAACTACAGCTGAAAGAGGAAGTTTTTGGTTTGGATTTATTTCATGCTCTATTACTGAGTTCAGCTAATGATGCAGCAAATACTTTGGCTATAGCCTGTTGCGGATCTGTAGAAGCATTTATGCAACAAGTAAACCTTTTTCTCAAAGAAATAGGATGTCTTCATACTCACTTTAATAACCCTCATGGCTTACACCACCCAAATCACTATACTACAGCTAAAGATTTGGCAAATATGATGCGTCACGCACTAAAAAACCCCAAATTTCAACAAGTTATTAAAACAACGAGTTATAAAATGGCAGCAACCAATCTTTGCGCCGAAAGAACTCTTACAATAACTAATAAACTTATGCTACAAGGGTCTACCTACTATTATCCAGCAGCTCTTGGAGGAAAGACTGGGACAACCAAAGATGCAGGGAAAAATCTTGTCATGGCAGCACAAAAACACAATCGAACTATTGTGACTGTTGTCACGGGATATTCAGGACCCGTTGGAGAGCTTTACCAAGATGTGATCGCATTATGTGAGACCCTCTTCAATGAACCCTTATCAAGAAAATATCTTATTCCCCCAAACGAAAATTATACTCTTCATTTGAAGAAATTAGGAAATATTTCAGTATCTTTACCAGAGGGTATTTACTATGACTTTTACTCTTCTGAAAAAGATCCTTTTCTAGAAGTTTCTTTCAAACAAGCAACTCAGACTTTGCCTATTCAGAAAGGAGACCTCTTAGGAGAGTGGATTTTTTGTAACCAATGTAAACAACAAATATCTACACAACCTCTCTATGCTTCTTACACTCTAAAGCCAACTTTCATACAAAAATGTTCATATTATGGGAGACGGGCATTAGCTTCTTACCGTACTTATATCTTCATAATCCTAGGAATATTATATCATCGTAGATTCCGCTTACGTCGCCGCAAATCCTCAACATACTATTCCTAAGATCAAAATTTTCTTTTAGCTTATAAGAAAAGAGACTTCTTCCATAGAATGATTCTTTATCATATCAAGCACGAAGGAATTTATGCGCAAAATTTTGTGTTGTTCTCTCATTCTTTTCAGTAGTTCTTTATGGAGTTCCGAAGGTTGTATTTTGGAATCGCCGTATCTGCAAAAAAAAGTTCAATATAAATTATCAAATTTTTGGCAAAAACCTGAAGATATTAAAGAATTTCAGTATAATGAATTTCTTAAGAAAGTAATACATGCTTTAGGACGACCAGATATTTGGAACGATCCCCAAAATCTTTTACATATCCTCTCTCAATTCCGAAAGTTCCCCGAAGAAACAGACGAGTGTCGAGAAATTGTCATACACGTTATTCGTCATCGGATAGTAACTCTACTTACAAAAAATTCTATTTAAAAATAATAAAACTAAGCTCTTCGAAAATAAGCAACGAAAAAACCATCTCCCTCACCGATCTCTAAAGGAAAAGAAATGGTTTTTTCGTTTTTCCATCCCAATAACTGCATATAAGCAATATGCTTTTCATTCTCAGCTGTTAGCATAGAACAGGTAATGTAGACAAGTTGCCCATGAAAACGGACATATTGACTTGCTTGTTTAAGAATATTTCTCTGCACCCGACAATAATTTTTTAATAATCTCTTTGAAAATTGCCATTTCTTTTCAGGGTGTCTTCGAAAAATACCGCATCCCGAACAAGGAGCATCAACAACAACAGTAGAAAAGCTATGTTCTCGTAAATCCTCTTTCATAGATAAAGAGAAGTTTCTTGCTCCCGCTCGTAACAAACGATGCTTTGCCTGTTGCAAAGCATCTTTACGACTATCGTGAAGGACAACGTGCTTAGCTTTCTGTGCAAAAATCAAGCTTTTTCCACCAGCACCAGCACAAAAATCTAAAATACAATCTTTCTCTGTAATAGGAATATTCTGAGCAATATATTGAGAAGTCTCATCTTGAACTTCAAATAATCCTTGTTTAAAGGCTTGGGTACTATGCAAAGGATAACGTTGCTTAAAATGCAAGGCTTCTGAAACTTTCCCTTCCGAGCAGGGATAGCCTAATTTTCTTTTTAATTCTGCAACAGAAATTTTTTGAGTATTCACACGAATCGTGATAGGAGCCTCTGTAAGCCAAACCTTAGCTAATCTCTGAGCTTCAATCTCTCCAAAATCTTCTGTAAGAACCTGAGCAAGATCATCAGAAATAGAATAACGTATTGGCCATGGAATATCACTATAAGCTTCTATATCATCCAAGGCTCCTCCATCAACAAGTGCTACTAAAGTGGATGGGGAAATTTCTTCTCCAGAATGATTAATTAAAAATTCAAGAAGACGACGGTGACGTATAATAGAAAAAACTATTTCGCGTAACCATTTACGATCTTTAGACCCTAAAGCGCGATTCTGCTTACAATAATATGCAATTCGATCGGCTTCTGAAATCGGAGACGTAAAGAGTTGCTGTAACAATTGATATGCGTGATATAAACGAAAGGAAATCATAATTCCTAAAAGGATACATCTTTATACCAATTTCTGTTAAAACAAAGATATAAGCTTACTATAAAATAAAATCTTTAGTTAAAGATTTCGCTTTAGACAACGTAGGATTTGTCGAAAAAAAGATGGCTGAGGATTGTAATAATCTATAGATCTTCTCAACATAGAAAATACTTCTCTATCGAAATCCAACAACCAACGTGTTAATAACATCCGCATCATCTTAGTCCATAAAGAAAGACTGCGATCACGCACACTATAAATATTTCCAATCTGTTCTGGGGTTACTCCACCTTGAAGCGAAGAACTTTTAACAACAACTCTCCGAACAACTTCTGAAAGAAAACTCTGAGATAAGGCAACATCTCTTGGAGAATTTTTTAGAGAATCTTGCCAAAACTGAGCAACAATTTTTCCTTGGGGGGAGAGAAGTTGATGACCTACAATAGGATTCGCAAGAGAATCAGAAAGAGAGGTAGAAACAATTCCGGTAACAATTGTTTGAAAATCTTCGTAATTAGAAATAAACAACAATTGTAATTCATGAAGCAGTTTATAACTATGTTCTGACAAAATCTGAAATGACTTCGCACGTTCTGCTAAAAAGAGATCCAGAAGTTCTACACTTATAGGAAGAAAAGAAGAGTGACTTTCAAAAACTGTGAGCAAGGCTTCTATGATATCTTGAGACTCTGTATCTGCAGAAAGACTTCCCTTTACACTATCCTGTAAAGGAGGCGCGGGCGTCATCATTTGAACCTCATGAGAAAAATCTTCCCAGCAAGAAAAATTTCCCTTTTTTGCAAAGACCTTACTCGTTGCTTTAGAAATTTTATCCAAAGGACGTTCACGCTCAAAACAAATCAATGTTTTAAGCATGATGAGTTTTTCTACGATATCTTTCTTTTGCAAATAGACATTATGGCGAAAAATCCAATAAAACCAGTGTGTTTGAAGAGACTCTTCTCGTAATCGAACCTCTATAACTGCTAGAAGTCTTCCTGAAATAGAATACGAAATAGAGGAAGAGGCAAAGAGTTCTTGGAGAGCTTTTTGTAGTGTAGATATGTTAGCATCGTATTCCTCTGGAAGAGGTTTATACACTGGCCAAGTATCTAAGAGATGTCGTTTTCTGTCATAAACAAGCTTTCGAGAAGCATCACGAATAGCGAGTTCTATTATACGAAGATAGTAATCTATTGAAAATTGAAAATCTAAAATCATAACAGAATTTATGCTTAAAAAGCTTTTTCGGACTTATTCTCTAGAAGGAAATATTATTGCATTATATTTATTCTAAAAACAGAATCTCATTTTTTTAATATGACCTCTTAAAAAAAAGAAAAACACCCTGAGATTACTCTTTCAATGCGATTAAAAATAGCTCCTCGTTACAAAAAAGCTGACAAATTACATAGTTAAGTTTTTTTTGATAAGCTTCAGGATTCGCACGAAAGTCCTCTTCAAAAGCAGGAAGATTTGTTTCAAGAATGGCCGTAACAATATCATAATTTACTTCGGAAGCATATTCTCCAGACCACATCATTACAAAATTTCCGAGTTCCTTACTGCGATCCTGGCGAATTAAATATAGAAGGTTCTTTACAATGAGAGCTTCATTATCCCCCTTTTTAGAGAACTCGTCTATACGTATTGCCATAGCCATAATTTGGCCGTAATTGTGTGAGATATCATATTGACTCAAATTCTCAATAGCAGAGAAACATTGTATTTCTCCTACATAAGAAGAATTACAAACAATTTTTGTTAATCCCCGAATATTAGCCAAACCATCTACTCTTGTATGAGAATAAAGTAACTCTGTAATCCCTTGGGAAATACCTTCAATTGCATTAATACTGTCTAAAGAAAGGGCATTATAAACTCCAGCTTCTTCTATTATTTCCAAAGGCAAGCAGCCATCTTTAACAGCGATTGTCGCTACCCATCTGCAAGCAGAACGCAAAATTAAAGCAAAAGCGACAGCAGCTTCAGGACTTGAAGGATCTGTTCCACAAAGATCTATAGGAGCAGAAGGATGCTCGCGACGTAAAAAAGTAAAGAGGCGTAGAAATATATGATAAAAAAAACTACGACAAGAGACTAAAGAAGTTTGCAAAGAATCAAAATAAGCTGATGTTGAAGATGTTTTAGGTAAACTTGTAGTCTCGAGAAGCTCTGTAAGAGTTTTATTTGAAAAACTCTCACTCTTTTGAGGCTTTCTAAAAAACAAATTTCTAAGAACTTTTGTGACACTTTTACGAATCCGAATCAATATAGAAGTAATCACCCCTTCTTGAGGTTCTTCATACTCTATCCTATTAAGAAGATCTCTATTCATACTTTCAGAAGGTGTCGTTTCTGGAATTCCAGAATCAACTATCTTCTCCATAGCATATGAAGCGCTTTCTGTTATCCTTTCGTCTAATTCAGCATCTCCTTCTTCTTTAGAAGAAGGAGATGCTTCACTACTAAAAGAATCTGTAATCGGACTCGGGTCACTATCATCACCCGATATGGGGGATCCCATCTTTTTCTCTAGAATTTCTTACTCATATTTACCGGCAATTACATCATTAGCTAAAATAGCTAAAGTCTGCAGTTGGACACTGCTGTCCATATCACCCATAAGCTTTAAAGCATTCATACTATCACGAAATTCTATCTCAACTCGCTGAGCATCATAATTACCCCTATTGGTGGCTTTAACATTATTCCCATAACTACGCAATTGAACTGTCATCTGACGAGTAAGCGATGCCCACAATCTAGGCATTTGCCCAGGATGTTGTGTTCGCATCCCATCTATTTGCCGAGCAAAATTCATAATCTCCTGCATCCGTCCCTGCATAGGATCTGGGTCCTCATTAACATTAAAATCTTCAGATCTCTCTTGAACAAAATCTTCTAAAGACTCTCCAGGAGATAAATGAGGTCCTTCCAACATCACGCTCACTAGAGTCTTCAACAATGTTGAGCTAGATTCCTTCGTAGGTCCAGGTTGCAAAATATTTCTAAGACCATATCGCATTAGGTTTATGCCTTGTTCTTTTATAGGACCAAAATTCTGAGGTGTTTTACCTCCTTCCGGAGATAAAAAGACCTGTTCACTTAGAGAAAGTTCTAAGCTCTGCAGAAGGACATTTACTCCCGAGAGCTTATATCCTACAGGATCCTCACGTTCGTACTTCATCCACTGATCTCTTAATTGATTAGAAATCTTATCTAATGGGGTTTGTCTCTCGGGAGTAGAAGCTCCAGAAGCCCGTGAAGCCTCGTGCTCAGAAACAGCTTTTCTTAACCCATCAACAATACCTTTGCCTGTACTTGGAGGCGGAGGTGCAGGACGTTTAGGCACAGGTCCTCCAGTTGGAGGTTGTGGCGCAGTACGCTTAATTGGAGGCCGAGCTAAAGGAGATGGTCCACCAGCAGCTCCGCTAGTTGGTGGTGGAGGTGCAGGACGTTTAGGCGCAGTTCCTCCAGTTGGAGGTTGCGGCGCAGGACGCTTAATTGGAGGTCGAGCTAAAGGAGATGGACCACCAGCAGCTCCGCTAGTTGGTGGTGGAGGTGCAGAACGCTTAGGAGTCAATGAATGAGCTGAAGCAGATCCTGAGGAAGAAGACGAGCTTACACTAGAACGTCGAGAAGATGACGAGGATCCACCTCTAAACAGTGATTGGAAAAAACTAGAGATTCTTCTTGCTAAACCTCCCAATCCACCCGTAGAAGAACTAGAGACGCTATGACCATTAGTACTACTACTACTCTGAGAACCTTGAACACTTGATGAGTCATCTTGTTGGTTCTGGTTTGATCCAACGCCCCAAGGTCCTTGATTATTTCCTCCTGTAGGATTAACCATTTTTTCCCCCAAATACTTTTTTTAATTTTAAAAATAAAAGTTAATTAAGGAGAATGTTTATTTTTTAAATTAATTATAAATAAACAAAATAATAATGGTTTAAATATCTAATTCTCAAACTATTAATGCAACTATTACAAAATAATAAATAAGCATCAAATTATGGAGAAACACGAACGTATTTAAGCTTTTTATAGAAAAGAAAATTTATAGATTAAGTTAATGAATTATAGAGGAAAGAACTTCTATCCCAGGTAAAGAACGCCGTTCTAAAAATTCTAAAGAAGCGCCACCTCCAGTGGAAACATGAGAGATTTTCATGGCACAACCAGCTAGAGCAACAACTGCAGCAGCATCTCCACCACCAACGACAGTAGTAGCAGAAGGATGTCTCCCAAGAGCATGAGCTATACCCAAAGAGCCTTCATCAAAAGGAGAAACTTCGTAAACCCCAACAGGACCATTCCAAAATATAGTTTCAGATTCTTCGATAATACGAGAAAACTCAGCCAGTGTTTTAGAACCAATATCATAGCCTGACAAGCCAGCAGGGATTCCCTGGTCTATGAGAACCTCGGAATAAGAAACTCCAGGGGTACATGCCTCTGCGATGCGAACATCTTGAGGCAAAACAATACGAACCTTATGCTTTTCTGCCATTTTCAAAACCTGCTTAGCAAAACCTATTCCAGATTCTTCAACAAGAGAATTTCCTAAAGATTTTCCTAAAGCCTTCAAAAATGTAAAACCCATACCTCCAGCTAACAATAAAGTATCAACCTGAGATATAAGAGCTTCTATTACCCCAATTTTAGATGAGACTTTTGCTCCGCCAAGAATCGCAGTAAATGGGCGCTTAGGATTTCCAAGCAAATGATTTCCTAAAAAATTCAACTCCTTTTCCATTAGAACCCCCGCCGCTGCTCCATCTGGAAAAGCTTGGGGAACAATATAGACCGAAGAATGCTTTCTGTGAGAAGATCCAAAAGCATCATTAACATAGAGATCCCCAAAAGATGATAATTCCGCAGCAAATACAGGATCTTTTTCAGGATGCTCCTCTCCAAGATGAAAACGTAAATTTTCTAACAACAACACTCTTCCTGAAGATAACTGTGCAACAGCTTGACGAGCAACTTCTCCAACACAATCAGGAGCTAATGGAACATGTATACCCAAATAGGATTCTAAAGCCTCTTTTACAGGTTGAAGAGAATATTTTTCTTCAAAGCCCTCTCCTTTAGGTCGTCCTAAATGGCTCATAAGAATTACTGCAGCGTCTTTTTTTAGAAGATAATTGATAGTGGGCATAGCACTTTTAATACGAATATCATCTAATATCTTTCCATCCTTCATTGGGACATTAAAATCCACGCGTACGAGGACTTTTTTTCCTTCAGGGGAAAGATCTTGTACTGTTAGCTTGTCCATACCTTCAAGAACCTGTGCAAAAGAGTTTCTCGTATTTTTAATGAAATAGAGCTCTTAAAGCAAAGAAAAAGAGAATCGAAAGAATAGCCCCTATTGGCAAGGTTATGAACCAAGACATCACAATGTCTTTGATAATGTTTAAGTTAATAGCACGAATTCCCCGAGCAAGGCCTATTCCCAAAACAGCACCAACAACGACATGAGTCGTTGATATGGGCAAGCCCATAGCCGAAGAAGCAGCGATAGTTAAAGCTGCGCCGATTCCTACAGAAAAACCTCGAGATGGAGTAAGTTCAGTAATTTTACAGCCAACAGTTTCTATAACCCTCCAGCCCCAAACTGCCAAGCCAAGAACTAACCCAATACCACCAAAAGCCATAAGAATAGTCAAAGTATACGAAGTATACAATTTTGGATAAGCATGACGCAAAACCCCTGTTACGGGTGCCACTGCATTTGCAACGTCATTTGAACCATGAGCAAAAGCCATGAAACATGCGATAATTATCTGTAAATATGCAAAAATTCGCTCAACAACAAGATATTTTTTACCATAATCCCCACCACAAGCTTTTAAGCGATGAGTAAGGCTTCCTTCCTTAGGAATATCGGCAATGTAAGAACAATGAGGAGTATGAACGTAATAAAAAGTTATTAAGTATGCAACAATCCCCAAGCAAAAAACGATTCCTAAAGACCAAGGTTTTGATACAAATCGAGAGATAACACCTCCCAATACAATGATTACCCCCAAGGTCATAATAACCAGAGCGGCAAGAAAAGGAGCAACACGAATCATAGCTCGAACAGGGTCATTTTTATAAAAAACATGTCGACGAATAAAAGAAAACACCAAATAGGCGACACCACCTCCTATTAAAGGAGAAAGTAACCACCCAATTAAAATTGTTCCTATAGATCCCCAGTGAACAATAGAACCTTTACCTAAAATTAAGCCAAACCCAACAACAGCACCTACAATAGAGTGAGTTGTTGAAACTGGCCATCCAAAAAAAGAAGCAAGCTGTAACCATACACCTGTAGCTAATAAGGCTGCTGTCATTCCATAAATATAATCTTCTGGAGTAAGGTTACAAACTGATACGAGACTGCTTTCTATAGTTCCGGCAACTCGATCTCCTAAAAGAATTGCTCCTAAAAATTCGAAAATAGCAGCGACAATAACTGCTTGACGTAACGTCAAAACTCCCGATCCAACACTTGGTCCTACTGCGTTTGCGACATCATTAGCGCCTATATTCCAAGCAGTGTAACAACCACACAGAAACACAAAAATGATAAGAATCAGCATGCTTAATTTTCTTCTAATGTCATATTAATCCGATGAGCAAGCTTTTCAGAACTATCAGAAATTCCTGCAGTTCTTCGAATCACTTGCAACCAAAGATAAAACTCTTTTTCAGGGATTACAAACTCGTCAGAAAAGATGACTTGCATAAGCTCTCTTTGCACGACATCGGATTCGTGTTCTGCTTTTGCAATACGCCCAACAAGCAAGCGAGCTTTGTCTGCTTTTCTTCCTCCAAATGAACTTTCTAAAAGTTTGTTAAATTCGTGAAGCAAGGTCATTGTTAACTCAAAAGCTTCTAAATTTTTTTCTAAAAACTGAAAGAAAAGTTTTTCCATGGACGAATAAAAACATAAACGTCGAATTGTAAGTAAAATTGCGACATCCTCAGCGGTATCTGCAATACTATCTTGGATTGAAATAATTTCTAAAATACCAGCTCGTGATATAGGCATAAACAATCCCACAGGAAGATGATTCCGCATGTCATTCTTTATACAATCTGCTTGATATTCCTTCTCAGAAATTGCTTTTGCAATCTCCGCAACCACACCATGCTGCCCATCTCTGAGAGCGGAAAAAAGAGGGAGCATTTGATGCACACAAAATGTGACTATTTCTAAATGAGCCTGTAAAGGAGCAAAGGGAGACTGTCCAAATAGACGCGCAAGAGTTTGCATAAGAATAGCCTTTTTAGCAATAATAGCCTGGTTTGATGATCTTGTAAACGACTTATGACTAGAGAACCGATTTTACAAGTAGAGAATTTATCTATAACTTTTACAAAGCAACGTATAGCTTACTCTATAGTAGATTCTTTATCTTTTCAGCTTCATAAAGGACAAACTCTTGCTATTATTGGAGAATCTGGGTCTGGGAAATCTGTTACAGCGCAATCAATTTTACAATTATTGCCAACCCCTCCATTTTCAATTTCTGGATCGATTCGCTTTCAAGAAAAAGATCTCCTCACTACCCCCAAGTCTAAGTTTAAGCAAATCATAGGAACTCAGATAGCCATGATTTTTCAAAATCCTCATGGATCATTGAACCCTGTTTTCACTATTGAACAACAATTTCAAGAGATTATCCGGACACACCTGCATCTATCTCAAGAAGCTGAAAAAATTAGAATCTTACAAGCTTTGAATGAAACAGGGTTTCATAATCCTGAAAACTGTCTCAAGCTTTATCCTCACCAGTTATCTGGAGGAATGTTGCAACGAGTATGTATTGCCATGGCATTACTATGCTCTCCTAAGGTATTAATAGCAGATGAGCCAACAACAGCTTTAGATGTCTCTGTACAGTATCAAATTCTACAACTACTTAAAGCATTACAAAATAAAACAGGCATGAGCTTGCTTATAATTACCCATAATATGGGTGTCGTTGCAGAAACTGCTGATGAAGTTTTAGTTATGTACGCAGGACGTATGGCTGAAAAAGCTTCTGTAACACAATTATTTTATAATCCTGCTCATCCATATACTCGGGATCTCTTAGCTTCTCGTCCTTCTTTTCAAGACTTAACATCAACACCCTTCGTGCCAATCCCTGGTCAGCCCCCTCATTACACGAATATCCCTTCAGGTTGTGCTTATCACCCCAGATGTTCTCGATTACTCAGTAAATGTCACTCGCAAATTCCTAAAGAAAGTACTGTTCGTGAAGGACATAAAATAAAGTGCTGGCTCTATGACTAATACCCTTCCCCCTCTTATTCAAGCGAACAATCTATCCAAATATTATTATAAACGTTCTCATTGGTTCTGCAAAAAAACTGTAGCAACAAAAGCTATAGACAACATTTCTTTTTCTCTTTATCCGGAGCGAGTTATTGGATTAATTGGAGAATCAGGATCAGGGAAAAGCACTCTAGCTTTGAGTCTTGCTGGGTTACTTCCTTTAACTTTAGGATCTATTTATCTTAATGATCTTCCTATTGATATACACTCCAAACATGGTCGCAAGCTTCTACGCTCACAAACTCGAATGGTTTTTCAAAATCCTCAAGCATCATTAAACCCTAGAAAAACAATATTTGATAGCTTAGGTCACTCGCTTCTCTACCACAAGTTAATTACTAAAGAAAAACTCTATTCAAAAATTACAGAATCTTTGGATCTCGTAGGGCTTTCTGAAGCTTACATATATTGCTATCCCCATCAACTTTCTGGGGGTCAACAACAGCGAATCTCTATAGCAAGAGCTCTTTTGGGAGCTCCTCAACTTATTATCTGTGATGAAATTGTTTCTGCTCTAGATTTATCCATGCAAGCACAAATTCTAAATATGCTTTCGAATCTTCAAAAACGCCTTTGCTTTACCTATTTGTTTATCTCTCACGATTTGGCTATAGTTCGATCCTTTTGTTCCGAAGTTCTTATCATGTACAAAGGACAAATTGTAGAAGCAGGACCCACAGAACAAATTTTTCTCAATCCACAGCATTCCTATACTAAGATGCTGTTAAATTCTCAACTACCGGACTCCCCAGAAAAGAGAACTTCTAGTCAGTTAATTTATAGTTCAGAATTAAAAGATACCTTATAAAAAGCTGCTTATCTCTGTATAAATAATTTAGAAAACCAAAAAGAATTTATTATTCTCTCAGTAACCAAGATTGTAAAGCATCGAGCTCTTGTGAACTTTTCAAATGAAAAGAAACACTCATACCCTCTCCCAAAGGTTTTATTTTCACGTTATATCCACAGTGTTCGCTAAGATGCTTTTGTAAATCGTGATATTTCTCAGTATTTTGATATGATTTTGTATGTTGCGTCATCATTTCTTTAATAGGACTATCACACTTTAATAAGGCTTTTGCTAAAACTTCAGTTTCTCGTACAGCTAAACCCTCTTGCACAATGGCTTCTCTAAGTTTCTCTCGCAATACTGGGTCTTCAAGGGTCAGTATAACTTTAGCATGCCCTAGAGTAATTTCTCCAAGGCAAACACTTTTTTGAATAGATTCAGAAAGAGTTAAAAGACGAAGGTAGTTTGCAATAGTAGAGCGTTTTTTCCCAACCTTACAAGCAACTTTGTCTTGAGTTAAACCAAAAACATGTATAAGCCGTTTAAAAGCTTCTGCCATTTCTATAGGGTTTAAATTTACCCTTTGAATATTTTCTATTAATGTAGCTTCTGCAGCAACATTATCTGTAATAATTTGCTTCAGCACTACAGGGATAGTCTTATAACCGGCCTTTTGCATAGCACGCCAACGGCGTTCTCCAGCAATCAATTCATAGTACAGTATCTGATCTCCATTACAAATTTCTCTAACTACTGGAGGATGTATTAATCCAACAGATTTTAGCGACACTACAAGTTCATTTAATTCTTCATCGGAAAAAATTTTACGAGGTTGAAAAGGGCTGACTCTAATTGATTCAATAGCGACTTCAATGATGCTATCTGTGGTGCCTTCTAAATTCGTCGTTTGTTCTATGCTCATAGCTTTCCTAATGTCTTGTAGGAGAAAATAAAAATTCTTTTTTTAAAGATCTATATGATTGAGACTATAGTATCATAAGAATTTTCTATCAAAAGCCGTTGTAGAAAGGAAGTCTTTTTTCAATATACAAAAAGATAAAAACCTTTTATCTTAAAGATTTAAGAAAAAATCTTTCTATATGCACTTAAAAAATTTGATATTTTATAGTTAGTAATATGCAAAAATTATCCTCTGTTACATGGAAAAAAGTTTGCTCTTACTCCAGCATTATGGGATTATTGTGCTCTCTTGCGATCTTTCTAACTATAAAAATCATAGTAAATACCACATCCCATTCTAGAGAGAAAAGGACTAGTATTCTTTTATTGACGAAAGCTGCAGAGCTTGCTTCAAGCCAAGGTTCTCTCCCTCCAGCAACAGCACTACCAACCTTAGAGCATGCTTATCACATGGGAGAAAAATCTACACACCCCTATGCTAGCTTTCTTTCTGCATGTTTCTATTTACATAATGAGCCGTTACGGGGAGCATATTACGCCAGCCTAGCGTATCAAAATAGTTTAGGATCCTGTCTTCCTAATCCTATTCAAACCCTATTAAAGGAAATTTCTGAAATTCAAGCTGCCCAACAATATGAAAAAGCCCTAAATAAATCATTAGAGCTCTTACAAATCTCTTCAGTCTCACCTAATTACTCAACATTGCAATTTCTAACTTTGCTGCGCATCATAGAACTTAAAGAAATTTTAAACCAAGATACCACAAAAGATTTTGAAAAATTAAAAGGTCTCCCTCTATTTCAAGAATTTGAACAGTTTTATAGAGATGGAGAATGGACATTAACCAGACGTTTTAGCAAACAGTGTCAAAAAGCTTTAAAAACTATTCCCTAGGTTTTCCTATGCATTCTTCAGCAGAAGTTCTTGAAACACCTGAATCTCTTTCTGAACAACCTCTTTCTTCACAAACAACAGAGGCCCCTCAACAACAAACTCCCTATGTCATTTCAGGGACTCTTACTC
>NZ_CACSHH010000006.1:0-42449 GCF_902705545.1 Chlamydia sp. 17-3921 | reverse complement strand
CTCTTACTCTATATTTTCAAGAAAGCTCTTCTTAAATTATTAATATTATTATGTTGATAGCTTTCGCTTTTCGCCATATAGCTTTCTCTCGAATTCCAAGTCACCTGGAAGCATTAAAACGCTATCTGCTTCTTTTAAAACAACACTATCCTATTATCTTACCCGGAGATCCTCTTCGTAGAATATCTTTAATTTTAACATTTGATTTTGCTTCTATAGACTTTTACACGTCTGTATTTCCATTTTTACAACAACATCAAATTCCTGCTGTCATTGGCATCGCATGGCGTTATGTTTCTCCAAATACTGCGAAAGCTCTTTCTCTAGCTCATCGCTTAGAACCTTCAGATACTCTAGCATTCCAAGACGAAGTGTTCTTAAACCACATGCCTTTCTGTTCACAAGAAGAAATCCTTACTATGGCTTCTTCTCCTTTAATCCAAGTAGCATCATCTGGTTTTGCCGTACGTAATTTACAACATTCTCCTCCTTATTTAGCAACTGAGGTCTTCCTTTCAAAACACTATATAAAAGCCATGACAGGACAATTTCCAAAAGCTTTTTTTTATCCTTTTGGGAAATATGATGCTGAAAGCCAAAAATACGTTGCTCGACACTATGATTATTCTTTCATTTTGGGTAATACAGTAAACATAAAGAAGAGGACTCATAGAATCTTTCGTTTAGAGATGAAATCAAATCTCTACACATTACCGAAGTTTTGGCTAAGCCCTAATTATCTAAAAAACTGGTTAACACTCCGTTGGCAAACAACAAATCTATATCAAAAAAAAACTATTTTAAGAAAAAAACACTTAAACAAATAAAAAGTTTTTACTTGCGAATTTGGCATACAGCATCATGTAAAGCATGAACAAAACTTTCAATATCGCTTTGATCATTATATACTCCTAAAGAAGCTCTTAAAACATGGCCAACTTCCCATCGCCTCATAGAAGGCTGAGAACATTGATGTCCCGTACGCACAGCAATTCCTTGAAGATCCAAAAGATATCCTAAATCTAAAGGATGAGCTCCTTCTATTTTCATGCTAATTAATGCTCCTCTAGGAAGGCCGAGCTCAGGACCAAGAATACGCATTCCAGGAATCTGTAATAATTTCTCGTGCATATACGTTATTAAAGCTGTTTCATAGTTATACACACGATTTATAGATAATTCATGCAGGTAATTTAACGCAGCTCCTAACCCCAAAACACCCGCAATGTGAGGTGTTCCTGCCTCAAACTTCAACGGAGCCGTTAAATATTCAGGATCCTGACTATCATAAATTGAAACCATTCCTCCTCCACCTTGAACTGGAGGCATTTGTTCCAAAAGTTCTTTTTTCCCAAACAAAATTCCAAGACCTGTAGGACCATAAATCTTATGAGAGGAAAATACATAAAAATCTATATCCCAAGCGCTAACATCTATAAGACTGTGAGCAACGCCCTGAGCTCCATCTACAACAATGAGAGCACCATAACGATGAGTAAGCATAGAGATCTCTTGTATAGGCTGTATACAACCTGAAACATTACTAATATGAGGAACACTAACAATATTAGCGCCTTCTTTAAGAAGACTTTCTAAATGATCCAGATCAACTAGCCCTGAATCAAGAACAGCTATTTTCTTAACAATAGATCCTTGACGACGACAAGCTATCTCCCAAGACAAAACATTAGCGTGATGCTCGGATTCAGAAACTAAAACTACTCCACCTTGAGGAATCCAGACATCATGCGCAGCAATAGCTAATAAATTTAACCCTGCAGTCGTTCCTGCTGTAAAAACTATTTCATTTTCACAAGTAGCTCCTATCCATTCTCGAACGATTTCTCGCACTTGAGAAAAATCTTCAGAAGTTTTCCTTGAAGAACTGTAAACAGCTCGACCTACGGTAGCGTAAGAAGAACTATAAAAATTTATAATAGAGTCTATAACACTTTGAGGTTTATGCGTCGTTGCTGCAGAATCTAAATAAATAAAAGGTTCCCCTTCTTTCTCTTTAGAAGCAAATATAGGAAAATCCTTTTTTATTCCGTGCATAAAAACCAGATCTAGTTTTTTCTAATTATTCAAAAATTAAACAAAGTAGAAAGTTGAGGAAATGCATCCACAGGAGGTTGGGCAGCAAAAAATCCTTTAATAAGCTTAGCTTGAGCTTCTTCTAAAGTCATTCCTCGAGAACGCATATAAAATATCTGATTAGGATCCAAAGGACCTACAGTTGCACCATGAGAAGCTTTAACATCATCTGTTAGAATTTCTAAACGAGGAAATGTTGAAACTTTTGCAGAATCACTAAGCAAAAGAGTATCATGTTTTTGATAAGCATCGGATAGCTTTCCTTGTGGGGTTATTGATATACTACCCTCAAAGAAAAATTCACCAGAACACAGTATCGACTTAATGTTTTGTCGTGAAGTTGTCTCTATAGCATCATGATACATAAGATTTTTTACCCACGTCTTTTTCGGGGATTTAATTGTTACTAAAGACTCTGAGTGAGCCTGATCTCCTACCATATAAAATGTATTGTTAAATAAACCGGAACCGGAAATATCTTTTAGCAAATTCTCCATGATCATACAGGATCCTTGTTCTTCAATAGTCGCTATATGAGACCAACAAAATTGATCTTCTTTCGCATACTCTGATGCCATGGATAGAATAATTTCGGCGTTTTTTGAGACAAAAACCTCTGTTACACCATTAACTATGGTTTCTCTTGGAGTTCTATTATCTGACTCTACATGATGAGAAACATGAATACGAGCACAAGCTTTACAACCTAAAACGATAATAATTTTAGGTAAAAAGAGAATTTTTTGTTTTCCAGCCGAAGGAAATGTAATATGACGGATAAAAATTTGTTCATCTATAATTTCTCCCTCAGGGATGTAAAAAACTACTCCTCCTTGAAGGGAGCCTTCAGCATTTATAAATGCTAAAGGGTGCTCTTCCACATTAAATTGTCTCATAAATGTAGAAAAAGAAGAGCTAGCTTCTTCTAAAGGATAAGCAAAAACACCTTCTGGTAACTGAGAAAGGGAGGGCTCAAATTTTCCATTAATTAAGACACATTCAAAAGCTAGCGAGTGCTTATGCAATAATTGTTGCTTCATCATCTCAGAACTTCCATGGGCATACCCATAGTTCTCTGGAGCTTCTGCAAGATCTTTTATCCAAGAAAAATTACGAAAAATCTCTCTAAAAGACTCGTTTTGACTATGCAATTCATAACACTCTTGTACAGCTTTATGTACAGAGGAACCAGGAATTATCGAAGAAAAATTTTCTACAAAAGCTAACATATTATCCTCGGAGAACTGAGCCTATGACTTCTTGGTAACTTTTACTTTCAAGATCATGCATCAAAGAGACATCTCCAGAAAACACTATTCTACCATCTAAAAGAACATGAACAAACTTTGGTTGTAAAAGGTTCCCCAGTTGTGGATTATGTGTAACTATGCATATCGAAGCATCTGGATGTAAATCACGATACCTCTCTAAAGTTCTACAAATTAAGCGTAAAGCATCAACATCTAAACCTGAATCTAGTTCATCAAGAAGAACCATTTTTGGCTCTAAGACTAACATTTGGCAAAGTTCATTTTTTTTTCTTTCTCCGCCTGAAAAACCTTCATTTACATTTCTATCTAAAAAATCATTGATAGTATCGAATTCATATGTATCTATAATAGTAGAAAGTAGAGCATCAAACTCATCTTTTGAAATTTCTTCCACCTGAAGAGAACGACGACATGCATTATATGCATCTCGTAAAAACATCTTATTATTCACACCAGGAATTTCTGGGGGGTGCTGAAATCCGATAAATAAACCAGCTTGTGCGCGAGCTTCTGGAGTCATAGTAAGCACATCCTGATCACATAAGCTGACGCGCCCTGAAGAAACAAAGACACTCTCGTCTCCAGATAAAACTTTTGCCAAAGTTGATTTTCCTGCTCCATTAGGCCCCATAATTACATGCAGCTCTCCAGAATTAATATGAAGATTTAGATCATCTAAAATTTTTACATCATCACAATTTACATGCAGATTTTCTATACGTAACATTGTATTAACCTACGCTATTTTCTAACTTAACAAACAAAAGCTTAGACGCTTCTTGAGCAAATTCTAGGGGCAATTGCTCTATGATTTCTCTACAAAACCCATGTACAACTAAACTAACAGCTTCTTCTGTACTTAATCCCCGACTACGCAAATATAACAACTGATCTTCTCGCAATTTTGATGTGGTGGCCTCATGCTCCACAGAAGAAGAAGAGTTCCCTACTACAATTTTGGGATCAGTATAGGCTCCACAAGATTTCCCTATAAGCATGGAATCACATTGCGTATAATTACGGCTTTTCTCAGCTTTGTCACTCATAGAAACTAAACTTCTAAATGTATTATGAGAACAATCAGAAGAAATTCCTTTAGATACAATAGTAGAAGAAGTTTTAGATCCAATATGAATCATTTTCGTACCCGTATCCGCCTGCATCTTACCATTCGTAAGAGCTATAGAATAAAACTCTCCGACGCTCTCATCCCCCTTTAAGATACAACTAGGATACTTCCAAGTAATGGCGGCTCCGACTTCAACTTGAGACCAAGAAATCTTAGATTGGCGTCCTGCACACAACCCTCTTTTTGTTACAAAGTTGTAAATACCACCTGCTCCTGTTTTCTTATCTCCAGTATACCAATTTTGAACCGTAGAATAACATATAACCGAGTGATTTTTTGCTACTAGTTCTACAACAGCAGCATGAAGCTGATGAGAAGAAAAGGCAGGAGCCGTGCATCCTTCTAGATAACTTACATAACCACCATCCTCAACGATGATCAAAGTACGCTCAAACTGACCCGCTTCTTTATTATTAATCCTAAAATATGTTGAAATATCCATGGGACAACGAACTCCCTTAGGAACATAAACAAAGGATCCATCACTGAACACTGCCGCATTCAATGCGGCAAAGAAATTATCCCGATAAGAGACAACACTTCCTAAATATTTTTTTATAAGATCGGGGTACTTTTGTATAGCTTCGCTTAAAGAGCAAAAAATTACCCCAGCTTTATCTAATGCCTCTTTAAAAGTAGTTCCTAAAGAAACAGAGTCAAAAACGAGATCTACAGCAACATTTTGAACATTTAAAAGTCGCTTTTGCTCATCTAAAGGTAAACCAAGCTTTCTAAAAGTTTCTAAAATTTCTGGATCCGCTTCTTCTAATTTTCCTATAGGATTTTTTTGTTTGGGGGCAGAAAAATATGCAATATCATCATAATCAATGGGCTTCATTTGTACTCGTGCCCACGTAGGGCTTTGCAAACTTTGCCAATATCGAAAAGCTTTTAAACGAAAATCTAAAATGAAAGAAGGCTCATTACGCCGAGCCACTATTTGCTCTATAGTATCTTCTGAAAGCCCTTTTAAACCATCAGATTCTATAGGAGTAACAAAACCATAGGGATATTCTTTTCTTTCCTCTAAAAAAGCATCTAGTACTTGATCCATGGCTCTTCCGTTTTTCATCTTCAAGATATGCAAACTGGGTAAAGGTAACACATTAATCGTTTTTTCCGAATAATAAAGAAGGCTTGAAAAGAGAACTTTTGTTCTATTCATCAAGCCCATGGGAAAGGAAGAGGGGAAATTTTTCCCCTCTTCCTTTAGAGATCACACTTTTGTGAAGAAAAAGTGTAAAAACTTTTTAACACTCGTCAAATCTAATACAAAAAAGTATTTTTTGTCTTCTTTTTTTTATATTGAATATATTTTTCGCACTCATCGCAACACAAAATAGTAAAATCCTTACTAAGGGATTGTATCCAGTTTACGAGACAGCTCTAAAGAAGAAGGATCCGAAGCTATCGCCTTTTCTAAAAGAGCAGCAAAAATAGACTCTTTCTCTACTAAGAATTTATGTTCTCTAATAGCTTTTTCTCCTTGGCCTTGCATATGATACAAATAACCTAATAAATAATGCGAACGCTCATGTTCTAAATTAATAGATAATGCACGATGAAAAGCCTCATGTGCTTGTGAAGACTGCTTTAAATCCATATAAGCAAGTCCTACATAAAAATGAGCGTCAGCATCTTCCTCATTTAAAAACAAAGCTTCATGAAAAGCTTTTAAAGCTAGTCTCGTTTTGTCCAAGGTGAGGTAACACAAACCTAAATTATAATGCCCATCTGCTAAATCAGGACGAAGTTGCACTACCCGCTCATAAGCTTCTGTTGCTTTATTCCATTTTTTATTTTTAGAAAGTAAAAATCCCAGCTTTACCCATGCTTTCCAATAAAGAGGATTTTTACTTACTGTAGACTCTAAAACTTTCATTGCTTCTGATTCTTCAGCCATATCAGAAAGGACTACAGCTTTGTTATATAAACTTTGAGGATTCCAAGGATCTAATTCAAGAACCGTGTTAAAGCAGCTAATAGCCTCTTGAAATTGTTTAAGACGATGGTATACACCTCCCAAACTAAACCAACACTCTACATCATCTGGATGTAAAGCAACATAAGCGCGATATTGTTCGATAGCTTCTTCACAACGATTATCTCGATCTAAAGCAGCACCATAACAATAACGCAAATAGCTGTCTCCTGGCTCTGTTTCTAAACCTCTTGCACACCAAGATAATGCTTCATGAACTCGTCCAGACTCTAAAGCTATTATTCCTAGATAGCAATAAGCCAATGCTGCAGAAGGATCGAGCTCTAACGTTTCTTTTAATCTTTTTTCAGCATGATCATATTCTCCACTCAAAAAAAAATTTATTCCTGAACAAAGAAATTCTTTCGCTAGATGTTTTGCAGCTTCTTCCACGAATTTTCTCCTGGCATACGATTCATTGACTCACCTTTCTAAGAGCAAAAATCGTGCCAAAAGTAATTCAATTAAGAAAAATTGCACCTCTCTGTATTTTTTCCCACATTTCTATCATTCTCACAGCAATCGGAGCAGCATCTCTTCCAAATTCTCCTAAACGTAAATAAACAACGACAACCAACTCCGGTTGTGATAATTCTCGATCAGTAAAACTCACAGCAGCAAACCACACATCTTTCATTTTCATTGTGCCGTATTCTCGATCTAATCCTACGCGCATTATAGACTCTGCTGTACTGGTTTTCCCAATTATACGAGATAAAATATCAGGGGAAAACTGTTCTCGTATAGCACGAGCTGTACCAAAATTACCCCAAATCACTTGATGCATCCCTTGCTTTAAGACTTTTACGACGGGCTCTGGCATGAAAATTTGATGTTTTTTTATAGGGGAAAGACCAACAGGTAAGTTTCCTTCTCTGAGTAATAAACTAGGAACATACAATGTCCCCCCATTCACAAAAGCTGCCAACATAGTGGCAACTTGTAAAGGAGTTACGACTAACGTATGTTGCCCTATTGCAGTTGCGTATAACCCAGATCTATTGTAGGAAATATCTTTAGGAAGTTTTCCTGCATATTCTCCAGGCAAACCTATTCCAGTTTTTTCTCCAAATCCAAACAAGACTGCAGCATCATACAAATCCTCTGGATCTGAAAGATACTCACCTACAAGCAAAGAAAAATAAGTATTACTAGACATTTCCAAAGCAGAGATCATATCAATGTATCCACGTCCTGAAAAATCATTTCCAGGTAAACTACCTCCACGGAAAAAGATAGGAATAGGTGAGCCATCTTTAAAAAAACCCACATGAGGCTTAGAAGCTGTGTATCCAAAAGAATTTTTATCTATAAGCACGAAAAATTTTGTTAATTCCTCTCCAGGCATATTTAAAAATCGTTGAGATAAAACAGAATATGCAGAAACCAACTTGAAGATAGATCCTAAAGTTGCAGCCTGACCAAAAGAATGAGACCGCAAATACCCATAACCATAAGTAGGATAAAATGCAGCTGCCAAATCTTGTTCTTTTTGCGGTGAGTTTTTAACAATAGTCAAAGGATACTCGCCTAACAAATGTCGTTGCAAATCATCAAATCCTCGAAAAGCATTAAATAACAACTGTAGCTCTTTAGATAAAGGGGTAAGATGTTCTGCCAAAAACAGATAATGCTCATACCAAGGTAATGCTTTATGTGCTCCTCGACTTAACTCTTCTCGCCATAAAGAAAGAGTATTGTAATAAGGATTTAAAAATTCTTTTTTAAAGGGATCTCCAGAAATTAAGTATGCAAGAAACGAGTCTAAATATTGTTTTCGAAAAGCCCAATACTGCTTCTTTCTTTCTTTTTCTAAATAATCTACATAAGGCGTTGGAAATCGCTGTTTTTTAATCTCTTCTTCCTTACGCTTATTTGCGAGAAACTGTGCAAAATGCTCGTGTCTCCAAGTTTTAAACTCAGTTTCTGTAAAAATTTCTTCTATAATTTTTGAAAAAGCTTCACGCAAAGCTATATAGCGTCCCTGAAGTTCAGCGAACTCTAGTAAGGATAAGTTATGAATTTTTAAAAACAAATTCGGACTAACTTTTGTTGGATCTATAACCAAGCGTAAAAGATCTACATACAAGATCTTATCATAATTTGCAGGGAGCTTTTCAAAAGCTTCTAAAAGATCTTTTTTTACTTTTTCTATACTAGCAAAGTGCTGTTTCAAACACTGTGCTAGCCACTCTTGCTGGCTTACAGAAGTAATTTTTTTGGTGAGAATATGACCCTCTTCTCTAGGGAAAACGACATCAAAAATCGCAGAACAAGAACATTTTCTTTTGTCATAGCAAAATAGTGTTAATAAATCGTTAACTCGATTTTGGATTCTTATAGCTGAACCTATAGTATCCTGCTTCTTTAGAAGAAGCTTCACGACAGAATTATTTGGAAACAGTAAATCTAGATAATTCTCAAAAGTTAGAGATAGCTGTTCATCAAAATTTTCTCCACTTGAAAAATCTTTCCGTTCTCTCCGCAGAGAAGTTTTTCTATCATAGAGCTCAGCAATATGTTCTTTTCCTTCAAGCCAGCGATAAATTTCAGAACGAGTTGCTATAGGATCCTCTGCTACTCGCATTTTTACAAAGTCATTATTACAATAACGAGGAGAGGAAGCCATTGCTAAAATCTCTCCATTATTAGGATTAAGAGCTATAATAGCTCCACCTTTTATCCAAGGAAATAGAGGTGGTAATAACTCCCTCTTTTTCATAGAATTCACACTACGAAAAGATTCTGCCTGCTCATGCTCTAAAAGTAATTTTTCTGCAAATGCCTGCAAATCAGCCGATAAAGAAAGCTGGAGTCTTGTTCCTGGAACTACAGGAACAGCCTCTTCTACGTCTTGAATAAAGTTGCCTCTTCGATCTACTAAAACAGTACTTTTTCCTATTTTTCCCCGTAACTGACTATCATAAAGAGCTTCTATTCCAGACTTTCCGACTAAAGCATTCAAACTATACGCTCTGTTTTCCAAAGACTCGAGTAAAGCTCGAACTTGATCGATACTAGCTAAACCCTCTGGAAAATTAGGATTCTCCCCTTCTTCATAAGCACGTATACACTCGCGTAACTTACTCAGTTCCTGGGTGATTCTTTTGTATTCCCCTGTATTAATCGGCCCAACATAACCAATAACATCTGCAGCAATTTTCCCTTGAGGATAGTAACGACGCACAACAGAATCAACATGTAGACCTGGCCAATCTTTTGCTATCATCTTAAGTTTTAAATATACCTGCTCAGAAATATTTGATTGTAAAAGATAGGGCACAACACCCAAAACAGAAGCTTTTGAGTGAATAACATCTTCAATAAAATCTTGATCTAGATGTAATTCCCGGGAAAGAAGTTCTGCTAAACGCCGAATATAGTATTTGCGAACGGGGATTAGCTCTTTAATTCCTTGACTATTCTCTCGCCAAGCACGAGAAGGTATCTCCCGAATCGCACTATAGGCAATACTGACATCATACTGCAGTTGATTAGTTGCTAAGATTTTCCCAAAGCGATCACAAATCGTAGCTCTTTCAACATATTCAGGAATTACCCTTTTTTGAGGTTTGAAAGCCTCTTCTAGTTTCTGATCATGCTCTATTACAGCAAGATGCCATAAACGCAGCACGATAACAGCCAAAGCTACGATAATTCCAGACAAAAGTTTATTCGTCTTTTCAGAAACTGTAAGGCGTTTAGAACTCTTTTTTAGCGATTTCATAAAACCGATATTATGAACTAAATTTTTGTCTGGCAAGATAAGCCTCTTCGCCTTACTAAAACTTTAGAGATCTAATAGGAAGCTTTTATAAATTAAATTCTGAAAGAAAATTGAAATATGTGAACACATTTGCTATCGACAAAACGATTTCAAATAAAAATAAAAACACTAAAAAATCTAATAAGAAGAAACCTTCTAAAAAAGACTCCTTAAAGTGATTTCTAACTTAGGCCAAGGTATATATAAAAATCGTGTACAAAAAATTGCGTATTCTTAAATAGCTATTCTTAGAAATTCTTGTCCGAAAATGATGTCTGAAAACACTCTTTTCTCTTATCGTCTTTACTATAATAAGAAAAGTTTGTTATGTTTTCGATTAATGAGCTGTATGTTCATGCTTAAGGCTGTTTTCACTTGCAAGACTCTCCTAAAAGTCATTAGTTGCCTAACAGGATATCTTGTCTGGCTTTAACTTGGACGTGGGTGCCGCCAGAAAACAAGAAAATATAGCGAGCACAAAAAGAAAAGATATTAAGCATAATCTTTAGAGGTGAGTATGAAAAAACTCTTAAAGTCGGCGTTGTTATCCGCCGTATTTGTAGCTGGTAGCGCCTCCTTACATGCCTTGCCTGTAGGGAACCCAGCAGAACCAAGTTTATTAATTGACGGCACTATATGGGAAGGTGTAACGGGAGATCCATGCGATCCTTGTGCAACTTGGTGTGATGCGATCAGTCTACGTACAGGATTTTATGGAGATTATGTTTTCGATCGAGTTCTCAAAACAGATGTTGCAAAAACATTTTCAATGGGAGCAGCGCCAACAGGAAATACTGAATCCAATTTTACCACATCAACAGAAAGACCTAACCCTGCTTACAACAAGCATTTACACGATGCAGAATTATTCACAAATGCTGGTTATATAGCTCTAAACATCTGGGACCGTTTTGATGTTTTCTGTACTTTAGGAGCAACATCTGGCTACATTAAAGGAAATTCTGAATCTTTTAATATGATTGGCTTAATTGGTGTTGCTGGAGGAACTATAGGTGCTACAGAGTTGCCTAACGTAACGATCACTAATGGTATAGTAGAATTATATACAGATACAACTTTCTCTTGGAGCGTTGGAGCTCGAGGAGCTTTATGGGAATGTGGTTGTGCTACATTGGGAGCAGAATTCCAATACGCTCAGTCCAAACCTCGTATTCAAGAATTGAACGTTCTATCTAACGCTGCTCGGTTCACTATACATAGACCACAGGGTTATAAAGGAGTTTCTCTTCCCCTCCCTCAAAACGCAGGAACAAAAGCTGCAACAGATTTAAAAAATGCAACACTAGATTATCACGAATGGCAGGTCGGAGCAGCATTGTCTTATAGACTCAATATGCTCGTTCCTTATATTGGTGTTCAGTGGTCAAGAGCCTCTTTTGATGCTGATACGATCCAAATTGCTCAGCCAAAACTAGCTACACCAGTCATGAACTTGACAACATGGAACCCAACATTATTAGGGGAAGCTACAGCTCTTGACAGCACCAACAAGTATGGAGATTTCCTACAAATTGTTTCTGTTCAGATTAACAAAATGAAATCTAGAAAAGCTTGTGGTATCGCTATTGGAGCAACTCTAATCGATGCTGATAAATGGGCAATCAATGGTGAAGCTCGCTTGATCAATGAAAGAGCTGCTCACATTTCTGCTCAATGCAGATTCTAAGGTTTGCTTAGGCAATCTTAACTTTTTGTTGCTACTAGGACTCTCGTAGTTCTGGTTTCTAACCCGGAAGCTAAGGCTTCTGGGTTTTTTATTTTTTATTTCTTTCATCCATCTTCTCATTCTCAAATAAATTATTTATTAATCAAAAAAACTCCTCTTTTATAAAGATTACCATCTTGCGTTAAAAGCTTTACTACATTACCATCTTTGTTACATTTGGTTTTGCGCCCGTAGCTCAATGGTAGAGCTGTAGCCTTCCAAGCTACCGGTGTCAGTTCGATTCTGATCGGGCGCTTTCTAAAACCACCAACCAAGACTGAAATCTTAGCTCAAAGCTAGGATGCCATTGTTAATATATTCTAATCTGAAATAGAGGTACAAAGCTTGGACTCTCAGCTCTACAATCTTTCCATAAAAGACCTTATAAAGGCTGGCGCTCATTTTGGGCACCAAACACGAAGATGGAATCCTAAAATGAAACTTTACATCTTCGAAGAGAAAAATGGATTATATATCATTAATTTAGCAAAGACTTTACAACAATTACGGTGCGCCGTTCCTCATGTATGTCGCGTTATTGAAGAAAATAAAACCATCCTTTTTGTTGGGACAAAAAAACAAGCAAAGTGTGTCATTAGAGAAGCAGCAATTGAAGCAGGAGAATTTTTTGTTGCAGAACGCTGGCTAGGTGGAATGCTAACTAACATGGCAACAATTCGCAATTCCATCAAAACTTTAGATAAAATCGAAAAAAATTTAGCTCGGAATCAATTCCATCTTACTAAAAAAGAAATGGCCCTTCTTGCCAAAAGACATCAAAAACTTTTGAAAAACCTAGAGGGCATTCGTTTCATGAAAAAACTGCCAGGTCTCCTGGTAGTTGTAGATCCTAGCTACGAAAAGATTGCTGTTGCTGAAGCTAAGAAATTAGGAATTCCTGTACTAGCTCTAGTAGATACTAACTGTGATCCAACACCTATCAATCATGTTATTCCTTGTAATGATGACTCTTTAAAAAGCATTCGTTTAATCATCAATGTTATTAAAGAAAATATTATTCAAACAAAGCGAAAACTCGGTCTAGAAATCGTTTCTCCAATTAAATCTTTAGAAAGTAATCTTCTATTATCAGAAGAAGAATCACCTGATGAAGAAGAAAAAACTGATGCAGATCGACATGAAGATTTGTTAGCAAAAAAATTTGATGAGACGAACTAATGAAAGATTTTTCTATGGACACCTTGAAAACTTTAAGACAACGCACTGGTGTCGGGTTAACCAAATGTAAAGAAGCCTTAGAAGCTAGTGAAGGAAATCTTGAAGAAGCTATTGTATTTCTACGAAAACTAGGTTTAGCTTCTGCTGGCAAAAAGGAACATCGAGAAACAAAAGAAGGTATCATTTCTGCAAAAGCAGATTCTAGAGGAGCCGCTATTGTAGAAGTTAATGTTGAAACAGACTTCGTAGCAAATAACGCCGTGTTTCGAAATTTTGTAGAAGGACTTGTTGAAGATGTCTTAAATCACAAAGTGGACAACGTTGAAGCTCTGACTCAATTACCATCCTCTCAAGACCCTTCTCTTTCTATTGATGAGTTGCGGGCCATCACAATGCAAACCGTTGGTGAAAATATCCGTATTAACCGAGTGTCTTATCTTCCCACAGCATCAACAGATAGTGTTGGTATCTATTCTCATGGCAACGGAAAAACTATCTCAATAGCTATTCTTTCTGGATCACCTGAAGGGGAAACTCTAGCAAAAGATATTGCCATGCATGTAGTCGCTGAGCGGCCCCAATTCATAAGTAAAAAAGATGTCCCAGAAGACATTATTATGAGAGAAACAGAAGTTATATCTTCTCAAGCACAAGGAAAACCCCAAACAGTTATCGATAAAATCATTTCCGGAAAACTCAGTACATTTTTCAAGGAAGTCTGCTTATTAGATCAGCCTTTTATTAAAAATCCAGATTTGACAATTCAAAGTTTAATTGAAAGTTTTTCAAAAAGCCAAGGGGCCCCTGTTGAAGTAAAGCAATTTATTTTATGGAAAATAGGAGCTTAGTAGATCCATGCCTAAGCAAATTAAACGCGTCTTATTTAAGATTTCTGGAGAAGCTTTATCTAAAGATGTTGGTACTAGAATAGATGAAATGCGTTTGTCTAGACTCGTATCAGAGATTCGAGCCGTGCGTAATTGTGATATTGAAATTGCACTTGTTATCGGTGGAGGAAATATTTTACGAGGTCTTGCAGAACAAAAAGAATTGCAAATCAATCGTGTATCTGCAGATCAAATGGGAATGCTTGCCACATTAATTAATGGGATGGCCGTTACAGATGCTCTTAAAGCTGATGATATCCCTTGCCTACTAACATCAACTCTTTCCTGTCCTCAGCTTGCAGAACTTTATACGCCACAAAAATCTGTAGAAGCTTTAAATCAAGGAAAAGT
The DNA here is from genome assembly GCF_902705545.1 of Chlamydia sp. 17-3921. Classification (GTDB taxonomy): domain Bacteria; phylum Chlamydiota; class Chlamydiia; order Chlamydiales; family Chlamydiaceae; genus Chlamydia. The sequence goes on along the minus strand of NZ_CACSHH010000006.1, from coordinate 28,065 downwards.
TCTTATCTGTACAACAGGAGCCGGCTCTCCTTATCTAACGACGGATACTGGGGCAGCTTTACGAGCTTGTGAACTTAAAGCTGATATCCTCATCAAAGCTACCATGCACGTAGATGGTGTCTACAACAAAGATCCTCGTGTTTTTCTAGACGCTGTAAAGTATGATTTTATATCTTATAAAGATTGCCTTTCTCAACAACTAGGAGTCATGGACGCTTCCGCTATCTCTCTTTGTATGGATTCCCATATTCCTATTCGTGTATTTAGCTTTGTTCAACACTCTTTAGAAAAATCTGTTTTTGATCCAACAATTGGGACTTTAATCGGCGAAGAGGTAGATCATGCCCATACTACGTGATACAGAAAAAAAAATGTTGGCTTCTTTTGAATTTTTTCAAAAAGAAGTTAAAACTTTTAGAACAGGAAAAGCTCATCCAGCTCTAATAGAAACTGTAACTGTAGATGTTTATGGAATGTCAATGCGACTATCAGATATTGCATCGATATCTGTTGCAGATACTCGTCAACTCGTTATATCTCCCTACGATGCAAACAACACTTCAGCAATTGCTAAAGGAGTGATTGCAGCAAATTTAAATCTTCAACCAGAAGTTGAGGGTTCTATTATTCGTATTCGTGTTCCTGAGCCAACTGCAGAGCTGAGGCAGGATATGATTAAACAGTTACGACGTAAATGTGAAGAAGCAAAAATTCAAATTCGTAACATTCGTAGAGAAACTAACGATAAGCTAAAAAAAGACTCAGACCTAACAGAAGATGTTGTGAAAAATAAAGAGAAAAAAATCCAAGATCTTACTGATAAGTTTTGTAAGCAAATAGACGAGCTTACAAAGCAAAAAGAAACAGATATTGCTTCGTTATAAAGTTTTTCTTTTTGAGAACTTTTCTCTCTATAGTTTTAGAAATCTTACAAAGAGAAAAGATTGCTCTAAAGAGAGAAAACCTGTAAAATTGTATCGTCTTGGCCCCATCGTCTAGCCTGGCCCAGGACATCGGATTTTCATTCCGGTAACAGGGGTTCGAATCCCCTTGGGGTCAAAGTATATAAATCTAACAAGATATTTATGGGTCTTTAGCTCAGCGGTTAGAGCACCTCACTTTTAATGAGGGGGTCGAAGGTTCAAATCCTTCAAGACCCAATTAGTTATTCTTGATTAGGCAATCTCCTTTTTATTTCTATAAAAGTCTTTTTCTACTTTCTTTGTTTTTGTTATGGATAGAGAAAGCTAGGCTTTAAGGAGATTCTCATGACAATTCCCCCAACAGCACGTTGCTATCAGTGTCAACAACAGGCGACTGTCTGCTACACAGAAATAAATACAGAAAAAGTACTGCGTTCCTATGTCTGCTCAAGCTGTCCCTACCCAAGTTATTACTACAGACATGAAAATACTCTCTTATGTCCTCAAAGGGATTCCGTCACCTTAGAATGCGGAAACTGTAAGACAACATGGAGTTTTCGCCAAGATGGAGATCAGTTGCTAGGCTGTCATCAATGTTATACGAATTTTAAAAGCCAACTCCTTACGAAACTGAATCAAAACAAAGCCATTTCTTCTTCATTTTCTTTAGAAAAAAATCGAGGATTTTTACATATAGGCCGCTCTCCAGGAAAAATCAATAGTGCTAATCCTCTATTGAAGTTGATAGCTCTTAACGAAGCTCTTCAAGACACATTAAAACGAGAAGATTACGAACAAGCAGCAATAATTCGAGATCAAATTAACAATTTAAAAACGCAAGATCAAGATACCCATGACAATTCCTAGTGATTTATTTCAAAGCTTTGTGGATAAGAAAAAATCTCTACAAGGAAATAAAATCTGGCCGATAACAACATTTTCTTTGTCTAGAAATCTCTCTGTTATGAAATTTCTTCCCTGCTTATCTAAAGAAAAAAAACTAGAACTTTTGCAGCTCATTACGTCTTATTTCAATGATAGCATGAGCTTAGATGAATTCTTTATTCTCTCTCTTAAAGACTCTCTTTTATGGCAAAAAGAGCTTTTGCTAGAACATTTTGTCTTTCCTTATGATCTCATTGGAAATCCTGGTGGAGAAGCCTTAATTGTAAATCGGACAGGAGATATTCTGATCGCCATAAACTTCCAAGATCATTTGATTCTACATATTATTGATTTTGATTCAGAACCTGAAAAAGCCTTAGACAAACTCATACAACTGGATAATTACTTGCATAACAAGTTATCCTTTGCATTTTCTTCAGAATTTGGATTTCTCACAACGAATCCAAAACACTGTGGTACAGCATTAAAGGGCCATTGTTTTCTACATACTCCGGCTCTTGTATACTCTAAGGGGCTAGCCAATATACTAAATGAAGATGCAGAAATTGTAAGTTCAGCTTTATTACCCTCGACTACAGATCTTTCTGGAAATGTAATAGTTTTGTCCAATAGATGCTCTTTAGGACTTACAGAAGAACAAATCATATCTTCTCTAAGAATTTGGGCTTCCAAAATTTCAGTTGCCGAATCTTCAGCAAAAAAATGTTATTCTGAAGAGTCTTCTGGAGAATTGAAAAATCATATACTTCGTTCTTTAGGTCTTCTTACACACTCTTATCACTTGGAACTAAAGGAAACATTAGATGCATTAAGTTGGTTACAACTGGGAATAGAACTAGGATGGATTAGAAATCCTAAAAATCATTCTATAGGGAATTTATTATTTTGGCAGGTTCGTAGAGCACATTTAGCCTTACAACAACCTGAAGAATCTCGAGATCTAAAAAAAGAAACAATTACACAACTACGAGCAAACTTGCTTAAAATGCTTGCTGCTGATCTTATTCCAGAAGGCTTTTAGATCTCTGATAAAGAAATTTTTGCCCAAAGCCGGGATCGAACCGACGACCTACACGTTACGAATGTGTTGCTCTACCAACTGAGCTATTTAGGCATTTTGCAAGCCAAAAAATAAAAAAGCCAAGAAAACGAAAAAGTCATACGGCCGACTCCTCTCTTCTTGGCTTTCCCTCCGAATGCAACAGAGTTAGAAGTGTATCTCTTTATAACATCATTCGGCTTCCATTTCTAGTATTTTAAAATCACTTTCAGCCCGTAATTGTGGAGGGCGTTGACATTCTGGAGCATGCCGAGGGGCTACTTGCATAGAACCAACATCTGCTTCCCAATTGTATCTATAACCTTCTTTATTAGTAACTGCTGATCCTTCTTCAAAGCTACTGATAACCTTAGGCTTGATGAACATCATAATGTTACGTTTTTGCCTTTGATCTATAGTACGGCTAAATAAACCTCGAATTAAAGGTATCGAATTAAGCAGAGGGACTCCGGAAACAATTTTTGTAGTTTTATCCCGAATATGTCCACTCATTACTAAGAAACAGCCATCAGGGACTTGTACTCTCGTAGCTGCATATGTTTTATCCGTTACAGGAGTTAATGTACCTTGAGCGGAATGAAGTTCTGAAATCGTCTGTTCTATTTGTAAAGTGACTACGTTATTAGGAGCTACCGTAGAAGTAACTACAAGATTTACTCCGATATCTTCGTATTCGATATTTTGAGTTACAGATCCAGTTTCTTGAATAACAGTGCTAGTTGTTTGATACGGGATATTCTGTCCTACAAAGAAAGAAGCCTGTTGAGTGTCTTGCGTCATGATTCTGGGATTGAGAACTATGACAGTATCGCCATCCTGATCTAAAGCACTTAACAACCCTCCAAGGGTTAAAAAAGATTTTCCTTTATGGCTAAGTACATTACCAATGATCCCCAATCCAAAAGCTGAAGATGAAGACATCATATCAGAAAATCCCGTCAACTGACTTGGAGTTGGCAAAGGAATCGAGCCTGCAGTAGGTAAACTTGGGGGTATTGCAGCTCTTGAAGGAGCCGCTATTGCAGAGTTACTCAATAACCCTGAGGCGTAAGCAACTTTACTTTGTTCATCTCCTAAAGCAACCCATTGAACTCCAAAATCCCAAGATTTTTCTAAACTTGTATCTAAGATTAAAACTTCAATGTACACCTGTTTTGGAGGTAAATCTAAGCCGTTGAGTAAACTAACAACTCTATCTACATTTCCTTGATTTCCGACAACGACTATAGAGTTATTAACATCTAACCACTGTATACTGTTTAAAGTGTTAACAAAATCCTCATCCATTGCGGTTGTGATATATAAGTTATATCCAATATCTTGAATAGCTTGAGCAATTGCAGCACCATTTTGATATTTTAACTTATACATGAAAAATCGAAGACGCTTAGGACTTGCAGCACCAGAAGATCCCAAAGCTAAAGATGGACTGGAAACATCATCAAGCGTGTGCGCCATTTCAGGGACATCTAAGGATTTCAAAAGCTGAACAGCTTTTCCTGTAAGCCGAGGAGAAGATACGATAAAAATTTTATTTGTTCCTGGTTGAACAAATATTTGAAAAGTTTCTTCTTCTGCTAAAGTTCCCAAGACATCCTGGCAATAACTTACAAGTGCTGAAGGATTCGCATACTGAACTTCATATTCCGACATATCTATAGAAGTCCCAGGGCCATCCAAAGCACTCAATAGCTCTCCAACTTTCTCTACGTTTCCAGCAATATCTGAAACAATAACATGACGAGTCGAGTCTGATGCGCTTACAATAGCATCATGGGAAAGAAGAGGTTTAACAATAGCAACAGCAGAAGAAGGGCTAACGCTATATAAACGAAATACCCGAGTTACAACGACAGCTTCACAAGTATCCTTGGTTGTCCCATCAGTCACTACAGTAGAAAGTTTTGAAAGATGTGGGTTGCGATAGATAAGGACATTATTCCCTTGTTCGACAACTTTCAGATCGTGCATTTTCAAAACTTGAAGAAGAATAGTCGATAAATCTTCAACAGAAGTGGGATCATGAGAGACAATCGTTACATTAAACAACAAATCATTGCTATCAAAAACAAAATTAGTTCCTGAAATCTTACTAACAAATTGAAGTAACTCAAGGACAGAAATATCTTCAAAGTTTACGGTATAACCGTTATCCCTTAAATCTTCGCAAGTAAGTTCTCTTTTCTTTAAAGTCTCTATAACCTGAGCTTCTTTCTCATTACCTTCTTCTTTTTGATGAGTCGTCGCAGCTTTGTCTATAACATCGGAAATCTCTGTTTCTACATGGAATTGAGAGTCTTTGCTATGAATCTTTTGGCTTTCTCCCAATTGCTTTTTAACGCTTAAATTTACAGCTTTACGAGCATAATTTTGTTTTTCTTCCCAAACTTGTCTTTCTTTTTGGTCTTCTTCAGAAAGTTCAAGAACATTTTGAGTTTCTTCTCGAGGTAATAAACGCGTACTCCTTTTCATAGAAGACGAAGTTGATAAGTTTTCCTCCAAAGAAAATTTTCGTTCTCTCCCTTTAATATTATTAAAAGAAGGTCTAATAGAGTTAGTCGCTGGAGCATTAACAGCTTTTTTGGTGTTTTTCACCTGATACGCAGAAGCTGTCGGCTTGACAGCTACAGAATTCTTTTCTATTCGAGTATTAATAGATTTTTTAGAGGAAGCTTTTACTGTATTTTTAGGACATGCGGAAAGAAGCTTTTCATTATGAATCTCTCTCACTTTAGAAGGGGTTTCTTCTAAAGCTCCTGATAACGTCTGAGAATTCACACTAAGCAGGGTCAAGTCTAAAAAAAGTAAAGCACTGAAAACTCCGATCTTCCTTTTTTTTCTACTGACAATCTGAAAAATCTTTCTTCCAATGTTCGATATCACAATTTTCACCGGATTCTTTTTAAGCTAATGAGCGTTGAAGGAGAAGAGCTTTCGTTGACATTTCCTGAAGTCCCGTAGCGCACTTGCTCTATAGGGCAGAATATAGCGGTTTGTCTTCTATCTTTCAACTCTACGAATGATAATGCTTTTAAAGAAGAGCTAAATTCTTCTGCCTGTAAAGTACATATTACTGCTTCATCGCCTATTTCCCATGCAACCTTGCTTTCTTGAATTTGTAAAGAATTAATTTTCCCTAGCCCTGGAGAAAAAGTTTCAAAATCTTGAAAAGCCCTTCCTTGCTGTCTTAACCAGAAAATAGTTTTTCCACAAGAAATCCAAGAAAGTTCATTCGTTTCTTTAAGAATTGTTAGGTACATTAAAGAAATGCCGAGATCACCTACAGGAGTATTCATTTTATTTAATTGTTCATTTATCTCTCGAACTTTTTCTAGCGACGACAACTGAGGATTTTGCTGAGAGACTAAACTCTTTATAGCAGATAAAGCTAAAGTTGCGTTAATCGAAAGGCTATAAACTAGCCATATATTTAGAATATCTTTAGAAAAAAATGTATCGTAGTGAGCATAAGGATGTAAGGAATATCCTATCCGGTATAAAGTTCCAGACACAAACGAAGGGAAACTTAACTCTTTAGGAGCAAGCCAAACACTCTGTTCTTGTAACTGATCACAAGAAGTTATCAAGTGATCTTTTTTATGAAGATCTTTAGTCATATCTCCAGAAACATAATACTCTTGTAAGCATTGTAGAAACTCTTCAACAGAACGATATCGATCTTTTGAAGATGGTTGTAAAGCTTTGGCAAGAATTTTTCCAATTCTCTCTGGAATCAACGCTAGATGAATTTTCCCAAAAGACAGATTGCCTAAAATTAACTCGTAAGCTAGTACTCCCAAAGAGTAAATGTCAGAAGATGAAGAGAAAGGTTCTCCCTGACGCTGTTCAGGACTCATATAATAAGGAGTTCCTAATACTGCAGGATGAACTGATGCTGTCTCTGATTCCCAAGCGGACAAGCTGAAATCTATGAGTTTTATCTGTCCTTGCAAAGTCACTAAGATATTTTCAGGTTTAATATCTTTATGAAATATACCTTGGCTATGGAGATATTGTACCGCTTCGACAATTGCTAGAAGTATATTGATAGCTCTAGGCAAAGCTATAAACTGTGATAAAATACAATGTCTTAAGGAAAACCCTTCGACATATTCCATAACCATATACAGACTATTTTTCCATTTACCGTAGTTATAAAATTTAACGATATTTGAATGTGAGGCCTGACGAATAATTTGAGCTTCTTTTAAAAATCCTTGAACATGACGAGAGTCAAAAACAAAAGGTGGAGAAAGAACTTTTATCGCAACTGGTAAAGAATATTCAGGATGTTCTCCCTGATATACTAAACTCCCTACTTTCTGACTTAAGATTTTTTTAATAGGATAGCCTCCTATTGTCAAAATCTCTGAAGAGAAGTCGGTTCGACAATCCATAACCAAGATCTTATACCTCTAGGACACGAATTCCTAATACATCTCCTAAAGAAATAATTTCTCCTCGACCAACTTTTTCTCCATTAAGAATTATATTCACACCGCGAACAGGATGTACCCCTAAATTCAGAATACTTCCTGGAGCAAGTTTTAAAAATTCATCAATAGCTAATTGATATCTAGCAACTTCAACGACAAGCTTACAGTTTCCTGGAAAAGGCGCTGCTGAAACGTTTTGATCTTCGGAAAGCGGAGTTTCTTCAGGATTTAAGCTAGGATAACTTGTGATTTTAAAGTCACCAGATTTGGCATCTAAAAAACGTCCACCGAAAAACTGTTGTTTTTGAATAGAGAGCATAGCTCCACTTTCTTCTGTTTCTGGATCATACAAACAACTATCTAACGTAATAAATGATCCTATTACAACTTGCTCCCATTCTTCTTGATTGAGCTGACAATAACCAACCTCTACACAAAGAGAAAGTAGTCGAGTCAGATCTATATTCTTAATATCGAATTCTTGATTTAATCCGGAGAAAAATTCTTGACAACTTTGGAAAGTTGCTTCTGGAAGTAATAATCGAAAACGAAAAGAATTTCCATCAAGACGACAAGAGACCTCGACAACTTGCATTATCTCTGGCAGGTTTTTAGCAGAGAAAGCAGCATCTTCAGCAACTTTTATCGACAAAGATGGAACCCATTCTAATTCTTCAAAAAGCTTACAAATTTCTGCGACAAAATAGTAATGAAAACCTAGTAGTCTATCTTTTTCGTAGAAATAAGAAGCTAGGCTGGTGTCATTAAAAACTGCAACCATGAGCTTTTGAAGATCTTCTTCGGAAGTGAGAAAGAAGAATTCTCCTTGTTTCCAAGGTTGAGCCAACATAGGTTGCACTAATAAATGCACACCAAATTCAGAGGTTGCTTGAGCTGCAGTTAACGGACCGCGAAAGCCTACAGAAACCTCGACATCTTCTAATCGAAATTTTTCTTTTAACTTTTGTTGACATTCTTCTTTAGGAAATCGAGGAATAGAAACTCGTTCTTCCGGAGCCCCTAAAGAGCAGAGAAAATCATTACGATGTTTTATCCAGCTTGCACTAGGTTCCGCAGCCACTGCCATAAAAAATTACCTTTATAAACGTGCTTCCTCAACTTTATAAGGATGCTGTTCTTGATCCTGTTGTTTCTGATCTTTGCCTTCACGTTCTTGTTCTTTTTCTTCATTTTGACGTATTGTCGCGGCAATCATATGTAAAGGAGTTTGAATTTCTTCTAATTTAGGCAGTTGAACAACTTGAGATCCAACAACAAATTGAGATAATTTCAAGTTACGAGCTTGTAAAGCACCTACTAAAGATGTCAGCTGAACAGAATTATTAGAAACAAGTTCCACAGCATTTGAAGCCTGAGCGTTATCTACAAAATTAGAAAACTTAACAGAAAGTTCATCACCAGATTGCATTAACGTTAAATTGACTCCACAAAAAGCTTCTGGCACACTATTTGTAGAATCTAAAACGAGCTCTATGAATTGCTGACCATCTACTTCTGAGATCATCATCGATTCTACTGTAGACATAATAATATTTTCTACCCACTCTAGATCTACTGAAGCAACAGATACAGTTGAAGATGTTGCTTGGACTTCTTGTACAGTTGAAGCGCTGATGAGATCTACAAGAGCCAAACCTGCGGCAGCATTCTCACCCATAAGGAGCTGGGATTCTTCTTGATCTGTAGTTTCCTCTTCTTTGGAAGCAACAGAAGAGGTTTTTTCTTCTAGACGCCTACTATCCTCTGTACCACGGCTCTCTGATCGAGATTGAGTTTTTGTTGTTGTTTTTTCTTGAGACTGTTGTTTTCCTTCTAAAGAGAAAACCTTAACTTCGCGATTATCTTGAGGCCCTGGAACCACATTATCTTGTGATACACGACTTTCTGTTTTACAACTATATAAAGACTCTGATGTTTTATTTAATTCCATGAACTAACTCTCCCCCAATTCACGTTGTTTTTTTTGACGCAGCAGATGAAGCAATTGTCCCATCTCATCTTGCTCTTTTTCTTCTGTTCGAGCTTCTTCTTTAAGAGCTTCTTTCATCCACTCTTCTTTATGTAAACGCGTCTTTTCTTCTTCTTTTCTTCTTTTAGCTAAATTTACTTCTGCTTTTTCAAGTTCTTTAGCAGCTGCAAGGACAACGTCCTTTTGTTTATTAACTTTTTCTTCTTCTTCTGCAAGCTGTATAGCAACAACTTTTATATAAGATTTTATTTGTAAAATCGCATCACTTGTTGTTCCTTCATCCAACAATTCTCGTAGTTGTTGGATTTTTTGCATATAATGGTTTTTTACTTTATCTCGCTCCGCTTCTTTTTCCCGAAGCTTTTCTTGCTCGATTTCTAAAAGACGACGCTTTTCTTTAACTACTTTTTCAGCTCTATCTACACGATCTTTTTTAATAAGAAGGACAGGTTCTAGCGGATATTTTGCCACAGCATCCTACTCTTTATTAACGAAAAATCGCTCGTAGCTGTTGTGCAGCTTCCTCATAATTTGTTTTTTCCTGGATATCTTGCTTTAAAAATCTATTCAATTTATCGATATGATCGATGGCAAAATCTACCTCTCGATCTGATCCTCGTCGATACTCCCCAATACGGATGAGCATTTCATTAGCTTTATATTTTGCTAAAACCTCTCGGGCTTTTCCTATAATACGACGCTGTTCTTCAGGAACAATAGCAGTAAGAAGTCGGCTAATAGAGGCTAACACATCAATAGCAGGATAATGGTAGGCTTGAGCTAAAGCATTAGAAAGGACAATGTGTCCATCTAAGATAGATTTCACTTCATCTGCAACAGGCTCATTCATATCATCTCCTGCAACAAGAACGGTATAGAATGCTGTGATAGTCCCTTTATCCGAAGCTCCTGAACGCTCCAATAATCTTGGAAGAGTTGAGAAAACAGAAGGGGTGTATCCGGCTCTAGCGGGAGGTTCTCCAGCGGCTAATCCGACTTCCCGCAAAGCGCGGGCAAACCTTGTTACCGAATCCATCATCAAAACAACAGTTTTTCCTTGATTTCGAAAATATTCTGCAATAGCAGTCCCTACATAAGCAGCGTTTAATCGTAATTGTGATGATTGATCTGATGTAGAAACGACAACAACCGATCGTTTCATACCTTCTTCTCCTAGATCCCCCTCGATAAATTCACGAACTTCACGTCCCCGTTCACCAATTAATGCAATTACATTGACATCTGCCTCTTCAGCATTTCTTGCAATCATTCCTAAAAGAGAAGATTTTCCTACTCCAGCACCAGCGAAGATTCCAATTCTCTGACCTCGAGCAACAGTAAGCATTCCATCAATACAACGAACTCCTGTAGATAGAATAGTTCTTAATTTTTCTCGATGAAGGGGGTCTGGTGGAGGGCAGAAAATGGGATATGTTTCGTTAACATTAACTAAAGGACCTTTTGTTTCTACATCAATAGGTTCTCCTAAACCATTCAAAACTCGTCCTAACAATCCATCTCCAGCACGAATATGCAAGGGCAATCCTGTAGGAATCACCTCCGAAGAAGGACTTACACCGGCAAGCTCACCCAAGGGGGAAAGGAAAGCAAAATTTTGAGTGAAACCCACAACTTCAGTGACTAAGGGCTCCAAACCATGACGCTTTACTAAACAGACTTCTCCCACGCGAACACTTGGAACAACAGCCTTTATCAACATTCCAACGACTTCAACAATACGCCCGACAATAGTCGTAAGATTTACACCGCTTAATTGAGACATTAAACAGTTAAAATCTGTCGTTAACTGGTCCATGTTAACCTAACTGTGTTGTCATAATTGTTTTTATACTACTTACTGAAGTCCCAACAATACTAGCAAATAGTTCAGCTCTCTGAGTGGCTCGTTGTACAGCATATTGTACTTTCAAAAAATTTGCTAAATTTTCTCTTTCACCATTTCGATCAGAAAAATAAAGAAGAGCACGATTTAAAATTTCTTCTCCAGAAGAAACCCAATTAATAACTTTTCTTGTGACAGAGTCACTAGTGTCATTAGAGTCCTGCAACTGTTGTTGAGTATTTTCTGCTATAGCACTAAGATCCTCATTGATTAAATCAATGATGACTCCGACAGATTTAAAATGTTTCTCTTCTAACTTTTCAGGAGCCTCTTCTCTTTCTAAAGACGATCGAAAATCTCCAAGACGTTCTTTAAGATTATTAATTTGCTCTTTTAACTCTTCAGAATCCAAAGCGTCTTGTAATTCAGGATCTACTAACTCTGAATTTTTATCTTGCATCATTGTCATAAGATTAGGACGAAGATCCTGAGAAACAGTTTCATAAGAAGACCCAGATACATCACCTAGAGCAAATGGGGCTATATCTTTTCGTAACTCACTTGCTAAAGGAGTCCCTGAAGATTCTTTCAGAGATTGTGCTTCTGCGTCTCCATCAAGATTGGGAAGACACTTTATAGGATCTATCATAAAACAAAAACCGCCTTGTACAATTCATCAACAGATAAAAAGAATTAACCCAAAGGTCCCGCACTTTTTGCTACTAAAGTGTCATGCCAATCCAATACAGATTGAGCTAAATTTCTTGTTGATTCTATTTCACAATTTGCTAAAACTTGATCAGAAAGTTTTAAACAATTTTCCAAACTTTCTCTACGAACTTCGAAGGAGCTTCCTTGGTGCAAAACGATCATCATATGAGTTAGGGAAAGAAAAGCTTTTACACTCCAATTTTCTCCTTCTTTTTCTTCCAATGCACGCAGTTGAGATTCAGCACTAAAAAGATCCATTTTGTGCAAAGCAATCAAAGCTAAACCCAAATCATGGCCATAGTGATTAGGATTAAGAATATGCAAACTTTGAAAAAGTTTTTTTGCACTATCTTCATCCCCTTGTTTAATAGCCAAAAGGCCTGCTTCGAACAACAAAGCAAAATCTGTTTCAAATAATTCCAAGTCTGCCATAATCTTTTCCTTATATTATTAACTTCCTTTAACGGCTCTTGCCATTGTGATCATTTCTGTATTCACAGCAGTTAAGATATTGGAAACGGATTCCATGTACTGTGATAAAATTTGCATACGAAATTGCAAATTAAACATTGTTCCTAAATCAACAGTACCTTGCGTTGACGTTTCTAATTCCGTTAAATATTGTTGTACACCCTGAACGTATTTACATACGCCATTTAGCATTTCATTGAAATTAAATGCTGAACAACTGTTACCAGTAGTAGCCATATAGACTCTCCCCTTACTTTATTCTCTTACATCATTTTACGGTTAATCCGCCCTAAAACCTTTTGTAGGGCCAGATATCCTGCTAACAAGGCTTGTTGCTTTTCGAAAGATTCTTTATCAGAACCTTCTCGTAACGAGGAGTTTAATCTTTGGACTTTATCTTGCACACTCGCCTTTATTTCTTGAGCTTTGCTCAAATCTTGCATATCTTTTTCTAAATCGAACAGCACCTGAGAAGGTTTTTCTTCTTTTGCTGAAAAATTTTCCATATTAAACATAAAATACTTTCCCAAATATAAAAAATTAATAAGTCTTGATAATTAACTATTTATTGTAGTCTATTTTATATTTCAACCCTTCCCTTTCTAAAAAGATAGTATTTGGTTGAATGCTAGTTACCGTCATACCATCTATAAGGTCTCCACGAGTTAAAATTTTACCATTAACGACTACATTGATACTTACATCTCCATATTTAGAATATCCTGTAACACGATAACGATTAGGATGGCGAAGATTTAAATCTATTATGCCTTCTTCTGCTGGCAATAACACAGCAAAGTTTTTCACCAAACGAACACCAGGAATATTTGATAATTCTTCCACTACAGTACGAAATTTTTCTGCAGCATCATTATTAACATAGCCAGTAAGAATAACCTCACCGTTTACAAAAGCTACTTGGATATTTGCAAAACCATTTTGAAGTAACTGGCCTGCTATAGCTTTTAACATCTGTGTTTCTACAATTACCTTGTTTTCTAGAAGAGAAAGATAGTTAAAATGAAGATTTAAATAATCTATAAGACAACCAGCTTGTTCTGTCGTTTTAACGTAACCGGTAATCACAAACTTTCCAGGTTCTGGAGAACTCATATTGATCCCCTTAAACTCCGGACGTTTTGACAATAGTATATTCATTTCTTGCCAAACAGCCTCGTCATCAATAACATTATCATCTACAGCTTTAACAAAAGCTAAAGTATCTACTTTGTAAAGGAGCTCGCTTTTGTCTATGCTATTTTTCACATGTCCTATTAAAAAAAGCTGACCATTTCCATCATTAAATGTACAACGAACTGAAGGGAATTGATGTGTTATCCTTTCAAGGTCTTCTTGATAATTGATATTTTCCAAAGGAATAATTTCTTTAGTATGAAACAGTGATGCAGTTCCCACACCAAAAAGAATCGCTAAGCCACCTATAAATAACGTTAATATAAACGATCCTGTAGGAAGCGTTGCTCGTTTTTGTTTTTCTTCCTCTTCTTGAGCAGCTTGTTTTGCTATAGCTTCAGCATCCTGAGGGCGACCAAACAAACCATAATCTTCAGAAGCAAAAGCTGCGACAATTGTATCTGCCGGAGCCTGATGATCTATTAATAAAAATAAAGTTGTTCCCAAGGCAACAACTTGATTCGACGTTAACGTAGAAGAGTGCTCTATTTTCCTACTTTCAACAATAACCCCGTTTTTACTACCCAGATCTTCTATAAGAACAGCCTCATCTGATCCAACAGTAATTTTTGCATGCTTATGAGAAACACTTAAATCACTGAAGACTATATCGCAAACTGCGGGATCCGCCCCTAAAATATAAGACTTCCCAGATTCTAGATAATACTCTGCACCAATATTCGCTCCGGCAAGAACTTTAAGTAAAAATCTTGGAGGTTGAGAAAAATCTATGGAAACATTGTTGTGAGCGCCATCATTAACTTCTGCAAGAAAAATTCCCTGATCAAACCGAAACAAATCTTGAACATTAAAAGGAGCAAGAACATTTTTCTTTTCAGATTTATCGGAATCACTTATCTCTTCTTCTTTTTCACCATCTTGATCGTCACTGAGGTCTATCTTAGCATCAGATTCTGTGTCTTCTGATGTTTCTTTTTTAGAGTCCTCTTCCTCAGTTTCATCTATTTCATCTATAGAATCCTCCTCGCCAGATTGTTTTTTCTCAAGATTTTCTGAAGAAGCTATTTGATCTGTTGTATCAGCGACTTCATCTGTCTTCAAATTATCTGTTTTTGAAGAGGGAGGTGTCGTGGAAGCTGGCAGCGGCAATTTTGAATTAGACGAAGCTCCGTTATCTTCCATAATCTTTTTAGGTTCCTGGGTTTGTTCTTTTTCTTTTTGAGAAGTTTTTGTTTTCTTAAGATCTATTTTTTTTTTGTTAGCCTTTGTATCACTGGTTTGTGCTGATGAAAGAAAAGCTTCTGCAAGCTTTTGGTCTTTTGTAGTGGGCGTAACTTTTTCTTCCTTAGACGATGCTTTTTTCTTTGAAAGAGAAGCCTCTTTTACAGACTTTTGCTCTACAGTGGGCGACATCGTGTTTTGTTGTTCATTATTATCGGCAGAAATTCCCAAAGCATTAGAAGAATTTTGCTCAGGAAAAGCAAAATCATAAACAACATCTTCAGAATCAAATGCCTCTACAAAAAATGAATATTCATTACTTCCAAAAGCAAGAATATCTGCATTTTTTAAAGGCACTGTTTCTGTTATTTCTTGTCCATTCACTAGTATAGGAAAAGCATCGTCAATATTAGTAATAAAGTAGCTATTACCTGTTTTATCAATGACTGCTTGCAAGAGTGCAACTGTGGGATCCTCTATAGGAATATCGTTAGATTTTGGATCTTTACCTATGGACCAACTTGTCCCTTCATCCAAAACAAAAATCACACCAGACAGAGGGCCTTTGTCAATAATTAACCGTGCTGCCATGTTTATGTACCTTTACTATCTACTACTTTTGTTGTGGATTTAATCCCAAGTCTTCCAGCCAAGCTTCTGAAAAATTCATAAAGCTTTCTATGTGCTGCGCAAAGTCTTCGGGAGAAACATCTCCAGAAAATTTACGAATCATCATGACCTGTCCTTCTGGATCTAGTCCCAAAGCACTACCCCCGGTCTCTCTCCCAAAGAAATTTGCCACCATCATTTGTAAATAGACTTTTTTAACATCTACAGAAAGAGAAAGAACCCCTAATGAAGAACTTAAAACTATTTCACTGTCTGTATTCTGCTGAACACGAACTTTGATAACTTCACCCAAGGGTAAGACATAGGCTCCATCTGCATCAAACTCGAGGGTTGACGTTATACCCATATACGTGGCAAAGTTTTTTATCAATTTCTCCAGCATAGCCTGTCGTCTTTTTTTGTGCAGGAATCAGCAGGCTCTTTTATAGAGACCGCTTCTTTATTTCTTAAACCAAGTTAAGCCAATCCAAGCTTTAAAAATAAAAACGATTTCTTGTTTCTATAAACAACATTAAGAATTTTTTTTCATCCTTTTCACTATAAAGAACAGCTCTAAGAAAAAATAAACTGACTTTATGTGCAAACTAATGACTCTAGCTTTTCAAAGCTTTGCTCATATTTATTGGAGAAACTGCAGATCCCCCAATGAAAGCCTAGAGTATTTTCGATAGCCGTATATGTCAAGAGATGAATTAGAAGTTAAAGAATCAATGGCTTACAACAGAATTCTGATGAGAATGAAAAATCTTATTCTGAAATATATGAAAACTTTTTTTCTGATAAATTTCCCATTGTTTCTTTGCAGTTAAATCTAATGAAAATTTTTTTGCATCTATACAAAGCTTGTTCTTCTGTAATTTTTTTTGAATACCCTTACTGATAAAGTCCATATCGAAATATATGATTTCCTTAAGATTATCTTGCCACAAAAATGTGCGAGGTACATTGAAATCAAAGATCAAACGATTAGGAATTGAAGACAAACTTTCTAAAGAAAAGTTACAGAAATACTTTGGTAATTTTGCAGAACCAAAGAAAATTATTTCATAAGAATCTCGAAAAGAAAGATCCGAATGAGAGATTGTAGCATAAGGCGGCTTCACTATTTGACGAGAACAAAATGTGATTTGAAGAAAACCCATGTTGTACAAACTAGTAGCAATTTTCCGATTAATTTCAGAATACCCAACAAATAGTAATGTTGATTTTTTGGATTTGCCATACATACGTATAATTTCCAAAACAACAGATTCCATGGAAGCTTCTGACGAAGGAAAAGATACGCGAGAACGCAAAGTTTTTCCTTCTTTAAGCGCTTTTTGAAATAAAAAATGTAAATCAAAAGGAAGTTGACGCGAAGAAGCAGCTTTAAGATATGCTCGTTTTACCTGACCTTGAATTTCAGTTTCTCCTAAGATCAAACTATCGACACCACTTGTGACTCGAAAAAGGTGTTCAAAACATGCACATCCCTGATAACTATAAGGAGAAACTCCTAACACTGTATACTGAAAAAGAAAAGCAGATAATGATAATTCAGGATTTTCAGAGTAATAATAAATTTCTGCTCTATGACAAGTTAGCAAGAGTATAAATGCACTATTTGGACCGAAAACTCTTTGCAACAAACAAGGATCTGTTTCTAAAGCTTCTAATAATAAAATAACACGTTCTCGATCTTTTAATTCAGCCTCACGATAACTGACTCCAACAACCCCCAATACCATAAGCACTATTTAGATGTTTTTAAAAAACTAAGAGACAGAAAACTTACGAACAAAAACTCCACTGCTATATAGACGAATAGAACATTAGATGCTATTAAATTGCACTCATGCTTTCAAAAAGATCTTCTTCAGACAGGGAAAACTCTAGCCTTCAATACTTGAACCGGAAAAAGGAAATATAGTAGGATTCGCCTAAGACACTTCATTCTTAAGAACAAAACGTTAGAACATTTCGATCTTTTAAATACAAAATCTAACCATTTACATTACATTTCCAAAAAGACCAACATAGACAATCATGACAGCATACACAGAAGCTAGTATTATCTCTCTAGCCTCCTTAGATCACATTCGCTTACGAGCAGGGATGTATATTGGTAGATTAGGAGATGGGTCTCAACCAGAAGATGGTATTTACACACTGTTTAAGGAAGTTGTTGACAATGCTATTGATGAATTCATCATGGGTTATGGAAAATCTTTAGAAATTGTTTGTAATGAGCATAGTGTTACAATTCGAGACCAAGGGCGTGGAATCCCTCTAGGGAAGCTCATAGATTGTGTTTCTAAAATCAATACAGGAGCAAAATATACTCAGGATGTTTTCCATTATTCTGTAGGATTAAATGGAGTAGGTCTTAAAGCGGTTAATGCTCTAGCAGATAAATTTTTTATTCGTTCTGTCCGCAAGAAAAAATATCACTCCGTAAGGTTTCACAAAGGGATTCTTCAGGAATCCCAACAAGGGACTACAAAAGATCCTGATGGAACTGAGATATCTTTTACTCCAGATATAAGTATCTTTGAACATTTCCATTTTAATCACGATTTTTTAAGAAAAAAGGTTCGTCAGTATACTTACCTAAACCCAGGATTAGAAATTAGTTTCAATCATGAGTCTTTTTCTTCCAAAGAAGGACTTAAAGACCTTTTTAAAGAAGAGGTTCCTCAAGGAGCACTATATTCTCCTATTTTTTTTCAACGAGATAACCTTTCCTTTCTTTTCACACACTTAAATAATGGAGAACGTTATTTTTCTTTCGTCAACGGTCAAGAAACTCTAGATGGAGGGACTCATTTAAGTGCATTTAAAGAAGCTGTTGTGAAAGGTATTAATGAATTTTTCGGAAAAACCTTTACAACAAATGACATTCGAGAAGGACTTACTGGATGCATAGCTATAAAAATTGCCTCTCCTATTTTTGAATCTCAAACAAAAAACAAACTCAGTAATACCCAAATACGAACATCTTTGATCAAAGAAATCAAAGAAGGAATCGTATCATCCCTACGTCAGAATAAACTTACCGCAAAGTTATTGTTAGAAAAAATAAAAACTAATGAAAAAATACGAAAAAGCCTTCAATTCATCAAACAAGAGTTAAAAGAGAAACAAAAAAAGGTTCATTATAAAATCCCAAAGTTACGAGATTGCAAATTCCATTATAATGAGATGTCTCTTTACAGAGATGCAACATCTATATTTGTAACAGAAGGAGAATCCGCTTCAGCATCTATTCTAGCTTCTAGGGATCCTCATACCCAAGCTGTGTTTTCCCTCCGAGGAAAACCTATGAACGTCTTCTCTTTGGAAGAAGCAAAAATGTATAAAAATGACGAGCTATTCTATCTTGCAACAGCTTTAGGTTTTACTAAAAATGGCCCTCAACAATTGCGTTATAATAAAATTATTCTAGCAACAGATGCCGACGTAGACGGAATGCATATCCGCAATCTTTTAATCACCTTTTTCTTAAAAACCTTCCTTCATCTTATAGAAGATCAACATCTTTTTATTCTAGAAACACCCTTATTTAAAGTGCGTAATAAAGAAAAAACTCTTTACTGTTACTCAGAACAAGAAAAAGCAAACGCTATACAATGCCTTGAAAAAAAAGAATCTCTAGAAATCACAAGATTCAAAGGTCTTGGAGAAATCTCTCCTAAAGAATTTAAAGCTTTCATAGGATCTGACATACGCCTAGCTCCCGTCACCATAACAGAACCAGAAGGACTCTCTTCCATGCTACAATTTTACATGGGAAAAAATACAAAAGAGAGAAAACAGTTCATTTTAGATAACCTCATCACAGATTTATAAACATGTGCGACATCTCTCAACTTTTTAAAATTCATTTTATGCATTACGCTTCATACGTAATTTTAGAAAGAGCTATTCCTCACGTACTCGATGGACTAAAGCCTGTACAACGCCGATTATTGTGGACTCTATTTCGCATGGATGATGGCAAAATGCATAAAGTTGCTAATATTGCAGGGAGAACAATGGCTCTTCATCCTCATGGAGATGCCCCCATTATAGAAGCTCTTGTTGTTCTTGCAAATAAGGGCTATCTCATCGAGACTCAAGGAAATTTCGGGAACCCTCTAACAGGAGATCCCCATGCAGCAGCTCGTTATATAGAGGCTCGTCTTAGCCCTATTGCAAAAGAAACCCTTTTCAATACAGATTTAATGACTGTCCACGACTCTTATGATGGCAGAGAAAAAGAGCCGGATATTCTTCCATCAAAACTTCCCCTATTATTACTACATGGTGTCGATGGCATTGCTGTTGGAATGACGACAAAAATCTTTCCTCATAACTTTGTAGAATTACTTCAAGCCCAAATTAAAATATTAAAAAATTGTCCTTTTACCCTTTTTCCAGATTTCCTTTCTGGAGGATCTATGGATCCAACAAATTATCAAGATGGCCTAGGTTCTGTGCTTCTTCGTGCAACGATTAATATTATCGATGATAAAACTTTGTTGATTCAGGAAATCTGTCCTTCAACAACAACAGAATCTCTCATTCACTCTATAGAAAATGCAGCAAAACGAGGCGTTTTTAAAATAGATAACATTCAGGACTTCTCTACAGATCTTCCCCACATAGAAATTAAATTACCAAAAGGCGTACATGCAAAAGATATTCTTCCTTTACTATTTGAACACACAGAATGTCAGGTAGAGCTTTTTTCTAGACCAACAGCAATTTACAATAATAAGCCTATAGAGTGCACTATTTCGACAATATTGAAATTACACACAGAAGCTTTACAAGGATATCTGCAAAAAGAACTACAACTTTTATCAGATCAACTAGAACAAGAACATTTTCATAAAACTCTAGAATATTTTTTTATTAAACATAAACTTTATGACCTTGTAAGAAAAAAACTATCTCAAGAAAATAAAATCTCTCAAGAAAATATTCATAAAACAATTCTCTCAGTTTTATCTCCTTGGATCTCTGATTTACCAACACCAACAAAAGCGGATATCGCACAATTAGGCTCTCTAACTATTCGTAAGATTCTTTGCTTTCGCGAAGAGGTTTATGCTAAAGAACTTAAGGCTTTAGAAAAAAAACAAATAGCCGTAAGAAAAGACTTAGGAAGAATAAAAGAGTACACCATTAAATATCTCAAAGACCTCTTGAGTCGCTATGGAGCTCTAGGAAAACGAAAAACACAAATAACAAAATTAAAAAACAAAAGAAAACAGCTTTAATAATTTAAAGATTATTACAAACATCACGACATCTAACGAAGATAGAAAAATATTTCTTTTCTAAGTAAAATAAATTTATATCGAATCAAGAGAGATCAAAGTAATGGAACCACATTTCATCAATGCAAAACAAAAAGAAACTATGGCAGCACATAAAGCTCAGCAAAAAATGCCTGATGATCTTGTACCAACACACATGACCTTCGAAGGACCTGTGAAAACTCTTGATCAATTGCGTCAAGCCCTTATTCAAAAAATGGGAGCAGAAAAAGGCCAAGAAATGTACGACAATTTTCTTAACTCTATTTTAATTTCTTGCTTTGGGACTGTTCATAAAGATATGGATCGGGCTCAAAAAGCATCTAAAAAAATGCGAGCTGTTTATAAAGAATAATTATGCAAATTACTTATTTTCTAGCCTCTTCTCTACAGTCAACCATACTTAAACATTTTCTTTGTTCTCCCAAACGGTGGGCATCATTTATCAACAATGATCTATATCTTTTTCTTCTTCTCTACAATCAAACAATCTATTTAGTAAAAGAGCTACCCACATTCCCCCTACCTATTGAGCAATGGCAACAAACAACAAGAAATATGAAAAGCCTTCTTGTACAAACTTTTTTATATCCTCAAAATCCTCCTATTCTTCTTTTAGCTTGTTCTCAATTTCAAATACTATCTTTAGAAGAACTTTTTAAGAAAGAAACCATAAAAAACTAATATATTTTATTTTCTAGAAAAATCTACTCTTATAAAATGTTTCTAAAACCTAAACTTTCACAATACTAAAATATACTAAGAAAAAAGCATTACATACGTAATGAAATCTGAATCAATATATTCTTTCACTGTTGAAGAAACTTCTTCAATGCGTCTAGATAAGTACTTAGCAACCATTCATCCAGAATATTCCAGAGCCTTTTATCAAAAACATATTTTAGATAAAAAGGTACTAATTAATGGTAACATTCATACAAAAGTATCTTCTCGCTTACTTGAAGGCGATATTGTTACTATACATATCCAGCAACAAGAAGATTTGTTGAATCTAACTCCTGAAGCGATTCCTTTACAAAAGATTTATGAAGATGCCATGATCCTAGTGATAAATAAGCCTCAAGGTATCGTTGTTCATCCCGCACCAGGACATTACAGTGGAACAATTGTTCATGCTCTTTTGTATGAAATTGGAGAACGAATAAAAGAAGAATTTCCAGAAGAACCTTGGAGACCAGGAATCATTCATCGTTTAGACAAAGATACATCAGGACTCCTCATTACTGCAAAAACTCGCCAAGCAAAAAAGATTTATGGTGAACTTTTCTCTAAAAAACTCTTAAAGAAAACATACCTAGCCATTTGTGTTGGGAAGCCTCCAAACACGACCATTTCTACTAACTTAGCCCGCCATCAATATCATCGCAAAGAGATCTCAGTAACAACGGAAGGGAAAGAAGCCATCACACACTGCCAAGTCCTCGCTTATAATGGAAAACTAAGCCTTACTCTTCTATCTCCAGAAACAGGAAGGACTCATCAACTCCGAGTGCACATGAAGCATTTATGCACTCCTATCCTTGGAGATCCCGTTTACGGTTCCTCTACATCAAACCGAGGTTATGGCCTTGACAAACAACAGCTGCACGCCTATAGCTTGGATTTTATCCACCCAGAAACACGTAAACCACTTAAACTAACTGTCGCTCCACCCAATGATATGAAGACCTTGATATTGAAAGAGTTCCAAGACAGTACTATTATAAATAAAAAATTCTTAGATTTACTTTTAAAATAACATGCGAAACGGTTTCTTTATTTTTAAAAACACATTAAAATTAATTTATTGAGTTCGATTTTTTAACCGTTCTCCTAAAGACAACGCGAATTTAGTTATAGGATTGCCTTATGAAAGAATTTTTAGCCTACATAATCAAAAATCTTGTCGATCGTCCAGATGAAGTTCACATTAAAGAAGTCCAAGGCACGCATACAATTATCTACGAGCTCAACGTTGCTAAACCTGACATTGGAAAAATCATTGGGAAAGAGGGACGAACTATCAAAGCTATCCGAACTTTATTAGTTTCTGTTGCGAGTAGAAACAATGTTAAGGTTAGCTTAGAAATTATGGAAGAAAAGTAACTTTTCTCTCTCCTATCATTATTAAAGATATAGGGAAAATTTCGGACCGAGCAGGATTCGAACCTGCGGCCATTCGCTTAGAAGGCGAATGCTCTATCCACTGAGCTATCGGTCCAGATCTAAGGAAACTTATAACCTAAAGCATGTTCTTATATGAGACAGGGAAAAACTTTACCGCCAAGTATAAACCTGTCTACAAAAAAGTCAATTATGATGAATCTCATAATTCATAATGTTCCTCAAGGAGCTTTTTTCTTTCTCTATCCTTTCTCCTCTCGTTAAAAAATTAGACTTGTTTCTAAAAAACACCTATAGTACCCCTCTAGATGTAGCAAATGGAGAAAACCATGCTCGAAGAGAAAATGATCCTAATAGCTGGTCCTTGTGTTATTGAGAGCGAAGAAGCAGTTCTAGAAACAGCTTCTCGAATTCACGATCTTTTGATACCCTACGCAGACCGTATTCGTTGGATTTTTAAAAGCAGCTACGACAAAGCTAACCGCTCTTCCTTATCTTCATATCGTGGTCCTGGCATTCGAGAAGGATTGAAAATTCTTGCAAAAGTTAAGGATTCTTTCCGAGTAGAAATACTCACAGATGTCCACTCTTCTCAAGAAGCACGACAAGCCGCAGAAATTTGTGATATCATACAAATTCCTGCTTTTCTCTGTAGACAAACAGATCTTCTTCTGGCAGCAGGACGAACTGGAGCAATTGTAAATTTAAAAAAAGGGCAATTCCTTTCTCCTTGGGACATGCATGGCCCTATAGATAAAATTCTTTCTACAGGGAATGATAAAATTATGCTAACAGAAAGAGGGTGCTCCTTTGGTTATAATAATCTTATCGTAGATATGCGTTCCTTAGCTGTTTTAAGGAAAACTGGATTTCCTGTTATCTTTGATGGGACTCATGCAGTACAACTTCCTGGAGCTCTTACGACGCAAAGTGGAGGACAAACAGAGTTCATACCAACACTTACTAGAGCCGCCTTAGCAACAGGTATACACGGCTTGTTCATAGAAACACATCCTCAACCTGCTATAGCGAAAAGTGATGCTGCTTCCATGTTAGATCTTGAAACTTTTGCAGCCTTATTACCTATCTGGGATCAATTATTTACTTGTGTGAAATCTTTGGATCTTATCTCTGTATGACAAAATTTTTATTTCATGGCTTTCTTTGCTCTTTAGGAATTCTTATTATAATTTGTTGCACTGTCTTCGCTATTATCAAAGTCGATCGTATTTGTAATATTTCCTGTATAAACAAACACTTTGAAGAAGCTCCTCCATTCTTAAAAATAAAGAAATTAGGAGTTTATAAACAAATTTGTTCTGAAGAGCGGCAATTTTTCAGCTGCAGAGTAGATAAATCCTGTATGGAGCTTTATTTAACCCCTTCCAATTATTCCTGTAGAGAACTTTTATCTAAAATTTCTGGAGACATTTATACTCAAGATTTAAATAAGATCATGAAATTTCAAGGTAGTTCTGGCCTTTTGAATTATCGAGATGGACTATTAAATGTATATGATTGTCGGTTTCGTATAGACCCAATAGACAAATCTACGAATTTAGAAGATAGTGCTTCTGGAGGAATGAAAACCCTTTCCTTATCTTTGTTAAGAAAGTAAACACCTATGCCCATACTATCTGTATGCAATCTTGTTAAAAAATATAATAAAAAACCTGTAACAAATGACATCTCTTTTCAGGTGAATCCAGGAGAAGTCGTCGGACTTTTAGGGCCTAATGGAGCTGGAAAAACGACAGCTTTTTATCTTACTGTTGGATTAATACGACCTGATTCAGGAAAAATTCTTTTTAAAAACGTTGATGTCACAAGAAGAACTATGGATTATCGAGCAAGATTAGGAATAGGCTACCTCGCTCAAGAACCAACGATTTTTAAAGATCTTACCATTAAGGAAAACCTAGTTTGCATTCTTGAAATTATCTATAAAGCTAGAAAACAACAATCTCATCTTTTGAACACTCTTGTTGATGATTTACAATTATCCTCATGTCTTCATAAAAAAGCAGGCACTTTATCTGGAGGAGAACGTCGCCGATTAGAAATTGCCTGTGTTTTAGCCTTAAATCCAAGTGTTCTTCTTCTTGACGAACCTTTTGCGAATGTGGATCCTTTAGTTATTCAAAATGTTAAATATCTCATAAAAATTCTAGCTAGTCGAGGCATAGGAATTCTTATCACAGACCACAATGCTAAAGAATTACTTTCAATAGCAGACAGGTGTTATTTAATAATTGACGGAAAAATCTTTTTCGAAGGATCTTCATCTCAAATGATTACCAATCCCATGGTAAAACAACATTACCTAGGAGATTCTTTTTCTTATTAAGCTTCGATTCAAGATTTAGAAGTCTCTTAATCTATAAAATCTTCATCAGAAAGAACTTCTTGTGCTATTGCCTTTATTGTAGAAACCCCTTCTGGAAAGCCTAAAGTACATAGAAGTTCATTAACATATTCTAATTCTGTACGTAGTTGATCGTTAATAAACTCTAAACGGGCCAGTTGCTGTTGTATTTGAGGCGAAGGATGCATAGAAATTCTCCAAGAAACTTTTCTTAAAGAAAAGAAGCAAAAATTATGCCAATTTTTTCGATTTTCAAAAATTTTTATTGTCTGAAAACTCAAAAAAAAAAGAAACTAACCTACAAGACTTCGTGCTAAACTCAGATACATTTGATTAAGGACTTGCAAAGACGTCGCAACAACAGTCCACTCCTGTTGCATAGAAGTTAGATGCATCTGCAACTCTAGTTGGAAATTTTGACCCAAATCTGCGAATCCTTGCTGATCAGCCTGCACTGTTGCTTGTAATACGAACATTCCTCCATTAATAGCATTTCCGACTAAACCGGAAACCAAAGCATCTTCTAATGTTTCTAGTCGCGATTGCCATTGATCTTGTCCATTCTTAACAACAAAAGTTCCAGCAATAGTTCCGGATTCTATTTCTAGAGGCGCTAAATAGTTTTGTAAAAGCACCAAAGAACCTGATATTGTATTTAAATTGTCTTGATACAATTGTAAGGAATCTAAAATTTTAGAACGTTGCTCATTGGTAATTTTATTATCAGCAAGAGTTTTAGCTCTCTGTTCTTGAAGTACTTTAATAGCTTTTCTTGTCGCAGTTAAATATAAAGCTGCTTGTTCTCTTTCTCTATCTAATTTCGCTTGAGCACTATCCTTAGATCCAGGAAAAGTATCTTTACCTCCGGCACCAACTGCTGGTTGTTGTCCTACGTAACTTGCAAAATTAAAATAGGTAGCTCCATTAACATACTGGGCTATAGCCTCAATCATAGCATTGCCAATTGTAGAACCAAAATTACTGTAATAGAGTTCTCCATAAATACTATTCAAAAATTCGACTTCTTTTGGCATATAGCGATCTATAAGTACTGAAGCAACAGCTGAAGGAAGGGGCATAGCACGCACTTCACTAGCTTGAGCAACAAGCTGTTGAGCATAAACATCCTTTTTCAATGAGTTAAACTGTCGTTGCTCATTTTGTAATTCTTCAACTTTAGAAAGAAGTTTTTCAGACTCTACAGCTGCTAAAGCTTTATATGCAAAATAAGCTCGAGCAGAAGTTTCTGCATTATTTTGCGCTGCTTTAGTGATATTTGGCAAAAATCCAACGTTTCCATAATTTAACAAAATTTGATTAAGTTCTACTCCCTTTGGAATTTGCTTATAAATAGTGTATGTATCCGTAGATCCTGAGACTTTAAATTGACCGTTTGCTGTAACAATGTTTTCCATTGTTTTTTTCATATTTGCAGCTAAGCCAAATGCCGAACCATCTAATTCCGCTGCTGATGCTTTAATTGCTTCTCCGACCTCTGCCATACTTGCTGAAGCATTCATTGCTATAACTGTAGACGCTATGAAATAAGCCCAAACAGCACCTAAATATTCCTCAGTTTTAAAGCTTTTTAAAGAATTAACCGCATCATTTACCAATGCTTGTTGCTGAGGAGTTAATTCATTAAAACGAGCATTAATAGCTCGAACTGTTTGCAAAACTCCAGAAATAGAAGCACTACTAACATCTACAGAGGCAGTACTTAAGTCAATGGGAGCAAAAGCACCCATTAGTGACGCCATAAGATCTGTTATAAGAGAAAATACACTTCCCTGGTGTTGGTTCACATAAACGCTTGCAGCAACTACAGAATCAAAAGAGGTAAGAGCATTTACTTGATCCTTATATAAGTCAGTTATGTCTTCACAGAAAAAGGTCTTATTATTCCTTGATAGTTCTGATTCATTGATTAAAGCAGCTAAACTTTCTCCAGTAGCTTTTATTAATTGAAGATCTGTATCTGAAAAACTTGCCATATGATCTGATAAAGTAAGCAAATTGCGTTCTATATCGAGAAATATTTTAAATTGTTCTGTAGTAAGCCTAGTTTTTATTTCTGCTAAAATATCTCGAAGACCTTCTATACGAATATCTGCAAAAGTCTGTACTAAAGAATCTTCATTACCATATTTTTCAGATAAATCATTAGTAAACTGAGCTTTTACACCTCCAGGGAAGGTATCAGCTCTTTGTATAGCGGTAAAAATCTTTTCAGGAAGATTATAAAGAGATTGAAAATCCTCTTCAGTAAAATGTACTCCTAAACCAACTAAGCGTTGCACTTCTGTATTTATAGTATTAAAGGTTTCTTTGTTATTTGGAGAAGCAGAGTTCACTTGAGCCATGATCTGTATCATAACTAAGTTTATGTTAGCTACAAGGTTCTTTGCCCAGTTCTGTTTTGCTCCGTTGTAGTACGTAACTTCTGAAGCAGAATCAGTAGACGTTCCTGCTGTTGAAGTTGTCGCTGTTGCAGAAATTGCTGAATGGGAGGAAGATAAAGGTTTTTCGCGTTGTGGGATAGCTCGAGTAAACTTCGTTACAGTTCGTAGCTCAGTTTCATATTTATGTAATTTTTCTTGAAGACGGCGATACTGCTCTTCAGATTTTTGCTCTAACAGTTGCAATAATCGATAAACAACAAAACGTTCTATTGTAGTTTTTTCATATTGAAATATTTGCTCTAACAATTGTCGAGGTTGTTGTACAGGAACTAATGTAGGAAGATTAATAGGAAGTTTTCTATAGAGCGTTGAAATAGAAGTGCTATTTATCATGATAATGCTTGAATACTTATTGACAATATTATTTTTTATTAACATTAACATGTTTTTTTTATTTTTTAATCAAAAATAAAATCGTATTTTCTTAAAAAACAAACTGACAATATTCTAAGAAAAAATAAAAAATTTATAGAAGAAAGTTTTATC
>NZ_CACSHH010000005.1 GCF_902705545.1 Chlamydia sp. 17-3921 | reverse complement strand
AAAATAAAAGAAAAAACAATAATAATTTTTCTATGCCTTCTTTTTCTTCTATTCAACTAAGACCAAGAACGATCTCCGGAGACAGTGCGCATGTGATTAACTTAAACCATAGATTTTCAAGATTTAATCCCAATGCTCAACCTGCTATAGACATAGAAGAACTAAATTCTGGAATGTATGCCTTAAGACACTTGGTTTCAGCTTTACAATCAACTCAAGCTTCTGCCGATCTTTTTATTAATTCTAATAATACTGTATTTCCAACGACTCGAAATACATCTCTTAAAGAAATTTTAAAAAGTTCGATACCGACAACAATTACAGGTACGACAGTTAAAGCCATAGAAGAAAAGACCGCTCTAGCTTTAATTCCAGTTACTTTAAAAGGTTTTAATGAATTAATAGATACAGTTACAGAAATAGATTTAAGCACTTTGGGATCGATCTCTGCTGCAAAGATCTTATTAACAAGCTATTCCACAAAAACAACCCTAACTGAAACAGAACAAAGGGTCGTTTTCTCCAGTGTTACAACTCCCTCTGTTACAGATCTTTTTAATCATGTAAAAAAAGAAAAGACCACAGTAATACAACAAGGAAAAAATGAGTTACAAGCCAAACTAGAAGCTTCAGGGATGTCGGAAGAGGAGATTGTAAAAGCTTTAGCAGATTATGAAAAAACATTCATAGAAACTTTCATTACTGAAAATATAAACGCTCAGCTATTAATTTATCGGACTCAAATAGGAAGCTTGGTAAAAGATATGAACCAAGCGCTTATCAACATTAAAGTTCCTCTTCCAGAAATAACACCACAGAATGTTCATACCGTGAATGGTATGACTATGTTACAAACTATTGTAGAAAGCTTACAAGAAGCGATGGTTAAAGAACCAGCTCTAGGAGGAGATACTGAAGTACTACAAATGATTCGAGTTCTTGCTCCACTTCTTTCTCAAACAACTCTCTCAACAATAGACTTATCCAAAATTCATAGTGCATCAGAACTCCCCAATAAGTCAGCTTTAGATCGCTATCTTAATTCAACAGATTCTGCAATATATCGAGATAAAATCACGGGAGCCTATCAGCAACTCGTTCTTAATCTTAATAAAGCTCGTAGAGCAGTTGAGACTAGTAGAAAAACGTTAGAAGAAAAACTAGCTTTATTTCAAGAGGCTCACGCAATGATGTCTTCTTGGTTAAACGTTGCTACAAAACTCAAATTAGCTGCTGATGGACCTTTTGGTTCAGGTCTTTTAACATCTTCTATGGAGTTATATGCGGCTTTACAAGGTCTTTCATCTATTTATGATAACTTAACTACAGAAGAACAGACTATCTTGAATACCTATACTCAACAATACTTAAATACGGGTGTTGTTAGTGGTGGAGACAACGTTGCCGGTTGGATAGCTAAAATGGGAGCCTATCAGATTCTTGCTGATTTTTGCTTACACAATACCGTCACAACATACGGAGCAATGAGGTCAAAGCTACATGAAGAGGGTCGAAAACTAGAATCAAAACCTTTCTTTTCTCAAGTTGGAAGAGGAATACAAAATATAGCAAATGAGCATATTTCTACTTTCCAAAATTATTTTTTTGTAAAAGCCACTATTCGCTATCCCGACTTATCACGCTTTATAAGAAATAATTTAACTCAAACTGTGGAATCCGGATTATTAATAACATCTCAAAACATATTAGCACAATATAACGCAGCAGCAACAGCTCATATTCAACAATTACAACAGCAAATCGCAAATTTAGAAACACAATACGCAAATTTAGATCCGGAAAACGCTTCGTTTACAAATCAAAGAAAAGCAGCTGTTCAAAAATGGTTAGATGCCAAAAGCTTAGGTTCTTCTCTTGTTTACATGATTTTAAATTCTCAACTTCCAAAACAAGCAAATTTTTTAGAGCCCTTAATAAAAGAGATAAACTTTAATAATCTTGCTGCAAATGCTCTTAATAACCTTTTAAATATTACTAACAGCTTCGCTATTACCTCAGTGTATTACAACTTTTCTTCTTATCTAATAGAAAGCAAAGAAGGAGAAAATCTCTTTTCTGGAGATTATTTTGAAACATTATTAGCTATGTCAAGAGAACGAGAATACATTGCTCGAGATACAGAACGTTGTAAACGTGCCTCAACTTTAGTTCAAAACCTTATCACGAAAATAAAAAATTTAGAAGGAGTAGATACAGCTCAACGGCAAGTTATGCTCAATGCAACTACTGTATATGAGTATTCCTTAGCTATTACGCAAAACCAGCTTACTATGTTAGATTCTCTTTTTCTGCAGTTAACCATAACTCCAGAACTGAATAAAGGTACTTACGATAATAAAAAGTTTAAAATAGTTGGATTTAAAGACTGGATTCCTACTCTTGCAGCTCTGGAAGGATTTCTTTCCAATGGATTTCCGAACATCACTCCGACAGGAGGCTTAGGCCCCTTGTTTTCTCAGGTACAATCAGACCAACAAGGCTACACAACACAAAGTCAAACGCAACAATTAAATTTGCAAAACCAGATGACTAACATTCAACAAGAATGGACCTTAGTTTCTACCTCTATGCAAATACTAAATCAAATTCTTGCAAAACTTGTTAGAGAAATTTATCCCAACTAAAAACTATTCTCTATAATTTTCATCATATAGATAATTTTAAGACAATTTTGTGTGTTTTTGAAAAAAATAAAAACTCTCTGAAATAGAAAGTTTTTATTAAAAATTTGAGAAAATCTTTACTGAAGATATGCAGAAAAAAGAGATCCTAGGTTTACTAAAACCTGTTGAATAAACTGTGATCGTGTATCAAACGAAAGAAGTTTAAGCTCTGCAGCCAATTTTGTTCTTTCTGTAAATTCTTGGGAAAGGCGGGAAAGAAACTGTTGAGTAGATTCGCTTGGAAGTTGAATATGTGGATATCCCAATTTCGATAACTTAGAAATTTCCGTAACAAGTTTTTCTTTAACCTCTTGATCAAGAGCATTTGGATTACTTTGTAGGAATTCAGCTATGCTTTCTACCGAACCTAAACGTACATATACATCTCTAAGAGATGTACTACCATCCGCTATCATTTTAGCTACGCGCTGACTAGAGCTATCCGTTTCTCTTTGTCGAACATCAGATCTTGGGATAGGTTGCGATAAAGCTGACCGTGTAGCCGAGTTCAATGTTTCTTTAGATCTCGAATTAACTCTGTTAAAAGATTCTGTTAGCGTTTTGAAAGCATCATAACCAGAGGAAAGAGCTTTAGTATCTTTAGTTTTAGAAGATTTGTAAAGCTGCTTTACAGACTTAGAAATAGACTTCGCTACAGGCTCAGGAGTTCCTGCAGAAACCATAGCTTGAGAAGCTATTTGACCTAGGGCATTAATGAGACCTTCTCTATTTTGTGCAGTACCCAAAACTTTTTGTGTTTCTGTCAACAGAGCTTGATTTGCATTTGTAGTTTGATCATCGGCTCCCTGTCCTTGTACAGGATCTTCAAGCTCTCCTACGCCAGAGCTACCAGAACGAAATAAATCTATCATAGATCTAAAGCTATCTAATAAAATCGATACACTTTCGCTTTCGGCATCATCCAATAACAGAGCAACACGGACATTACCCACGGTAAAGGAATGGTGTTGAGCAGATCCAGTAGAAGAACCACCACCTCCAACAGAAGAAGATCCTGCTGGCTCAATGTTTTGAACCTCAGTTTTTGCAGTCTGTACACGAGTCAGCTCATTTTGTAGAACTGGGGAATCCGGATATTTGTTCAAAGCGTCAGCTAATGCCTGCTCTGCAGCAGCTATTGCATCTGTTGTTGCATCGATGTTCTGTTGAGAATTATTTTCCTTAGCAATTTGTACACTACCGTAAGCATATTCCCCGATCGTATGAGCCTGTATAATATCATCTGCTATAGTTTTAGCTTTTTCTGCTTCAGTTTTTACATTATCTCTCAGAATTTGAGCAACGCCGGGGACAGAACCCAAAGGAGGTTCTGTCTGTAATTGTTGTAACAAATTTTCTGCTGTTACTACGTTTTCTTCAGATTTAAGTCGTGATGCTTGAACAAGATCTATCGTATCAAGTTTAGCAATGGTATTAACAAAAGTTGTTGTTTCTGTTTCTAATTTAGAGAGTTCCTTAAGCTGAGTATTGACTTGATTTACCTTTGTATTTTTTTCAGCCCATTCTGCTGCTAAAGCTTTTTCTTCTTCGGAAGAGGCCACGTTGTTCATTTCAGCAATAGCTTTCTGTAAACTTTCAACAGAAGTTTGAACAGTAGTATAATCTGTAGAACTTAAAAATGTATTATACGCTGTCTCAGCTTGAGTTTTGTAGTCTTCAAAAGTTATGATTTCCGGCTGTGTCTCTGATGTAGGAGATGAACTTGTAATTTTGTTCACAAATTCTGATAGAGTTCGACGAGCAGCTCCTAACAATCTCCATAATCCTACTTCAGAAGAAGATGGAGCTTCCTGAGGTTTTTCTGTTTTAGAAACCCCTTCAGTACTCGTAGAACCCGTAGCACCAGTCTCTTGAGAAGAAGGGTTTGTTATAGAGGATATTTCTGGATCACCAGAGCCAAGAGGATTAACCATAAAAAAAATCAAAACTTTTATTTTAATTATAAAATAAAATAAAAAAGCTCACACTGTTTAACAATGTGAGCTTCTTTTTTAAAGATTTTTATAAAAACTGCTTTAGAAAGCTGAAATCAAACCAAGATCAAACTTTCTATAAGAAAAGTCACTACCTAAACGATTATCCGCAGGGCGAGAAAAAGCTCCATAGCCTCTAAAAGATAGCGAATCTGTTAAGCTATACATGAAAAGGCAAGAAACTCCTTTGTAATTAGCAAACCCATTAGCCTCTTTAGGATCATAATTTCCAGCAAGAGCTTGAGCAAACCAAAATTTCAAAGCATTACCTCTACCAATACCGGAAATATCGATCTCAGGAATTGCTAAAGCTTCAACATATTCGTAACGAATCGTTGCAGACCAATCTCCTGCCTTTTTTAATCCTCCTAAGGTTCCCCCAACAAACCATCCGAAATTCTGTTTCTCATTAAGAGTAGTTGCGGAAGGTTTTGCTAAAGTATTAGTTAAAACTGCTCCATAAAGATAGAGAGGTTTTTTTGTTCCATTTAACCAAGGAAGCTTACTATGTTTCCCGATTAAACTTTGTAAAACGTAATATTTGTATTTAGTTTTACTGAGAAGATTATCTGGAGCTGACATTTCACTAGGGGTAAAGGAATTCCAATCTACCACACTACACTTAATAACAAATTGTTTTGGAAGATTGCTAAGAATTCCCTCAGCAGCCCAAGCATAGTGTTTTTTTGTCATATTGACAACGAAAGGCCCACCGTGAAAGATCATTTGGTAAGGCAATTTTTTACTAAAGCGTCGACTATAATAAAAATGAACCCCATCAAAGTTACTACTAAATTGTACTTCTGATTCAAAGAGACTTCCTAAAGAAGATCGACCAATCTCCACAAAAAAATCTGTCTTTGTAGCAGGATTTTTATAAAGACTGTAACCGAGGAAAGCTCTGTCGATGTCTACTCCAGCAGCAGTAGATTCTCCTCCTGCAATAGCAGCCCAGCTCATGATAGATGTTAACCAACTTCTATCTGCAGCATAATCTATATAAAGGTGGAACTCACTTCGATAACGGTTTTGTGGCAAAGGAGTATACTTATCAACAGAGGCATTACTTAAATCTTCTCTAGAAAAAACCCACTTCGCTCGAACATCTCCAGCAAACTTTAAGACTCCATCTCGCTTACGAGTTTCGATGAAACCTCGCTTGTCTAAATACTCTTTCACATCATTCAATGTTGTAAATGAATTGTTTTTTCCTTGATCATTTAAAGTAGAGTGTTCAGCGTAGCTATAAATAGCTTGAACTAGAAAAACCGTACACACTAACCATTGGTATATCTGTTTCATAATGCCCTTAGCATTGTTTCTTAAATGTAAAATGAGAAGCTTGTTAAAGAATCCGAAACTAAGAGTACAACAGAAATGCTTTCTATTAACTTTAGTTATCTGACGTTAGACTATTGCCCTGCAAAAGACTTCGCTGCCCTTTCCAATATTGAAAGGAAGTCAAGTTAACAAGATCTTCTACGCGAAGGAGTTTCGCAAAACCAAACAAAAAAGCCAAGAAAATGAAAGCTTCTACTAAAAAAGCTATTGTCTGAGAAAAGATTGAATTCAAAGGAAAAGCAAGAGGTGTCAGAGGGTTTAAAAAGATAATGTATGTAGTTTTTGTAATAATATTTAAACCAACTGTAGAGAAACAAGCAAGTAAAGTTGTTCCTACGACCTTCCAAGAAAGCTTAAATGTTTCCACAAGCAATCCAGCATAATCAGGTAATTTTTTCCCTAAATAAAACCAAAGAAAATAAAGCTGTCCCCAAGCTGCTATAGATGTAGCGTACGAAATTCCTGAAACATCATGTAATAACCAGCACCCAAGAATTAAACTTAAAATAATGTTCATCACAGCAGTACCAATACCAATAAATAAAGGTATGGCGTAACGTTTCTGAGCATAAAATAATGCGGAAATCAGAGGAGACAAAGCCATAGGAATAATACTTCCACTATATCCCCAGAGAACCCGTACTACAGCATGTACTGCATGAGAAGGAAACTGTCCATGTTCATACAAAACTCGAGTCCCTGGTAATGCGAAAAGAATAAAACCTACAGTCATTATTACCATGACAGAAATCGAGAGATTTAAAGTAAATCTTAGAAGCTGTTGACCTCTTTCATGATCTTTTCTTTGCACACAACGAGAAATTGTAGGGAGAAGGACAGCGAAAACACCAAGACCAAAGAGATTTACCGGAAGCTGATGAATTCTTATAGAATACATGAGATACAAAGGACCAATAACGTCTACATAGCGTGCCAAGCAAATGTCAGATATTAAATTAATTTGAAATACTCCTGAAGAGAGGATTCCCAAAGAAAGAGGGGCTAGTAAGGCCCGTATGCTATCTTTTTCTTCAGGTATTGCTGTTGCCTGTGATAGAAAATTTCTCACTCCAGGAACAGTTACCAACCACTCTAGAATAAATCCCCCGACAAGAACCCATGCCAATCCAAGAATACGCTGTCGAGGATCAACATTACGCACCATGATAACAAAAGCTATCCAAATAATATTAACAATAGCGGGAGCGAGTCCTACACTAAAGAATTTATTTTCACAATGAAGTAAGGCTCCGTTAAGCGTATACATTGTTAAAAAAATTCCACAGGGAAGTAAAATCATAGTTAACAATAAAGAATCTACGGTTCCAGCATCAGCTCGATTTAACCAAATCCACAATACGATTTCTATAATTACGGTAAACAATACAGCTCCGCTAGTTACAAACCGAAAGAAGTTACGAAAAAAAAACGCTGCTCGATTTGTATCTTGAGCTCGTAAAAATTCAAAATGAGGTATGAATGCCTGTCCTAAAACAGAGCCTCCAAGAATTTTCCTTAAAAAGAAAATCGTTCTAAAACCCAACCAGAAAGCAGCGACAATAGGATCTGCCCCAAAATAAGTCGCCATAGTAATTTCACGTAACATTCCTGTAATACGACTACAAGAAGTCCCTGATAAAATATTAAATATCGAACGAGCCATGGAACTTTCGCTGTCTTTTTTATTCATTAAAATACCTTTCTCCTCCAATACTTATGATTATTCATACCACATAGAGCTTTTTGAAACATTAGATGCAAATTCTTTCGATCCCTAAAATTCCTCTATTAGGAGCACATACATCAATAGCGGGAGGCCTCCACAACGCGATCTACGAAGGT
Organism: Chlamydia sp. 17-3921; assembly: GCF_902705545.1. Classification (GTDB taxonomy): domain Bacteria; phylum Chlamydiota; class Chlamydiia; order Chlamydiales; family Chlamydiaceae; genus Chlamydia. The sequence continues at coordinate 15,078 of NZ_CACSHH010000005.1, read as the reverse complement.
CAAAATATTGGAGCCTCTACCATTCAAATGTTTACAGCGAATCAAAGACAATGGCAACGCCGTACACTTTCTAAGGATGCTATTTCTTTATTTCAAGAAGCCTTAAAAGAAACGAGGCTTTCTTATATTATGAGTCATGCAGGTTATCTTATTAATCCTGGAGCCCCAGATTCAACTATTTTAGAAAAAAGTCGTATATGTCTTTACCAGGAAATAAAGGACTGTATTGATTTAGGAATATCTTTTGTCAATTTCCATCCTGGAGCAGCAGTTTCTGATTCTAAAGAAACCTGTATGGATAGAATCATTTCAAGTTTCTTATTAGCAAAACCTTTATTTGAATCTCAGCCTTTGCTTGTAGTTTTATTAGAAACAACTGCGGGTCAAGGAACTTTAATAGGTAGCTCTTTTGAAGAACTTGGCTACCTTGTACAAGGCCTTAAAAACCACATTCCAATAGGGATATGTTTAGATACCTGTCATTTATTTGCTGCAGGTTACGATATAACATCTCCAGATAAGTGGGAGTTAGTTTTAGAACAATTTGATCAACACATAGGCTTATCTTATTTAAAAGCTTTTCATTTAAATGACTCTATGTTTCCTCTTGGGAAAAACAAGGATCGACATGCTCCCATTGGAGAAGGGTGTATAGGTATAGAATGTTTCAAATTTCTAATGACAGACAAAAGAACTCGAAATATTCCTAAATATTTGGAAACCCCAGGAGGTCCAGAGAGTTGGATTAAAGAAATTCAAATGTTGTTACATTTCACTTAAATAGCGTTAGTTACTGAAAACTAACGCTGTTTCTTCAATTCAAACTTTATGTCCTGTGAGATAGAAATTCACACACAACAGATACATTAATTGGCAAAGGAAGCTGTGCTTCTATTTGATCTTGCTCTGGAGAAAGTAAGAGTTCTCCCTTACAATTAGCTTTATCTAACGAGATATAAGAAGGTAAAGAGTTTTCGTCTTTATCCTCCAAAGAGTTTTTAACAGATTGAAGCTTCTTAGATTTTTCCTTTAAGGAAACCTGCATTCCAGGACGAACAAAGAAAGACCTACGATCTACACGCTTTCCGTTAACTAGGACGTGGCCATGAGCAACCAACTGCTGAGCAGCAAAAATAGTTTTAGCAAATCCCATACGGTATACCATATTGTCTAAACGACACTCAAAGCGTTCCAAAAATAATTTTGTAACATTACCTTTGTGTACTACTTCTTTAAAAGCTTTGACTAACTGCTTTTCTAGAATCATTCCAAAACAAGCTTTTAACTTTTGTTTTTCTTCCAACTGTAAGCCATAATCAGACTTCTTCTTTCTTTGTGCACCATGCTGACCTGGAGGATGAGGCTTTTTTAGCAGAGGGTTGCGTCTTCTACCAAAGATGTTTGCTCCAAAACGCCTTGCTATTCTGTTCTTAGGGCCGCAATATCGAGCCATGTACTTTTGTCCTTATATTTAAGTCCTTGGAATCTCTGTGACGTCATAAAAGTCTGGATCAGCTGACGACACACTTTTGGTATAACTAGTTGCTTTAAGACACGAAGCACAAAATAAAAAATAAAATGCCAACACATCTTCTTGACAAAATACCAAAGAGCATTTTAGTTCTACTACCAATTTTCTACAATGGAATTATTTCCAAGAATATGTTAAGGTGTTTCTCATGAAAAAAAATTACTACGCATTAGCTTACTATTGTATTACCCCCGTAGAAAAACCTCACGACGAGATAGCTTTACATAAAAAATTTTTAGAAAATAAAGATGTCTCGTGCCGTATTTATATCTCTGAGCAAGGTATTAACGGTCAATTTAGTGGGTATCAACCCGATGCTGAGAGTTATATGCTCTGGCTTCAAGAACGACCAGATTTTTCTAAAGTTAAATTTAAAATTCACAACATACAAGATAATATTTTTCCTAGAATTACAGTAAAATATCGTAAAGAATTAGTAGCTGTTGATTATGATGTGGACTTCTCTTTACAAGGAGACCATATTTCTCCAAAAGAATGGCATGAAAAACTAGAAGAAAATCGTTGTCTTATTTTAGATGTACGTAATAACTATGAATGGAAAATTGGCCATTTTGAAAATGCTATTTTACCAGACATTCAAACTTTTCGAGAATTTCCAGCATATGCCGATCAACTCATAGAAACATGTGATCCAGAAACAACTCCTATTATGATGTATTGTACTGGAGGAATTCGTTGTGAGCTATATTCTGCTATTTTATTAGAAAAAGGCTTCAAAACTGTTTATCAATTAGATGGCGGTGTAATTGCCTATGGTCAAAAAATTGGTACGGGAAAATGGTTAGGAAAACTTTTTGTTTTTGATGATCGTTTAGCTATCCCAATAGAAGAGAATAATACACATGTAACACCAATATCAAATTGTTCTCTTTGTGATCAACCTTGTGACATTTATTATAATTGTGCCAATACAGATTGTAATAACCTATTTCTTTGCTGTCAGGATTGTATTATAAAATACAAAGGCTGTTGTTCTTCAGAATGTTCATGTGCACCTCGTATTCGCAAATTCGATAGTTCTCGGGGAAATAAGCCATTTCGAAGAGCTCATTTATGTGAAATAGAAAATAATGAGCATGCGAACGTCTGAGAGATAGTAATAAAGCAAAAATCCTTATTGTCTTTCTGATAACGTATATTTTTGTTTATTTCCAACCTGATGAAGAGATAGTTCCACGTGATTAAGTTTTATACCCTGAGCAGATAATATAGTCTCAAATTGTTGAACATTTTGAGGCTGCCCTAAACAAATCACACAAATGCTGGGTAGTTTATTCAAAGCAATTTGTAAACGTTCTGCCTGTAAAACAGCCCAAGCTTGTTGGATAATCGGTTTATTTTCATCTTCTGTTTGAGAAATAGTTGTAGGCACACAATATGATATTAATCGAGTAGTCCACCCTGGTTGAAGCTTTTGATCTAAAATAATAACCATACAACGCATGGTTTTAGGAAACATCGCTAAAATACGACGAACTTCGCGATAACTTTGGACTTTTGCAAAATAGCATTTTGCCTCAGAAGTTTTTTCCAGCTTCAAAAAACTTTTTAACTGTTTTTTCAAAACGGTTGCCAGTAATAATCGATAAACGTGCTCCTTCCAAAGCCAGAGATTCCAAATTCCGACAGCAAGGATGAACCATCCCATAAAAAGAAAACTTTTTTCTGGAGACAAGCCCAAGCCACATCCTAGGAATCGAACAAAAACTGCGGCGACAAGAACACCAAAAAAATCTAAAAAATTACTAGCGGCGAGAATTTGCCCACGTTTATGTTCGGGACTCGCATACTGCACGTACGCGTGTAAAGGAACTTGATAAACACCGCCAGAAAATCCTAGAAGCAACAATAAAATTATTACTAGAATTAAAGAAATAGAAGATACACACATACCCATAAAAATAAGAGATATGCAAACAGCTGCTAAAGGAGCATAGCCTAATTTTATATCTTTCCCTGAAATCCAACCAGTAATATACGAGCCCACACCGATCCCTAAAGCAACAAGAGGAAATAAATATCCTCCATAATGCTTTGGATATTTTAAGGTGAATTCTACAAAGGAAATAATCTCTACTTGAGTGTATGCTCCAACAAATAAAAAGAAAGCGACTAAAACAATAGACACAGTTAAATAATGTACTTGACGTGTGTCTTTTAAAATTTTCCAAAGATCCTTAAAACTAACGCAAATGATTTTTTGAAGACGATTTTTAACATTACTTGGACGAATTTTAAATGAAACAATTGTGCTAATAATAGAAGATACAACACAAATTAAAGCAGACCATACATAACTATTGATCTCAAAATGACGCGTAAGGTCTATTAAAATAGGAGCAAAACACGACCCCAAAATACTGCCTGTATACGTTGCTGCACTCATAATCCCATTGGCTTTAGAAAGCTGATCTAGAGGGAGCATTTCAGGAAGGATTCCTAGTTTTGCTGGGCCAAACACAGCCGTGTGACAAGCCATCAAAATTAAAACAACATAACCACCAAAAGCTGATTGAACAAAAAAGAAATAAGCTCCTAAAGATGTACAAAAAATCTCTACTATTCTTGTTACTAGAATAATGTTTCGCTTCTGGTAACGATCAGCTAAACTTCCTGCTAAAGGAGCAAGAAGAAGAAATGGAAGAGCAAAAAAGAAACTTACAGCAGATAAAATTTTTGCATTTTCTCCTATAGACTTACCTTCTAGAAGGAAGAACACTAGAAGAAACTTGTATAAATTATCGTTTATAATAGTAAGAAAGTGAGTTATCACTAAAGAACGAAAAGATTTCTTGCGAATCGTAACACTCATGAACACGACCAACCACTGTCAAGCAATTTTCAGCAACTCACCAAAATATCTTTTAGCGAAACTTGCTGAAGATCTTTTTTCAACAAGCCAACAACCATTTACAAAAAGGTGGATTCTCGTTGCCAATACAACAACAGGACACTGGGTTCGTAAAGAACTTATCAGAGCCTCGTCAGACCATATTTTTATGGGGTCCACCATTGTCACTGCTTCAGATGCTATTGTCAAACATTTATTTTTAAGTATCTATCAGATTGAACCTCAATTACCAGATTACACCACCCTCCCTCTCCTAATTCATAAAACAATAATGAACAATGACATGGAAGATTTTCTACCCTCATGGGAAGAGACAACATCATTGGCACCTACGTACATTTTTGCAAAAAAGCTCGCCTCTATCTTTAAAAAGTTTTTTACATTTTCACAGATCCCCTCAGGAGAAGCTATTCGTTATCAAAAGCTTTTTTCTCATCTAGAAGGAACCTTTTCTTCTTACAAAGAGATCTTCTCACAAATTCTTTTAGGGCTTCAAACATGTTCTCTAAATCAATCTCTACATATATTTGGGTGTTCTCACCTTCCGAAACACATTGCATCTTTTTTTGTAGATCTAGGAAAATATTTCCCAGTACATTTTTACTGTCTTTCTCCTTGTAAGGAGTATTTTGGAGATCTTCTTTCTGATAAGGCTATAGATTTTTTTTGGAGGACTCTTCCTAAACATTCTAACACAACATCGTGGGAACACTACGTTCTTGCAGATCGTCAAACACTTTTAGCAAATCTTGCTTACAAATCCCTTACTTCACAAAACTTTTTTTTAGACAGAGATGTTGATTCTATAGAAAAATTTCTTCCTTCAAAAAAAGAAACCTCTTTAGATAAAATTAAAAATGCTCTTTTAAATCTTGAAGCTATATCTTCAGAAGATCTGTTACAAGTACAACAAACAATTACCATTAGCCAAACACCCTCTCCTGTTAGAGAAGTACAAGAAACCTTTCTGAAGGTATCTTCTCTTTTAGATCGGGGAGTAATTCCTGAAGATATTTTTATTTTATCTACTCATATAGAAACGTATGAAGTATTTTTAAAAGCCATTTTCCAACCCCATATACCAATCTACTTTACAGAAGTTCTTTCCCCTAATACGGAACTTTTAAAAGAGAAATTACTTTTATTATCCTCTCTTGTACAGACTCAAGGAAGCCTTCACTATTTATTACAACTACTAACACACCCTTCGATTCAAAACCCTATAGAGTCCAATAAAGTTCCTCACTTAGTGAAAAAACTTTCTAATATATGGTCACATCTATCTTCAAAAGAAGAAGAAAAACCTTTCGATATTCTTGGAAATTACATTCTAGCAGACTATCCTTTTCAGGAAGATTCTGGAAAAATTAGTTATAGTGATATTTGGGAAACAGTTCTTCCTTTGATTTATCAAATTCAAGATTTCATAAATCTATATACCAATACAAAAACTCATTCTTACGAAACACATTTTGAAAATATTTTTGTCTTCTTAGAAACCATTTTCACTTTATCTTCCGAAGAGCTTTCTTTAATTACTTCTTTAAAAAATATTATTTTTCCAAAATATGCTTCGACAGCTTGTTCTTTTCTATTCTTTATTGATTTTTGTTTGGATTACTTTTCTCGATCTCTTAGTAATAATCCTTTCTATGACAAACCTGGACCTTTTATTGGACGTCTTACAGATTTAAGTATCATTCCTAAGGGTTATACTTTTATCTTAGGAGCAAATAAAACTCCTCAATCTTCAGATCTCATAGAACTCTTAAAAGCAACGACACATGAAGAACTTGCATTTTCTTCAACAGAAGACGAAGAAAATCTTCATTTTTTACAAATCATAGTTTCTACAAGAGAAGAATTACATATTAGTTATTTATCTTCTCCTCAACATTCTATTTTACCAAGCCCTTTTCTTAATCACATAAAAGATGCTTTAAAACTCCCAGAAACTACTTTAACAACAAAATCTTACATACCAAAAACCTTTCATCAATCAACACGACGACATTTTTCACAAGTACATCATTACAATCTTGCTAAAGCGTTTTGTGAACATAAACATATTTCACCCTCACTATTTGAGGAGCTTCCTCAAAAAATCCCTACTCTTCCACAAAATATATCTTTATCTCAGTTAGTAAATGGGATTTTATCCCCGCTAGAATTATTCTTAAAAACAAATTATAACTTAGTCATACGTCCTCCAAAAGCTTTAGGAGTTCACCCTAAATTATCTCCTACCAAGTATCATATAACTCGTTTCTGGGAAGACTGTTGTTTAAAAGAAAGCACTTTGATTCGTAGCATATCTCCATTTTCTGAAAGTTTATTCTCATGCTATCGCCAACAAATGCATCTATGGTTTGACAGAATAGAAGATCCAATTTTTATTCCTTATTCTGTAATTCTTTCCTCTGCTTTTTTTCAAGAACTCCCCTCAAATAGTTTATTATTCTCACCTGTTCCACTTTCTTTAGAGAGAGGAAATATATTTATTCACGGTACGATTTCCGGAGTCTTTTCTAAAGGGCTATATTTATGTGCTATAGATCCTAGTGAAACAGTAAAGAAAAACTCTTCGAAAAATTTTCCAGAAACAACTTTTGAGTTGAAGAGTCTGCTAGAGAGATATATAGCATTAGCTCTTTTACAAAATTCTAATCTATTACCAAAGGAAGCTCATATCAGAAAATTAACCTCTTTTGATTCTTACAATACGCTTCCTCTTCCTTTTGATAATCCTCAGGAATATTTGTTAAGAGTTATAGAAATTTATCAAATGATGTGCTCTTCTCCAATTCCTCTACTTTCACCTATTTGTTGGAAATATTTAGACAACCCAGAAAAACTACGACAAGCTATTCTAAACTCTATAAAAGAGGATGCGAATAATCCATCTTCGACAATTTTCTGGAATTTTCATAATCGAAGAATTCCAGAAAAACTCTTAGAAATTGATAAACAACAATGCTTAAAAATCCAATCTCTTTTCAAAGGATCTTGTGCAATCTTTTAATATTTTTGATCCCCAAACCTCAATCCAAGGAAAATTTTTTTTAGAGGCTTCTGCAGGAACGGGTAAAACTTTTACGATCGAACAAATCATTTTAAGAGCTCTGATAGAAGGCTCCATACTCCATATAGAAGAAATATTAGCTGTTACGTTCACAAATGCGGCGACAAAAGAATTAAAACAACGTATTCAAAAAAATCTTCGAAATTGTCTTGAGGAAATAAAATTATATCTCAATAGAGGCAAAGCAAATTTACCTCCTTATTTGTCTTTAGATATAGATGTAAAGCAGCTGTACATGAAGATACGTAATGCTGTCGCTACTATAAACCGAATGTCAGTATTTACTATTCATGGTTTTTGTAATTTTATTTTACAACAATATTTCCCTGGGGCTTATATTCATCATCATAAAAATCCTGCCCTCACTCATACACAACTCATACTTCATCATATTCAAAACTATCTAAGCCAAGATCTTTGGCAACTGATTATGAGTCCTGAGCAATTTCATTTATTAACTCTTCGCTACAATACAACATCTAAACACACAATTTCCTTAATAGATAAACTTTTAGCCAATTACGGCTCACAGGTAAGTTCTCTACTTCCTCCTCTTGCACATACACAAGAAGTACTTCAATTCTGGCATACAAATGTTCGTAAGCAAATTCAGAATATTTCAAAAAATTCGTTGTATTCTCAACTTCTCAAATATACAGAAGGATTTAAAAAACAATCTTTTCCCATCACTCAAGATCTTTCTTCTTTTGTTGATTTACTTTATGCATCAGAAACTTCTAATAAACTTTTCATGTTCTCAAAACTTGCTCAAACATTCCATTCTAAAAATCGTCTAATGCGTTACCAACCCTGCGCAATAGCTGACCTTGTGTTGAATGCATCTTGGTTAGAACATACTGAACAATTTTGTAATTTAGATCTTCTTTTCAACACGTTACTCAAGGATATTCAGAAATATTTAAAACAACATTATACACCTTGGATATCTCCTGATGAAAGTATCTTTGCTTTAGAAGAACTTCTTAGCTCTCCAAAGGCAAAAACCATAATTTCTTCTATTCAAGAGCGTTATCGGCTTGTACTCATAGATGAATTTCAAGACACAGATAAAAGGCAATGGCAGATCTTTTCAACTCTATTTACAAATGACTGTTTTTCTGGATCCGTATTTTTAATTGGAGATCCGAAACAATCTATTTACGAATGGCGAAATGCAGACTTATCTACATACCTGAAAGCAAAATCTTCTTTTTCAAAAGACTCCCAACTTTACTTGGTAAACAACCATCGCTCCACACCAGAATTAATGACAGCAATAAACTATCTGTTTAGTAAAATTTCTCCTTTCTTAAAGATCACTGATTATGAGCCAATACAATACCATCCTCTTGTTTCACAAAGTCAACAAAGTTTCAAAAATCCACCTTATTCTCCGATTCATTTTGTTCTATGTGAAGATATAAAAAATCAAGCTTTGTGGATCTCCTCAGAAGCTTCCCGACTTCAAACACTTTTTGATATTCCTTTAGGAAAAATGGCTATATTAGTATCAGATTCTACTCAAGCTTTTGATCTCATTACCCATAGTTCTATTCCTGTTTCGTTTTCCAAAAATAAATCTATATTCCACCTAACAGAAACTTATTTGCTTACTTTGGCTTTTCTTGAAGCTATTCTTTATCCAGAAAACTATGAAAACATTAGTAAGGTTTTATTAAGCAGTTTTTTTGGATTGTCATTATCTGAGATCCTAGAAAAAAAAGAACATTATTCTGAGTATTTTCTATCCCTACGTTCTTATCTTTCCAGATATGGGTTATTAGCAACTTTCTATCAGATACTTACAACTCAGGGAGAAATATTACTTAAAACTCCTAAGGGAGATCTAATAATTCAAGAGATGGAGAAGCTTTGCAGTTATTTAGATACTACTTCATCAAATCCTCAACACAAGTTATTACATCTCCAATTTTTCTCAGAAACAGGGTTGTGGGAAGAGGAGCTATCACTATCATCATATTCTGAAGATTTGGAAACATTGAAAATTACTACGATTCATTCATCTAAAGGCTTAGAATATGATATTGTCTTTTGTCCTGGTCTTGATAAAGCAAAAAAAGGCAAAAGCTCTTCTGAATGGCTAAGAGAGATGTACGTCGCATGTACTCGAGCTAAACAACAACTTTATATTCCAATTTTAACACCTTCATCTCTATCGACTTCGGCTCTGTCACATTATGTAAAATTAGAGGGATCTCATTCTACTGTAGAAGATTTTATTAAACATTTAGAAAAAGAGCGTCCTGAGTTATTTTCTTTCTCTTTATCAGAATCAACTCCTCAATTTACTCGCTTAGAAATTCCTTTACAAAAGCCACAAGCTTTTTCCTTAACTCTTCCTTCTGCGAAAAAAGTTTTTTCTTTTTCTTCCTTAAAACTCATGTTAGATAGTCAGGACCATCATGAATCCTCTATGTCATGCATTAATCTTCCATCATCTCATCTACCTCTAGGAGAAAAAACAGGCTTGCTAATCCATAAAATCTTAGAAGAAACATCTCTAACCTATCAAAATCCATCACGACTTGTTTCAAATATCAGCCGCATTATTCGTCATACACATTTAGAAGGATACGAAACAGTTATAGAACAGCTACTTAAAACAACTTTTTCTTTTCCCCTAACATTTGCATCTCAGACTTTTACTCTATCAGAACTTTCTCCAAATAAAATCTTCAAAGAAACAGGATTCATATTTTCTCAAGAAGAAGAGTTTTGGCAAGGTGTTATCGATTTATTTTTTGAGCATCAAGGATGTTATTATATAATAGATTGGAAAACTTCTTTTTTAGGAATAGAAACTACAGACTATTCCCCAAACAATCTAAAAACTTATATCCAAAAAGAAAAACTAGACTACCAAGGACTTATCTATATAGATGCTGCAAAAAGATTTTTAAGACAGTTTGATATACATCAAACTGTTGAAATGGGATTCTTATTCATTCGAGGTCTTGATACCTCTGGAAACGGATTTTTACCTCTATCCCAACAAATTTCCTTCAATCCCAAAGCAATCCAAAAATATCCGGTCTATCGTTAGGGTTGAATTCCATAGGGGGTAGAATAAAAAGGTGGGATAATGCGGATATATTTGAAGCCAAAGATTCTGCTTCAATATTGAAAGCACACGCTCCATCTCTAGGAAAAAAAACCTTAGAAATTTTAGCAATAGGAAGACCTGGAGGAAAAATACCGTCCAACCCAGTTGTCACTAAGAAATCTCCGGGAAGAAGAGTTTTTCCATCACTAAAGCAAAACCCTTCTCCGCGTAATAAGGTCGTTTCTTGCTTCCACAAAGATCCTCTCATACCAGAAAGGGTTCCTCGTAATAATTCTTGATTACTTTCCTCACTTTGTATTAGAGAACTCAATTCTTTAAGTTGTGAAATTTTTTCGTATTTATCTTTTTCCACAATATAAGTGTGAGGTAACCATTCTATTAAATTTATGAGTTCTTTGAGTTTTTGTTTCACCCACCATATTTGAATATTCCCCCGTAAAGCGACAACAGAAGGATTCATCCCAATATCTGTGATTAAACGAATACGAGATTGCTTATCTCCAACATAATCCACAAGACCGACTAAAACATTTTTAGACAATACTGCAGAATTTCTTTGTACTCCTTGATTTTTACCAACATTTACCCAGCAAGAATTGGACCAATGCGTTGAATCACGATAAATAACACGTCCTTCTATAAGTTTACAAAAATAAGGAGACAATATTGTAGGAAACAAAGGAGGAGGGTGTTGTGAGGCTTCCATCAACAAAACCCTTTCTTTCAAATCTTCTATTTGTTCTTTCAATAAAAGATTTTCGATTTCTAAATAGGAATTATCCAAAATAGAGGAGTTTTCTGATTTAAAAAAAATTCGAGAATGAACAGATACAAAATATTTTTGAAAGGATTCATAAATTTCTTTAGGAATACTCCAACAACACAGGATTCCAACACCAACGGTTAGATAAATGAAAAATTTAATCCTTTTATTGCGAAGATTAAGATAATTCATAAGTTTGAGCGAAACTTTGAACCGCGTGATTTATATTTTTATCAGTAAGTCCATTCAAATTAAACCGTCCACCTTCTGTTGTATATACAGCTTTTTGTTCTCGTAAAAATAGTACTTGTTTTTGAGAAAAACCTGGGTATCCAAAAAATCCTTTTTGAGCAGAAATAAAATCAAAAACATGACCCGATTGAACGCGCATAGCTTGAATAAATTTATCTCTTAATTTCGATAAAGATTCTCTTATAAGATTCAGTTCTGATAACCATTCTTGTTTTAAATAAGGATTACTTAAAATTGTAGTAACAATTTCAGCTCCATGACGAGATGGAGACGAGTATTCTCCTCGAATTTTCTCTTGTAAACATGAAGAAATTTTAGCAAGACTTTCCAAAGATTTGCTATGAACAGCAAAATAACCAACACGCTCTCCATAAAGGCCAAAATTCTTACTAGCACATGCAGCAACAAAAACAGGAATTCCTTCAGAAATACATATTTGTATTGGTTTTCTATCTTTTTCTATACCTTCAGCAAATCCCAGATATGCTGAATCAAAAAATGGAATTAACTGCTTTTCTTTCATAAGCTCGGCAAGTTTTTTCCACATAGCTTCAGTTAAATCTAATCCTGTTGGATTATGACAACAACAATGAAACAATACCAAAGAGTGCTTTTGAGCCTCTTTTAAAAAGCTTTCAAGCTCTTCGAATAATAAATTTTTGTTTTCTACACTATAGTAAGGATAGCGAACAACATCTAAGTTTTCCTGAGAGAAAATTCGTATATGATTCCCCCAAGATTGCTGAGGCACATAAACTTTCCCAGACAACTGTGCCATAGAAAAAATCTTTGCTCCTAAATGCAATGCTCCAGTCCCACCTAAAGCTTGACAACTAACAATCTGATCAGGATCTACGGAACCAAAAACTAAATCCCTCATTTCTTCTAAATATGTAGGTAAGCCTAAAATTGGAAGATATCGTTTATTAGTTTCTTCTTCTAAAATCACAGATTGAGCTTTACGAACGCTTAAGAACCCTCCGTAACGTTTCTGAGGATGTTCATAAACACCTATTACAAAATTAATTTTTTCATCTCGATTATCTTCTAAAAAAACTTTCTCTAAACCAAGTATAGAATCAGGAGAAAATGTTGGTAGCTGATCAAAAAAATTCATATATAACCAAATGTTTTCATATAACAAAGATTGATTCTAAACCCTCTTACATGATAATTTTTATCCTTTCTGTAGGGGGTATTAGCTCAGTTGGTAGAGCGCAACAATGGCATTGTTGAGGTCAGCGGTTCGATCCCGCTATGCTCCATTATTCATCAAAAACTGATGTTATTCTTGTAATTTCATATTCTTTTCCTAAAAGAGAAATTGTTGCTCCAAGATTCTTTCCTAGCATGATTTGAGCAAGTTTTGATTTCAATGATAGGATATTATTATCACAATCAGCATCACAAGAGCCTAGCAAAGTATACTCAATCTCGCCTCCCTCAGCATCTTTTAAAGTGACCCTACAACCCACACCAACAACATTGGTAAAAACATCAGCTTTTGTAAGAATCCTAGCTTTATTAAGCTCTTCTGAAAGAATTCGAATCTCTTCTTGCAAACGAGCTCGTTTTTCTAAAGCAAATTTATATTCTGAATTTTCTCTCAAATCACCCAAAGCTCGAGCATCTTCTATTTCTTTAGCGTTATCTATCATCTCTTTTCCTACAAGAGATTGTAGTTTACTTTTCATCCTAGAAAAGCTTTGAGATGTTACCCAAAAAACTTCTTCTTCTCGTTTTTTATTCTTTTTTAAAGAAGGCTGAACTACTTCTGCAAGACTTTGCAAAACGCTTAAATCACTAGAGGAAAACTGAGGACATTTTGTTGATAACAAGAGAAACTCTTGAAGAAATGGCTTTGGAGCTAATTCTATCATTTCTCGAATAACAAGATAACGCTGACCTACTAAAAAATTGTAAATCTTTTTTCCCAACTCCTTATAAGGAGTAGAGACAACTTGATACATGAAAGTTAAAGCAGCTTCTAAAAATAGTCTTTGATTTTCTTTATCTTGAACATCGAAAAGCCCATCTTCATGAGCTCCAAATTTTAAGAAAAACCAAGAGAAAACCTCTGGGAACATCATGGGTTGATGAACACACTCTACAATTTTTTGTTTAAGTCTAGGAGCACTTTCTGAATCACTCCGCAAAACTTTAAAAACAGATTCTCTTAATGTTGGAGAAGTTGTGTGCAGAAGTATTCGCATGAAAATTATCTCCCACAAGGGGGAAAACTTTTTAATTAGAGTCAAGAAAGCTTTTTGCAAAGCGACTATAGGCATCTTCTCTAAAAGACAACTTACATCATCTTCTGATAAGGAAGCAATATACTGACCATCTATAACAGCGCTCTTATCTCCTAAATAATCTGAAAGAAGCAGATCTCTTTGGATTTCTAAAGCTTTATCCTCTCCAAGGGAAAGTTCTTTCAAAGCTAAAATTAATTCTTCTCGATTATCAGAATTCTTTAATTCACTGTGTAAATCTCGAACAAAATGATAAATAAGAGACATACGCTCATAATTGTCTCTCGCCATTTCATATTTACGCTTTAACTGTGTTATATGTGAATCTCCTACAACAGAGAATATAAAAGGATCTTTTGTAGAGTTGGGAGAAATAATTCTAATATCTTTTTTGATTTTAGTTTTTGCAGATTGCCACCATCGAATCCACTCTGATTCAGGGATAACCAATTCAACTAACTCATCTTTAATTTCTTTTGCAGTCTTAGGACCCAAATCTCTTAATAATATCTCTATAACTTCAGTGGGGTTTGCTTTAGCATAAGCTTCAAAGTTATCTGGATCTCCAAATCTTCGAGCTAAAAAGTGATTGCTATCAAGAGGACGTAGAGTTTTAAATGCTGTTTCGAAAGAAATATCTTTCGCCATCATAACTCCTTCGAATTCTATTAACACTTTTTGTTGAAGAAAAGAAACCCCCATAACCTCTCCAACACCCCATCCTCCCTGATGGAAAACAAAATTACCCTCTTTTAAATGCATCAAAAATTCAAAACGACTGAGGCTGTACTGAAAATCTCTCCCATCTCGCAATCCAACAACACGCAAAGCTTCATTAAAATTGTTATGATTTAAATATTTTTTGTTTACATAGTTTAAAGCAATATCATAAAACTCTTTACTATTAGAAGTTTGCAAATCTATTATTAATTGAAGGACACGATCCTTCTTTTCCCCCTCAGGAATTTTTTCCCACAAAGGAAGTACTGAATCAGCTATTTTTCCAAATAAAGGAGCTAAAGAAGAGTTTTTCACCTTTTGTAAGATTTGAACAACCTCTTCTTCTCGAACAATATCATTGAAGCAATACTCTTCCCACAGACTAAAAAAGTTCGAAGGCTGTTCTTCTTCAATAAAGACTTGTAACTTTTCTAAATAGTCCACAACATTTCCTGTTTTTAACCCAAAAATATACGCTTAAGTATAAAAAAGAGCAATATCGCAATACAAAATAATAAAAC
>NZ_CACSHH010000004.1 GCF_902705545.1 Chlamydia sp. 17-3921 | reverse complement strand
TATAATAAATAAAAATAATAGGAGTTGTTATGAATAGTAAATCAGCGCAAAAAATAATAGATTCTATAAAACAAATCCTAACCATTTATAAAATAGACTTTGATCCCTCTTTTGGTTCAGCTTTAACTTCAGACTCTCAAGAGGACTACGAATACCTCATTCAAAAAACACAAGAAAAAATCCAAGAATTAGATAAAAGAGCTCAAGATATTCTTGCTCAAACAGGAATGACTCGAGAACAAATGGAGGTTTTTTCAAACAATCCGGACAATTTTTCTCCAGAGGAATGGTTGGCTTTAGAAAATATTCGAGCTTCTTGCGAAGATTATAAAAAAGAAACAGAAACTTTGATTAATGAAGTAACTCAGGATTTGAAAGAAACACCCAACCAGCAACAAAAGAAATCAAAAGTCTCTTCTACTAAAAAAAACAAGAAAAAAAACTGGATTCCCTTATAAAAATACCTATAATTCCGAGGCATGAAAATTATAGTGTCTAAGGGGATAGATTTATCTTTGCAAGGAGCTCCAAAAGAATCTGGTATTTATCAGACTATAAATCCAGATTCGGTTAGCATTGATTTACGCCCCTTTAATTTCTTAGCCCTAAAAGTCAAAGTTGGTCTTGGAGAAGAAGTTTTTCAAGGGACTCCTATTGTAGAATATAAAAATTTTCCAGGAACATTTATAACCTCTCACGTTTCAGGAGTTGTAACAGAAATACGTCGAGGAGAAAAACGTTCTCTTCTAGATGTTCTCATTAAAAAGAATAGCTCTAATTCAAAAATTTCAGAATCGTCTAACGACTTACAATCTCTTTCTCGCCAAGAGCTTTTAGAGCTTTTCAAAAAGAGAGGGCTTTTCTCTTTTTTTAAACAGCGCCCTTTTGATATTCCCGCTCTACCCACACAAACACCTAGGGATGTTTTCATTAACATTGCCGATAACCGACCCTTTGTTCCTTCACCAGAAAAACATTTATCTTTATTTTCCTCTAAAGAAGAAGGCTTTTATGTTTTTATTGTTGGGGTTAGGGCTATAGCAAAACTATTTGGCTTACGTCCTCATATTATTTTTAGAGATTGCCTTCCTCTTCCAACACAAGAACTTGACTCTATAGCACACTTGCATACAATCAGTGGCCCCTTCCCTTCTGGATCCTCATCTGTACACATTCATAACATAGCCCCAATCACTCATGAAAAGGATGTTGTGTTTACTATATCTTTTCCTGAAGTTCTTTCTATTGGGTTCTTTTTCTTAAAAGGTTACCCTCAACAAAAACAAATAGTTGCTTTAGCAGGATCAGCTTTAAAAACAACATCTCGTAATTACATTATAACAACAAAAGGCGCTAAAATCTCTGGTCTCGTCAATCCCAACAATATAGAGAAGAACCACTCTTTAATAACGGGAGATCCTCTAACCGGACGTTTATGCTTTTTAGAAGAAAATCCTTATTTAGGATTCCGTGATAATACAATTTCTATTCTCCCAAAACCATCTAAACGGTTATCTTTCAGTTTTTTACGATTAGGATTTAATAGAATAACATTTACTAAAACTTATTTATCTGGATTTTTTAAAAATAAAAAAGCTTTTATGAATCCTGATACTAATTTACATGGTGAAACTCGCCCTATAATAGATACTGATATCTATGATTCGGTTATGCCTATGCGTATTCCTGTAGTTCCTTTAATAAAAGCTATTATCACTAAAAATTTAGATCTTGCGTGCCAACTGGGTTTTTTAGAAATCAGTCCTGAAGATTTTTCTCTACCCACTCTAATAGATCCTTCTAAACTAGAAATGTTTTCTATAGTCAAAGAGGCTTTACAAGCTTACGCGAAAGAATCTATTATGCCTCAGTAAAAATCGTGTTCTTCAAAGAACTACAAATTTTTATGAATAGATAATTTTTCTAATATAAAAGGTGCTGCGTAACTAATAATCATATCTGCTCCAGCACGTTTTATACTTATCAAAGATTCATACAAAACATCAGCTTTATTTAACCACCCCATATGCACTGCGGCTAAAATCATAGCATACTCTCCACTAACTTGATATGCAGCTAAAGGTAGTTTTGTTTGTTTTCGAACTCGATATAATACATCCAAATAAAAACCCGCAGGTTTCACCATTAACATATCTGCCCCTTCATCTTCATCCAAAGAGACTTCTAAAAGAGCTTCCAAAACATTTTTTGGATTCATTTGATAACTCTTTTTATCTCCATAAGCATGTGAAGAAAGAGCATCTCGAAAGGGATGATATAAAAAAGAAGCATACTTAACACTATAGGATAATATCGAGGTATGCGTATAACCAACTTGATCTAATTTAGAACGAATATAAGCTATTCTTCCATCCATCATATCACTTGGAGCTACAATATCTACTCCCATTTCAGCATGTAATGTTGCAATATTACCAAAGATACGAACACTTTCATCATTAAGAACCTCTCCATTAGAAAGGATCCCATCATGACCATGTATTGTGTACGGATCCAAAGCTATATCACTTATAACACAAAGATGAGGGAATTCTTTTTTAATCTCGTAAATACATCGACATAAGACATTCTTAGGATTGGAAGAATATGAACCATAAGAATCTTTTAAATTATTAGGGACAACAGGAAAAAGCATAACAGCTTTTAAGTCATACTCACAAAGCTTGTTTATTTCTTTGATTAAACGATCAATACTCCACCGATATACTCCAGGTAAGCTTGAGATTTCTTCTTGTACATTGGAGCCTTCTTTAACAAAAAAAGGACATATAAGATCTTGAGGCAACAAATAAGTTTCCGCAACTAAGTCTCTTATAGCTGCAGTCCTTCGATTTCTTCTAGGTCTTCGTGTGAGAGCTAAAACATCCATTATTTACATTCTTCATCGTTTTCCACATTACCAAAACATAGAACATATATTATTTATATAATTATCTTCTTCTTTAGGGGGTGTGGAAAATGTTTAAAACTCTATTTTTAGAGAGAAAAAATGGTGGTTTTTCTGTTTAAAACTTTGTTAAAAGGATGTGTAGTTTGTTAATAAGAATAGATATTGCACATTTGTAAACACAAGATCAACCTTTTTTAAACAGAAATTTTTCATTAAAAAGAGTTTAGTTTTTCTTTGATGTATGGCAGGCTTTTTAATTTTCTAGGTTTTTCATGTTATCCAGAGACCACGAGTTTTCGAATAATCAGAGAAAATATTTATCTAATTTTGTAACCAATTTAGAATCCAATGTTTTTGCTTTGAAAAACCTTCCAGAAGTGGTTAAAGGGGCATTATTTTCTAAATATTCTCGATCTGTTCTGGGGTTACGTTCTTTGCTTGTAAAAGAGTTTCTTAAGTGTGAAGATGTTGAAGATATTGATCCCAGTGTTATTTTTGATTTAGGTGTTCACGGAGCATCTGATTTTTATCAAAGAGTTTTAGATGGGTATGGAGATGATTCTGTTGGAGAGCTTGGTGGAGCTCATCTTGCGATAGAGAATGTTTCTGTTCTTGCTGCTAAAATTATAGAAGATGCTCGTATTGGAGGATCTCCTTTAGAAAAATCCACAAGATACGTTTATTTCGATCAAAAGGTTCGTGGTGAGTATTTATATTACCGAGATCCTATTTTGATGACATCAGCCTTTAAAGATGTGTTTTTGAACACTTGTGATTTTCTATTCGAAACATACTCAAATCTTATTCCTCAAGTTCGTTCCTATTTTGAAAAACTTTATCCTCGACCTTTAGAGGTTTCTGAAACAGCATACTCTACTTCTTTGCGAGCTAAAGTTTTAGATTGTGTTCGAGGAGTACTTCCTGCAACTACTTTGACAAACTTAGGGCTCTTTGGTAATGGAAGATTTTGGCAAACATTATTACATAAGCTTCAAGGACATAATCTTTCTGAAGTTCGACTTCTGGGAGAAAATGCTCTAACTGAATTAATGAAGGTAATACCTTCGTTTGTAAGTCGTGCAGAAACACATCATAATCACCATCAATCAATGATGATGTTTCGTCAGAATTTAAAAAATCAGCTTAAAAACTTAGCTAAAACAGTCTCCTCAGAAGAAGAACTAGAGTTCAATCAACCAGGAGTTAAGCTTATATATGGAGATCCTGATGGAATTTATAAAGTTGCAGCTGGATTTCTATTTCCATACGCTAATCGATCTTTGTCTTCATTAATAAACATATGTCGTAATATGTCTTCAGAAGAGCTTCTAAGAGTACTAGAAGCTGGAACTTCCGGTCGAGAAAACCGTCGACACAAGTCTCCTCGTGGGCTGGAATGTGCAGAATTTTGCTTCGATGTTCTTGCTGATTTCGGAATTTATAGGGATTTACAACGTCATAGAATTTTAACCCAAGAAAGACAATTACTTTCTACAAACTATGGTTATAATCTTCCCGAAGAATTAATAGACACTCCTATGGAAAAAACTTTCCGAGAGGCTATGGAGAAAGCTGGTGAGGCATATAATGAGATTTCACAGGAATTTCCTGAGGAAGCTCAATATGTTGTCCCAATGGCACATAATATTCGTTGGTTTTTTCATATTAATGGTCGGGCGCTTCAATGGCTTTGTGAATTACGCTCTCAGCCTCAAGGACATCGTAATTATCGTATTATTGCCATTAATATGGTGAAAGAAGTAATTAAGTTTAATCCTATGTATGAGATCTTTTTTAAATTTGTTGATTATTCTGATGTTGAATTAGGAAGAATGCAACAAGAAATGCGAAAAGAACTTGCTCCCTAATTTTAAAATAGAATCTTTGCGTTTACAGGAACTCCTACCTACTGTTATTTTTATTCCTTTCTAGGAGTAAGAATGCCGCAATGAAATGTCTTATTGATAATAATTTAGTTAGATTCAAAAATATTTCCAAAACAAAACAAGGAATTTTTGTAAATTTTAAAGTAAAAGGAGAAAAAGGAGGAGCATCGTTCACAGCATCAATAGCTGTTGATATAGACTCTGCAGATGTTTCTTCTGGAGATTCTCTTGAGGTAATAATAGAAAAATGTGCTCAAATTGGTGTTACAGAATTTCAAAAGTGTGAATTTCAATTTGAAGGAATTACTTGCTTGTAAAAACTATTTTATCTGGATGTAGCGCAGACTGGTAGCGCACTTGCATGGGGTGCAAGGGGTCGGAGGTTCAAATCCTCTCATCCAGATTTCTTTTAGTAGACTAACAAAATCGTACTTGCATGAAATCTATGAGAGCTTCAAGTTCAGAATGGTTTTTCAAACCATTTTTTGAAAGAAAGTCAAGTAGGTTTAAGCAATTTTTTGCAGAGTTTTCCAATAACTCTAAAGCTTCATTTTCTCCAAAAAGTAAAACATAGTTTAAGCCTATTTGCTTTCGATCTTTTTCGAAATCAAGAAAGTCATCTTTTACTTGAAATAGTAAACCAAAATGGTGAGAAAATTTCATAACTTGAGGAAGATAGTCTGGATTTCCACCACCAAATAACCAACCAGCAACACAAGCTATTTCAAACAATGCTCCAGTTTTCTTAATCATAATAGATTGAACGTGTTTCTTTCCTTTGTTAGAGAAAAACATATCATCATATTGTCCTCCTAATACTCCTGCGCAACCAATATTTTTATCTGTAACCTCAGAAATAATGTCATAAGCTAAATTTACAGTTTGTGAATCATAGCCTACTTGCTTAAGTTTTTTAGCATTGATTCGAAAATGAGCATATGCTGCAGGAATAAGAGCATAGGATGCGAGTAAAGCTGTTGCTTCACCAAAAACTTTGTGAACAGTCGGTCGACCCCTACGTTCATCGTCATTATCCATGCAGGGCAAGTCATCCGCAATTAACGTAGATGTATGTGCGAATTCTACGGCTAAAGCAGAATCTAAAACATCACAACCATTTCCTAAACTTTGTGCAAACATACAAACCAATAAAGGTCGGATGCGTTTCCCACCACTTTTCAAAGCATATTCTACAGGAAGTCGAAGTGTTCCTTTAGGATCTCCAAATTCATCTAGAGATTTTTCAATAGCAGATTCAATAGAGGGACGATATGTATCAAAAATTTCTAAAATATTCATAAAAAATTTAAACTACTTTTCCAGGACCTATCTTACTGTAAGCGGGAATATGATGCCCGGGATTAATCACTGTGTTGCAACCTACAGAAACATTTTTTCCTAAAAAAGAACCTATTTTATGGCATTTTGTATCTATTTTTTCAGATTCTGATTGTATTTTTATAGTTTGACCGTCTAAGCGGAAATTCGCACAACGAACTCCTGCTCCTAAATTTACTCCGGGACCAAGAACTGAATCTCCGAGGTAAGCAAAATGAGCTGCTTTCGCATGATTGCCAAGATAAACATTTTTTGCTTCTGTACAGTGTCCTAAAATACAATGACTACTTGTAATAACTCCTCCACGTAAATAAGCACCATGACGTACTTTTGTATGAGGACCTAAAATACAAGGACCGACAATATAAGCCCCTGATTCTATATAAGCACTTTCAGCTATTTCTATCTGACTTTCATTTTTTAAAAAAACTCCTGATTCTACAATACCATGAATACCTGAAAATAAATGAGAAGCCAACATTTCTTCTATAAGAGACAAGATATCCCATGTATAAAATGCTTTAGATATTAATTCTGGAAAGAGAAAGTCTTCAGGAGAAAATAAAGATGCAGCAAAAATTGTCATAATATTTTTAAGTTGATTATGACGCATTTTCTCTATTAAAAGGTTTACTTACAAGAAGTAAAGAACCCTTGATGAAGAGAAGTTTATTCTAGAGAGTCATCAGCAGCAAAAAGATAACCAACTCCTCGAACTGTAGAAATTTTAGTGCCGTAAAAACCCAATTTTTTTCTTAATGAAGCAATATGAACATCAATATTTCTAGAAATAATTTCTTTGATGTTTCCTTTTATCTCTTCTAAAAGATCTTTTCTTGAGCACAGTTGTCCACGATTTATTAGGAGTTTTTTAAGAATACCTGCTTCTGATGGTGTTAAGAGGGTTTTTCCTCCGGGATAATCTATTGTTAAATTTAAAACATGAAAAATTCGATCTCCGAAATTTAAAGTTTCAGGAATCACATGTTTTAAAGATAGATGATGACGCAAAGATGCTAGAATAAAAGCATCAAGAATTTTCGCTGTAAAAGGACGTAATAAATATCCTTTAGCTCCTAGATTCAAGACTTCTATTATAGAGTCTTCTTGAAAAAAATCAAACAAGACTATGGTATCTGCTTTAGAAGCATATTCATTAGAAAAGATGTCTTTAGGAAGTTGTAAGTACTCACAAAAAATAATAATAGCTGGTGTTTCCTGAGAAAAAGAAGATGAAACTATAAGTTGATATTCAGATCTTTGAGAACATAAATCCTTTAATTGAGAAGACAATTTATTATCTTCAGTAACAAGTAGTATAGTTTTACTCATAGACATATGTTATCAAAATAGATTTAATATTTTTTATAAGTAATACAAAATAAATTATTTTTCAAAGATCCTTTATGTTTTTATTGATGTAAAAAAATTTTGCATAAACTCAACTCTATATATATAATTTAGCTTTAAATGGTTGGACATGCCAATCAGCAAAGATTTTAGGAGGGTCTACGGAGCCTCATGTTTCGCTACATATTATTTAGTGTTTTTTTTCTTTCATGTTTTTTTTCTGGAGGTGGGCTGTATTATTTATGTCACTCTAAGAGCTCTTTAGAGAAGAAAAATTCCGGTGCTGTACATATAGATTATTGTGAAGGAGAAGAGACACTATTACACTACTTGTCTTCTTCTCAGCAATTGCAGGCCTTATGTTTTCAAGGGTTTTCTTTACAAAAACAGAAAAGATTTGATCTAGCAGATCAAATTTTCACTAAGATTGCAAACAAAGTAGAAGGAAAAAGTATTTCTTTTCAGGAAGAACTTTTTTGTGGACGCATTATTAATAGTTTTTTTCTCGATGATGTGAACTCAATGAATGTTTTACTCAATCTATTAGAACAAAACCTTCCCAACACAGCTTACCTTCCCTTTTTTAAAGCACTATGTGCTTATAAACAGAAAAATTTTAGTAAGGTACTAGAGTTTTTCTCCGATTGGAGAAAACAAGAATCACTAGCCACTTCTCCTTGGCTTAATGTAAATTTACGAACATTATTTTCTGACTTCTTTTTAGATCACATTATCGCACACTCTTTTATAGAAATAGGAAGATTTCCAGAGGGACGAGAGATCCTACATCAAATTATAGAAAAACTTTTGAAACGAGAGCGAGAATGGAATACACGAACTTATGACTATACAATGTTATTATTAAGCCGGAGTTATTTTTTAGAACTTAATTTATCAAAATCGGAACACATTTTTCCAGATTACTACGATATGATTTTATTCTATTTAAAGAAAATTCATGTCTTAGAATGTTGTCCTTACACTCAGCTTCTTCCTGAAGAAGAATTAATTTCCATACTCATGAAACATTTATTTACTTTACCTAAAACTTGTAGGGCCTCTTCTGTACAGCTTTTAGAGTTTTGGTTACGTTTTTACCCTCAACCAAAGCTTAAATTAGCAATACAGCCTTTAGTTGATGATTTTTTAGAAAATTTAGATAACGCTGTTTGGTTTTGTAAAGAACTTACTACTTCATCTAATTTAAATAGCTTGAAGCAAGAGTTAGTCTTCTCTTTGAGCTCCTGGTTATCCATGAAGTCAAAATTGATACAAACATTCGAAGCTAAACAATGTTTATCTTTATTACAAATATTGGAACCAAATATCTCCATAAGTGAAAAGCTTTCTCTCTCTTCCTCTACAATACAAGACATTCTTTCACAAGAAGATGAACAATTTTCGAAATTAAGAAATTATCTTGATCTATGGGAATCTATACAGTCTTATGACATTGGAAGACAGCGGTTAGTTCGTCTTTTAGTAAAAGGAGCAACAGATCTTTGGAAAGAGGGTGGTAAAGATGAAAAATCACTAAGCTTACTCCACCTAATTTTAAAATTTACTAATTATGATATAGAATGTGAGAACATGGTATTTCTATTTATAAAACAAGCTTATAAACAAGCTTTAGATTTTCATTCTATTTCTCGATTACTAAAATTAGATAATTTTATAACAGAAACTGGTATATCTTCTGTTCATGTTGGAGAAGAAGAAATTGCAAATTTCTTTGCTGATGCGGAATACTTGTATTCTCACGGAGAATATACTAGAAGTAGTCTTTATTGTTTGTGGCTATCTAAAATAGCCCCTTCTTCTTCGGTTTATCGTTTGCTAGGGTTATGCTTAGTAGAAGATAAACATTATTTAGAAGCTTGGAATTGTTTCCAAACTCTCTCTCCTCAGGAAAGAGTCTGTAATTCTAAAGTTCAAAAAGCTTTGGCTCTTTGTCAAAAACATCTATCCAAAGATCAGATTCTTGGCTATAAAGGATAGAAGAAACGCCTCTTCTATATGTCAAAGATCCTAGAAAACATTCCAACACTCCTTAAAAATCTGTTAAAACAACAAATTGTTGTACCTCTAGATATACTCTTTGCTCGTCGATATGCTCCAAAAAATTTTGAGAAAGCTTTTATCTTTTTGGCAATATCTTCTGCTTTATGGCGTTATGGACACCCTTTTCTTTATTTACACGAAAGACGCATCACCCCCTCTCTTTCTGGGGTTTCTGAAGAAGATTTGTATCAAGGATTAAAAGAACTTCCAGAAGGTATATTATCTAAACTATTTGTTATAGATAATCAGAAGATATATTTACGTTCTCTTTATAATATGAGAGTAAAATTATTCCAAAAATTGAAACTTTTATCTTTGGCAACTACTTTATTTCCATTTCCAGAAAAATTTCCTAATAGTTTGTCAGAAATCCAATGTCGTACTTTAAAAGAAGTCTCCAAAAGTTGTTTCTCTATAGTGTGTGGAGGACCTGGAACTGGAAAAACTTTTTTAGCAATACAATTTATTTTATCTTTAGTTAAAAAAAATCCAAAAATTCGTATTGCTGTAGTATCTCCAACAGGAAAAGTATCTTCTCATTTCCTTCAACTCCTTTCTCATTATGATCTTCCTGAAGGAACTATATTAGTCAAAACAATACACCGTTTTTTGCAAGAGTATGCTTATTATCAGTTCAGTGTGGTTGATGTTCTAATAGT
The DNA here is from genome assembly GCF_902705545.1 of Chlamydia sp. 17-3921. Lineage (GTDB taxonomy): Bacteria > Chlamydiota > Chlamydiia > Chlamydiales > Chlamydiaceae > Chlamydia. The sequence continues at coordinate 2,164 of NZ_CACSHH010000004.1, read as the reverse complement.
TGATGAAGGCTCTATGGTAACTTTTAATTTACTTTACAGCTTAGTTCAAACTCTTCAAGGGTACTCCCAAGAGGGAGTATTGCAAGCTACAAGCATGATTATTTTAGGAGATGTAAATCAACTTCCTCCCATTGGAATTGGAGCTGGAAACCCTCTACAAGAGCTAATAGACGTCTTTCCAAATAGAACATTTTATTTAAAAGTTTCTTATAGAGCGAAAACTGAGGAGATACAAAATTTTTCTCAGGCAATTTTAAAGCGACAATTAATTCCATTCACTCCTCTGCTTAAAATTGATTCTGCTGTGAAATCTTTTGCTAAAACTTTCGAACAAGCCTTGTCAGAACCTCAAACAAGTTTATGTATACTCTCCCCTATGCGGGTTGGTCTTTGGGGATATATTAATTTGAATTTTTTGATACATAATGAATTACAAAGATGTAATCCAGATCTTCCTATTCCTATTATGATTTCAGATCGTTATGAAACTTGGGGATTATTCAATGGGGATACTGGAATGCTGTATCCGAAAAGCCAAAAACTAGCTTTCGATAGAGGTATCTCTATAGATGCAAATATTTTCTCTCATTATACATATAACTATGCAATGTCTATACACAAAAGCCAGGGAAGTGAATATGATGAGGTTATTGTGATTCTCCCTAAAGGAAGTGAAGTTTTTGAATCTTCACTGCTTTATACCGCAGTCACTCGAGCTAAACATAAAATTTCTGTCTGGGCTGATGCTGAAACATTACATAAAATCATAAAAAAGCCTCGCAAGCATATGCTAACGAGGCATTGAACATATAAATAGAATAAAGTTTTTTTATCCAATAAAATCTGCTACAAAATTGAAAGCGGCTCCAAGGATACCAACGATACCTAAAATAAAAACAGCATGTACTCCTAATAATACTGGAGCACACTCAAAAATGAGTCCTAAAATTGCTTGAACTAAGTCAAAACAATCGCATAGGAGTCCGAGCACGGCATCCCGTAATCCTTGGAATCGAGAACGAACATTCTCCTCTTTACTTTTCTCACCTACAGTATGAGAGTAGACTTCCTTAGTATTTTCTACTAAAGAAAATCCAGAAGCTAACATGGAAGCTCCCACACTAACTTTATTTCCAACACTAAGAGCATGGTTTCCTAAACTTACTACACTCGTTTCTTGTAAGAAATTATTGATGCCAACAGTTTTCGATGCCAAACGACAAATTTTTGATAGAATACTCAAAGGAGAACGTACTTGTTTTGAGTAAGAGACGTTACCTTCTTTGTCTTGTTTTTTAGTGAAAATAAATTGGCCATCATCATAAGTTTCAAAAACTAAACTTCCAGAGAAAAGCTGTGTCCATAGAGATATGCAACTCAAAGAATTGTTTACACCAGAAGCAATGGAACACGCTGATTCTAAATTTTCTAATCTTTGTTGATAGAGATCTGCAGCACTATTATCCAAAGTAGGTGTTGCTTGATAAGAAGCTATTTGGCTTCTTGCTAACATAGAGCAACTAGAGGTGAAGTCTACACAATCGCCTACAAGATTAAGAGTTTTGTATGTGCTTACGGATACTTTTCTAACATGATTTAGTGCCATTGTGCACGAAATGGGCAACCAGGCTCGAAGAACAGAACCTAATTTAGTACAAACAGAAGATGTCATAACTTACCTAATAAAAATTTAATCTATGCTTTAGCATTAATTTTATAAATAGCTCTAGACTTGATTCGAGCGGCTTTATTGTCTTTGAAAATTCCTCTTTTAGCGGCTTTATCTACCACGCTATATACCGAGCTGAGATTTTGAGAAATCTCGTTTTGATCTTCTGTTTTTAGAGCTGCTTCAAATTTTTTGAGAACAGTTTTAACTTTAGACTTAAAACTTTGATTTATGAGATTTCGTTTTTCTGCAGTCTTTCTGCGTTTCTGGGCAGAAGGTTGCCTTTGAGGACCTTTATTTTTATTAGATTTTTTTTGTGTCATTGTCACTCCAGATGAACACTATTTTCAGTGTAAACAAATCCTATAATTGCTATAAGTCTTGGGATGGATAGGACTCAAATTTTAGTACAGCCTAAGATTTGGATAACATTCTAAAAAAAAAGGAATTAATGAAAAAGGAAAATGAAGGGGGCTTCTGTTTTTCTTGGGAAAA
>NZ_CACSHH010000003.1 GCF_902705545.1 Chlamydia sp. 17-3921 | reverse complement strand
ATAGAAACCGTTGCTTTCACAGACTGTCCCAGGATAATGATGTCACAGAATGTTGTCATCTAGGATGTCTTTAGAGGCCATGAAATTGCCAGAAAATTTCACACAGGGATTTTCTTTTTTTAAAAGCTCTTGATTGAGGGGCTTTTTTAATTGGCCAGAGGATTTTTTTTATATGTTGTTAATAAGAAGATGGTTCCGGGCCTATTCTAGATATCGTATTTATTTTTTTCCTTTATTAATTCTTCTTTTCCCTTTTATTTGTTATCCTTTTCTCTCTAGTTTTCAAAAAAAATATAGCGGTATTGTTTTTGCTACAATTTCTTCTTTGGGCTGGTTTTTCGCTGTTCGGTATAGGGAAAATCAATTAAAAACAGCGGCGAAACATCTTTTGCAGGCTAAAATTCGGAAACTGACAGAAAATAATGAAGGTTTGCGTCAAATTCGCATGTCCCTTGAGGAACGCCAACAAGAGATAGAACAATTAAAATCTCAAAATCAAAAACTTTTAAATCAATTGTTTCATATACAAGGGATTTTTTCTAAAACTAAAAATGAAAATCAGCAGTTAGAAATCTATGCTTCTCGATTAAAAGACGAGAATCAACAACAACAAATACAACTACATACTCTTCTTCAGCAGTATAAAGAGAAAGAAGAAGAGAGTGTAAACTTGAGCCGTGAATTGGCAGAAATGACATCGTATCAACAAGCTTTAAATGATGAATATCAAGCAACTTTTGTAGAGCAACATACTATTTTAAATAAGAGGCAAGCCTACATCGCTAAATTAGAAAGCAAAGTTCAAGACTTAATGTATGAAATTCGTAATTTATTGCAGTTGGAATCAGACGCTTCTGATTTACAATCTCAAGGAGGATCTGTTTTAGTAAGAGATTTACCATCTCAATTATCTAATGAATTAAAAAAAATAGCATTTAAAATAGAAAATATAGAGGTGGCATCATCTTTAACGGCCTCTCGTTACATGAGTACAGAGTCCACGATTCACAATTATGCTTTAGAATGTAGAGAATTATTTGATAACTTAAGAGAAGAAAATCTAGGCATGTTATTTGTATATGCTCCTCAATCTCGTCGTGCCGTTTTTGCTAACTCATTATTTAAAACATGGACGGGTTATGGTATTGAAGATTTTTTTGAAAATGATGGTGTTGTTATCTCTGGAACTAGGCAATGGGAAACAGATCTTCAATCTCATGCAATAAAAGAACGGTGTGGTAAGTTAGTTGTAAAAACAAAAGCACAAGGACCTCTCCCTTTCTATTATTGTTTAACGCCTTTAAATAAAGGGCCTCTCTATCATCATATTTTAGGGGTTCTCTATCCAATAAGAAAGGGAGTTCTTTAAAAGAATAAAATTTTATTTTGTTCAAAATACTTAGTAAAAATCCTAGATTTCCTATTTTTCTTTGGCTAAACTCTTGCCCAGGGTGATAACCATTTTTATTTTGTCATAAGCAGTAAACACATGAATATAGATAGCCAGGCAACAGAAGTTTCTTCAGAAGAAGAAACTAAAAAAAAGCTAGAGGAGCTTGTGTCTCTTGCTAAAGAGCAGGGCTTCATAACATATGAAGAAATTAATGACATTTTACCTATGTCTTTTGATACGCCCGAGCAAATAGATCGGGTATTAATTTTCTTAGCAGGAATGGATATCCAAATCCTGAACCAAGTCGATGTTGAAAGACAAAAAGAAAGGAAAAAAGAAGCTAAGGAATTAGAAGGCTTGGCGAAGCGTACAGAAGGAACCCCAGATGACCCTGTACGCATGTATTTAAAAGAAATGGGAACAGTTCCTCTTCTCACAAGAGAAGAAGAGGTTGAGATTTCTAAAAGAATAGAGAAAGCTCAAATACAAATAGAGCGAATTATTTTACGTTTTCGTTACTCAACAAAAGAAGCTATTTCCATAGCACATTATTTAATCAGTGGCAAAGAGCGTTTTGATAAAATTATCTCTGAAAAAGAAGTTGAAGATAAGGCCCATTTTCTTAAATTGCTTCCAAAGTTGATAGGCTTATTGAAGGAAGAGGATTTATATTTAGAGACTCTTCTTTTGTCTTTAAGACAGCCAAATTTGTCAAAGCAAGAAATCGCCAAACTTAATGATGATCTAGAAAAGTGTAGAATTCGTACGCAAGCTTATCTTCGCTGTTTTCATTGTCGTCACAATATAACAGAGGATTTTGGAGAAGTAGTATTTAAAGCTTACGATTCTTTCTTACAATTAGAACAACAAATAAATGATTTAAAAATTCGCGCAGAGAGAAATAAATTTGCAGCAGCCAAACTTGCATCTGCTAAGCGTAAATTATATAAGCGAGAAGTTGCCGCAGGAAGAACTCTTGAAGAATTTAAAAAAGATGTACGGATGCTACAGCGCTGGATGGATAAAAGCCAAGAAGCTAAAAAAGAAATGGTAGAATCCAATCTTCGTTTGGTTATTTCTATTGCTAAAAAGTATACAAATCGAGGCCTTTCTTTTTTGGATCTCATTCAAGAAGGAAATATGGGGTTGATGAAAGCTGTTGAGAAGTTTGAGTATCGTCGAGGCTATAAATTTTCAACATATGCAACCTGGTGGATTCGTCAAGCAGTAACTCGAGCTATTGCAGATCAAGCACGAACCATTCGTATTCCTGTACACATGATAGAAACTATCAACAAGGTTTTACGTGGCGCAAAAAAACTTATGATGGAGACTGGAAAAGAGCCTTCTCCAGAAGAATTAGCAGAAGAGTTAGGGCTAACTCCTGATCGTGTTCGGGAAATTTATAAAATTGCTCAGCACCCAATTTCTTTACAGGCAGAGGTTGGAGAAGGAGGCGAAAGTTCTTTTGGAGATTTTCTTGAAGACACAGCTGTTGAATCGCCAGCAGAAGCTACTGGTTATTCTATGTTAAAAGATAAGATGAAAGAGGTTTTGAAAACTTTAACAGACCGAGAGCGGTTTGTTTTAATTCATAGATTTGGTCTTCTTGATGGTAAGCCAAAAACATTAGAAGAAGTCGGTTCTGCTTTTAATGTGACTCGTGAACGTATACGCCAAATTGAAGCAAAAGCTTTAAGAAAGATGCGTCATCCAATTAGGTCTAAGCAGTTAAGAGCTTTCCTAGACTTATTAGAAGAAGAAAAAAGTGGTCCTGGTAAAATTAAGGGCTTAAAAGCTAAATAAGTTAATAATTCTTTTAATTAAAAATAAAGCCTCCCTTTTTTATGAAGAGAGGCTTTTTTATTTAGACTTCTTGAGAAGATAAGGCTTCAACAGGAGTTTCTGCTAAAGTAGTTTTAGATTTCGAGGTCGGGGTATTGTCCATTAGGCGCTTTTCTATTTCATGGAGTAACTTTTTATTTTTCTTGAGTTCTTCGCGAACAAATTCTCTTCCTTGTCCAAGTTTTCTATCTTGATAATTAAACCAAGAACCTTTCTTTTCTATAATATTTTGTTCAACGGCAAGATCTAAAATACAACCTGCAGAAGAAATTCCTTCATTGAAAAGTATATCGAATTCAGAAATTCTGAATGGAGGTGCAAGTTTGTTTTTTGCTACTTTGACTTTGATTCTATTTCCTATATCTGTGTTATCGCTGCTTTTTATAGAACCTATGCGGCGAATATCCAAACGAATAGAAGAATAAAATTTTAAAGCTCGACCTCCAGTTGTTGTTTCTGGATTTCCGAAGCTCACACCTATTTTTTCTCGAATTTGATTAATAAATATTGCACAAGTTTGGCTACGAGCAAGAGTTGCTGTTAATTTTCTTAGAGCTTGAGACATCATACGTGCTTGTAAACCTACATGAATATCTCCGATATCACCTTCTAATTCACTTTTAGGAACCAGTGCTGCAACAGAGTCTATAACAATAACGTCAACAGCTCCAGATCGAGCGAGTAATTCTGCAATACTTAAAGCATCTTCTCCACAATCTGGTTGAGAAATCATTAAATCATCAACATCAACACCAATAAGAGCTGCATAACTGGGATCAAGAGCATGTTCTGCATCAATGTAAGCTGCAATTCCACCTTTTTTTTGTGCATTTGCAACAATATGAGTTGCTAGAGTTGTTTTCCCAGAAGATTCGGGGCCAAAAATTTCTACGATGCGGCCTTTAGGAACACCTCCTATGCCTAAAGCTAGATCTAAAGACAGAGCTCCAGTTTTAATAACAGAAATTTCATGAGTAGCGGAGTGTTTTCCTAAACTCATTACGGATCCTGAGCCAAATTGCTTTTCTATATAAGCAATGGCTGCTTCTAAAGCTTTTTTCCGATCGGGTAAACTCATACGATGGTTCCTTTTTTCATACTCTTCAAACACTCGTCTGTCATTGAGCTATTTTTAAACAGAGAGCTTAAGAAGACTTTTGTAACGGATTAAGAATCTTGTAGTTTATAAAAGATACTTCTTAAGAGGTGTAGCTGGTTATAACGCCTGAAGATAGCGTAAAATACTGAAGAAAGAAGAGTATCGATAGTACAAATTCGTAGGTGTTGTATTAAAATGAGAGTCATAAGAATCTTCGAAACGTCTCCCCTAGCCTTTGATTGCCATCATACATAGAGTAAGGGTTATTGACAATCGTCTCCTGAACTTTCAACTCATTACAAATAGAGGTTTTTATTAAGAGTATTAACATAAAAAGAGCTGGGATAGAGGAACATCGTGAGATTCTTTAATTAATTCTTCTACCTGTTGTTCTAGATAGCCGATACCAATGGAAGTAATATTTGGTTGTTGAGAAAGCCAACGATCATAAAAACCTTTGCCATAGCCAAGACGGTTTTTCTTACGATCAAAAACAAGTCCTGGAACTAAGACATGGGTAAGTAAATTTGAGGGTATTAAATTTAGTTTGTGATTAGAAATATCTTTAGGGTGAGATAACAATGAAAGTTCTTGAGAAGAAGAAACAAGATTAGGGAATAATAGGTTCCCTTGTATTCTTGGTAAGGCTAGGGTAAATTTTTCTAAAAGAACATGATTTGCTAAAACCATGTTAATTTCAGAGTTAAAGGATAAAAAAGACATAACAAGACTTCCTGGAGGAAATTCTTGAACAAAGGACGCTACGATTTTTGATGCTTGGATTTTGCGCTCTTTCGGTAATCGTTGACGAAGGTCAGAAAAAGTTTTCCGTAATAACTGTTTTTTCGTTTGAAAGGTTGTCATTAGCTAGTTAACAAAAGGTTTCCCATCTTGGTAGGATATTTTTTTTGTAACAGTTCCTGAGTTAGTAAAAAAGGTTGCTGTACCACAACCTTTCTCTACTTTTGTATATGGAAAAAGATCTTCAGGGCGGAAATATTCTCCTTTGATTAGAAAATCATTATCATATTCTTCTGCAGCCATAATCTGACCTCCAGGATAATATACTGTAAGTAAGCCTGATTTTTTATTATTTATAAGCTCTTTGCTGCTTTCTAGAGCGCCGTTGGGATACCAGCTTTTTATTGTGCCTTGTAAAAGACCTTCATGCCAATTAAGAGATAATTTTGCTTTTCCTGTTTCAAGAAAAAAGAAAATTTCTTCTCCTTCTTTTTGATCGTTTACTAAGGAATATGTTTGTAAAATGTTTTTTCCAGAATTGTTATATAGAGTAACTTTGCCATGAGGTTTTCCTTGATAAAAGGCTATTGTTTTGACAATAGCTTGTTTACCATAAATAGCTTGTAAACCTTCACCTCTAGATATTATTGAGAACTCTTCTTTAGTTTGAGGATCTAAGTAAGTCCCTTCCATTAGCAAACCTTGATCGTATTCTTCTAGGGCAAGTTCTTCTCCAGTTTTTTCATCATAATACAAAGCTTGTCCGTGCTTTTCTCCATTACTATAATTAAATATTTTCAATAGAGCTCCTGAAGAAGCATAGGTTAAAAACTCTCCATGAGCACGTCCCTTTTTATAAGAGTGTGTTTTCCAAACTTTCTGATTAGAATGGTAATATTGAGAAGTTCCTTCTAAAAATCCTTTCTCATATTGGATACAGGCCTCTAATAAGCCTTCATCATTATAAGCAAGCGTTTCACCATCAAATAACCAGCTGGATTCTGCAGAAGGATGAAGATCAGCTATTCCTCCGATAACCTCTGCAAGAATCTTAATTTTTCCATTAGGATGCCACTCTCGGTATTTTCCATACGCACGATTATTAAGACATTCAAGATATTGTTTGAGTTGGCCATTAGAATGGTATGTTGTTAAACAGGAAACCTGGTCTCCTCGTTTATTTTTATACATCCTCATGACTTTCTGGTATGGTTGAGAAGCAAGAAAGTCTATTTTGGCATATTTTTTTAGTTTTTCTTTGGAACAGATAGTTTCAGATAAGCCATTTCTATCCACAATATTAATTCCTGTAAGAGTAAGCTTTTTGTAAGCTTCAGTACTGTATGCTGAAGAGTTCACAAGAATTAATAATAAAAAAATATAAAAAGATTTTTTTATAGACATCGATTTATCGCCTCTGCTTGTACTAGCCAAACTTCATTTTTTAAAGGTGTTATTTGTTTTGTCATTTCCCAATGAGTAAAGAATGCTATTGGAGCTTTTGGGTTTTTAATAGGGTTAAAGAGATGAAAAACAGCAGAGATGTCATCGTTATTCATTTCTATAGGTTTCAAAAAACTAATAGATATGAGATCGGAGTCTATTTTCTTAAAAATCCATTGAAGTTGAGACGTTTTTGTTAAAGTTTGTTTCCTAGCCCATACTTCTTTACTTTGAGCTATGAGAGAGTTTTTAGAGAGAGAATTTAGTCTTAGGATTTCTTGTTTCAAGAGAGGGATTTTCTGGCTTTCTTCGGAAAATTTCTCTTCACAAAAGTTTTCGCGGTTGTTTATTAGTAAATTGTTTTGTTTCAGTATGGTCTTATTAAGATCTCGTGCGACTTTTAATGTTAAAATTTTATCGTTTAGAGTTTCCCAGCGTTTAACTGTATGAAGATGTTTGACTACAACTAACCCTATCGGAATACTTCCAAGGAGACAAAATCCACTAAGAATAAAAAAAGACTTCCTCAATTTTTTCATAAAATCTCCTGGGATGAGAGGTTAAATCGTAGTTCGAAGGTATGAGCATCTTTTTGTGTTTCGGAGACATGATGTAATTTAGGGTATTTTGAAACTCTTTTCAAAAATTGTGAGACTTCTTCAGAAGAGCCTTGACCTGCGAGTAAAATTTCTGCTGTGTAAGGACAAGTTGGATTTTTCTCTGTAGGGAAATGTGTAAGTTTGTATGTAAAGTGGGAAAATTTAAGCGTTGAATAGTTTTGACCTAAAGCCGCAAGAAATTTTAAAACTTGCTCACTTGTAGCAATTGTTGGTTGATACGGATAGGTCGAAGGAATCTGAGTTTCTATAGTTTTTAAGAGATTTTCTGCTGCGTTCAGAGATTTAGGAAAAACAGATTCTTCAGGACATACAAGATTATAGAGTTTCTTAGTGTGGTTTGATAAAATTTTTAGTTTAATAGTAGAGCCACAGGTAATAATCAAGGTAGATAGCAGGGCGAGCTTACTAATAAGTATTGTTATTTGCTTTAGCCAATGTTTGTGTGCTTCTGGAGTTGTTTTTGTCTCATAACGAAACTTAAGGGTCTTTCTGGAGGCTCCATGTAGAGCTGTTGCAATAGCGTCATCATATTCTTCCCAATGTGTTAGAAGATGAGAGGGAATAAGTGGACAAGGAGTGAGAGGTAAGTCTTGTTTTTGTATAAGGGCCTTTTTTAGAGCTTCAGACCCTTGAGCAAAATGTATTGTCGTTGGAAATGCTGTTGGAAAAGTTTCTTTTATGTGTTGTAACGTTGCATAGATATCTTCACAATTTTTTTTCGCTGATTTGTTAGAAAGAGATCGAGACAATAAAACTGCTTTATTTTGAACACATAGGCATATGGTTTCTTCTGATTTCGAATATACAAGAAAATAGTTTGGAAGTTTTTTGAGAAAAGATTGTTCTGCTAGGAAAAAAAGATCTGTGGATCGGCACGAGATAATAGAAGGAAAAAGTTGAGATTGTGCTAAAGAAGAGAGTTGCTTTTGGATCACATTTTTTTGAGAGATCCATAAAGTTGTAATTGTTTCTTTCTGTGTTGTGGGAGTTAATTTCGGCAGAATAACTAGAGATTCCCATGGAAGAGCTGAGTTCATGCCAAAGTTTGTTAATGCAACTTTTAAAATATTTTTTTTGTTTTTAAGTGTGGAGGAGGAGCTTTTCGTAAGAACATCTGACCCTTGAAGAGAAAATGTCATGGGAGATGTAAAATATTTTTTTGGAATCAAAGCTTTTTCGTTTTCTAACAAACTTTGACAAAAACAGACAATCCATCCTTTGCAAGTTTTCTGCAAAATTGCTATTTTAGTAGTATTATTCCCGTCTTTTGTTACCCCAATGTGGTATATAGGTAACTTAATCGTATCCATAGTGAGAGTATCTTAAAGATAAAGGAAACTATTTTAATAGATAAATGGGTGTTTTTCAAGAAAAACACATACTAATAAAACTGAAAGTGTAAGATCTAATGCTATCTTATTTTTTAAGAACAGCTGTTAATATTTATAGTTTCTTAATTTTAATATATATTCTCGCTTCTTGGATTCCGAATTGTCAGCCTACTTCGTGGTATAAATTTATTTTTAATTGTGTAGATCCTTATTTAAGCCTTTTTAGAAAATTTATCCCCAGAATAGGTTTTATTGATATTAGTCCCATGATTGCTTTATTTTGTTTAGAGGCCGTCCCATTTGTTGTATTAAGAACTCTACGTTTTATATTTCTTAATATTTTGCAATCTCCATGGCTCCTTCGATATATATAAAAAATATTTTATTAAAATCTCCTGTTGTTTATGCACCATTAGCCGGTTTTTCTGACTATCCATATAGGCGAATGTCTTCATTATACAAGCCTGCTCTTGTATTTTGTGAAATGGTGAAAGTTGAAGGGCTTCTTCATTCTCCCCAAAGAACTTTCAAGCTTTTGGATTACTCAGAAGCTATGCGTCCTATTGGAGGGCAGTTATGTTGTAGTAATCCTACCATTGTTGGAGAAGGAGCTAAAATTTTAGAGGATCATGGATTTGATCTTATAGATTTAAACTGTGGTTGTCCAACGGATAAAATTACCAAAGATGGGAGCGGGTCGGGATTATTGAAAAATCCTTTATTAATAGGCAAAATCTTAGAACAGATCGTGAAAGCTGTTTCTATTCCTGTGACAGTAAAAATTCGGTCTGGGTGGGATTTTGATAATATCAATGTAGAAGAAACTGTTAAAATCATCCGAGAATCAGGGGCAAGCGCTGTTTTTGTTCATGGAAGAACCCGAGCCCAGGGATATCATGGATTAAGTAATCGTGATTATATAGCTCGAGCTAAAATTGCCGCGGGGAAAGATTTTCCTGTCTTTGGAAATGGAGATATTTTTTCTCCGGAAGCAGCGAAAGAGATGTTAGAAACAACTGGGTGCGATGGTTTATTAGTAGCTCGAGGAACTATGGGAGCTCCTTGGATAGCTCAACAGATAGAAGATTATCTTGCAACGGGTTGTTATCAGCAAGTCTCATTTGCTATGCGAAAACAAGCTTTTGTTCAGCATTTACAATGGATAGAAGAGTATTATCAAAGTGAAACAAAACTTTTATCAGAAACCCGTAAATTGTGTGGGCATTATTTAGTGTCCGCTTCTAAAGTACGTTTTCTTCGTGCTTCACTTGCGACAGCATCCTCATGTCGGGAAGTTTATAAACTTATAGAAGATTATGAAGAAGACTCTTTTTCGTCAGATTTAGTTAGATGTTGATTCAATAATTTTGGTAATTGGAACATATCCACAGGCTCTTCTCCAATGATATCTTTGAATTGCTCGTCAGGGAGTAGTAATCTTTTATTTTCTGAAGCTTGTAGGTTATGTTTTTTTATATATTCCCAAACTTTTTTAGTAGCTTCTCCTCGTGATAAAGGAGAAGCCCCGATTATTTTAGCTAAAGCTTGAGATGGAATAAGTTGGGATGTTTTCCTTACTGAAGTTTTCTTTTTTGGGGTAGAAGGTTTCTTTGTTTTTTTGTTTCCTTTTTCTATAGCTTTCTTTTTGTAAGGTGTTTTTGGAGAGTTTGTATATTTTGTTAGTACAGCATCTATTGTATTTCCGATAACGCTACAATTAGGATATTCCGAACAAGAATAGAAATTCTTATTATAACGGGAGCGTTTTTTCAAAATAACTCCAGAGCAACCTATAGCTGGACAAGTAACGGATTCTTGCTCCTCTTCTTCTCCTTGTTTACGTAATGAAATAGTTCCTCGACATTTAGGATAGTCTTCACATCCTAAAAAACTACCAAAACGTCCATGACGTATTTTCATAGGTCCTTTGCAAACTGGGCATGAACTGTCCCAAGGAGTATCCGAAGCATAGTCTTCTTTTTTAAATGTCAGCTCTTCTTCTGAAGTGCGATGGTCACATTCGGGGTATTCTGAACAACCGTAGAAGTATCCATTTTTTGACCAAATCTTTATCAACTTACCCTTATGACATTTAGAACAATCTATGTCTGTAAGAATTCTAGGAATTACAGCTTCTTTTTCTGCTGTTGTTATTACAGGTAGGAATTGGTCCCAAAATTCTTTTAACAGCAGTTTCCATGATTTTTTATTATCAGCGATAAGTTCTAACTCATCTTCCATTAGCGCTGTAAAGCTAATATCCATAATCTTTGGAAAATTTGTTTCTAAGAATTGAGATATAATTTTCCCCAGTTCTGTAGGATGTAGGCGCTGGTTTTCTTTTGTTGTATATTCGCGACTTTGTATTTTATTCATTATAGTCGCGTAAGTCGATGGTCGACCGATACCAGATTTTTCGAGTTCTTTTACTAGAGAAGCTTCAGTAAATCTCGGAAGAGGGCGAGTAAATGCTTGTTCTGCAGAAACTTTTTCTTTTTTTAGAGAATCTTGAGCATGTAGAAGTGGAAGAGGGTGAGAGTCTTCAAAATCATTATCGTCATCATTTTTTTCTTCGTATACAGCGAGAAAACCTTTAAATTTCAATAAGGAACCGGATGCTCGTAAATCTATTTGTACATCTGTTGTGATTTGGATTGCTAAAGTATCATAAATAGCTGAAGTCATTTGTGAAGCCACAAAACGTTTCCAAATGAGGCTATAAAGTTTATTTTGGTCTTCTGAAAGTTTTCCTGCTAGCTTTTCTGGTGATAAATATATGTCTGTCGGGCGAATTGCTTCATGAGCATCTTGAGTCATTTTCTTCGTAGCATAAAGATTCGCTTTCTCTGGAAGATATTCAGGACCAAATGTTGTTTGAATGTAGCTTCTTACTGTATTAAGGGCTTCTGGATCGATACGAACAGAGTCTGTACGCATATATGTAATTAATCCGATAGTGTCTTCTTGATTTAAGTCAATACCTTCATATAACGTTTGTGCAACAGACATAGTCTTTGAAGCCGAAAAGCGAAAATGTCTGCTTGCTTCTTGTTGTAGCGTGGAGGTAATAAATGGTGGTAAGGCATGACGTCGTTTTTCTTTAGATTCTATACGAATGACTGTATAAGATGCTGTTTCTAAAAGAGTTGCATACTTTTGAGCTTTTTCCTCAGAGTTAATTAAAAAAATCTCATTTTCTGTTTTTTCTTTTGGCAGCTCCTTTTCAATTTTTTTTCCTTCTATAGAATATAAGTGAGCCCAAAATGTTTTCTGTGTTTTAGGATCTTGTAAAAGGACTTGAATATTCCAGTATTCTACAGGAATAAAAGCTTCGATAGCTTTTTCTCTGTCTACGACTAATTTAAGAGCAACAGATTGTACTCGTCCTGCAGATATTCCTGAACGTTGTTGTAATTTACGGCTGAGAATTGGAGAAATCTTATAGCCGACTATACGATCTAATAAACGACGAGCTTGTTGAGCATTAACAAGTGCTATGTCAATTTCTCGAGGCTGTTTTAATGCTTCTGTAACGGCATTTTTTGTGATCGCATTAAATGAGATTCTTTGAATAGAAATATTTTCTGGAAGCTGATTAGAGATATGCCAAGCTATGGCTTCTCCTTCCCTATCTGGATCCGGAGCAAGGAAAACTTTATCACATTGCACTGCGAGTTTCCGAATTTGATTTATGACCTCTTGTTTGTCTGGAAGTATTTGATACTGAGGTTCAAAATCGTGATCTACATCTATGCCGAACTCTTTTGCTGGAAGATCAACAACATGCCCTATGGATGAAGCAAAAATAAAACCTTTTCCTAAGAATTTTTGTAAGGTTTTGATTTTAGCAGGAGACTCCACGATGATTAAAGATTTTTTCATTAATTCCATTGCGTGAGAACTCCGAATAATGTCTTTCGGAGAGAAAACGCGACTCCTTTTTATTAATTTAATGCTCTAATGTCTAAAATTTCTCATGCAAACATACATTATTTAATGCAAGCTTTCGGTGTGAATAAAATTTTGAATTAGTTAAGTGTTTTATCGATGAAACGAAACCTTTTATATATGCAAACGTCAGATTTTACTCTTTATCTTATGACAAAGTAGAAAAAATTCTGAGTAAAAGTATATAGAGCTAGATGCATTCCAGCTTTCGCCGAATCTTTAAAAGTAGGGCTATCGAGAGAACACCAATATGCCCCTATGGTTATTGAGTATGACGTAGATTCTTTTCAAGGGAATAATATAATGCTAGAGAGATTCAATAACTATTTTGAGATTTTTTAATTTTTCTTGTTAACGATTCGTGTTTATTTTAACAATAAATCAACAAGGTAAAAGAAACGTTCACTAGAAGCTTTTTTAGTAAGGGAGTAATGTGGAAAAACTAGAATTTGTTTCAAGCCTTGTTTCTACAGATGAAGATTTAATAAATCTCAATAAACAAGGTATTATTGCTGGCCCAGAAGAAGAAAAATATTCTTTTTTTCTTCGTGCGGATAGTTTAATTGAAGAGAGGTCGGGTTCCTCTACATCTTTTCCTTCTCGTATTCAAGAAATTTTCGATATCTGTCCTTCACATTTACAAATTTTATATTCGAATGAAGGCTTAGATGTTTGGGAGGCAGGGTGTACTTGGATATTAGAGAACCAAGTAACTATTCAGCTTCGAAAACCTTTATATAAAGCATCGCGATGGCTTGGAATTTATTCTAAAAAAGAGATTCTTGCACATGAAATTGTACACGCTGTAAGAATGAAATTTCGTGAACCGATATTTGAAGAGGTCCTTGCTTACCAAACTTCCTCCTGGGCATGGAGAAGATTTTGGGGACCATTATTTCGAAATTCTGGAGAAAGTTATGCTCTATTTCTATCTGTTACTATCGGTGTAGGGATTACCCTATGGCAACCATTTTGGGGATTTGCAACAATTTTAATGTTACCGATATTCTTTTCTGTGCGTTTGATGTTAGTACAAAGTTATTTTCGTCGTGCCATGCGAAAAATTCGAAAAATGTTAGGAGTTACTCCTTTGTGGATAATGTTGCGTTTGACAGACAAAGAAATAAAGATGTTTGCAACTCAGCCAATTCCTGTGATCGAGCACTATGCTAAAAAAAGAAAGTTAGACGACATTCGTTGGAGGCAAATTTATTTATCTTATTTTGTTTAACGTAAAACGGCTTTACATATGGAATCGAGCTTTACGTTTATGTGCAGGAAGAATTTTAAGTTGTGAACGATATTTTGTGACAGTCCTTCTTGCACAGGAAATTCCTTTTGCAGAGATTTTTTCACTGATATCTTGGTCTGAGAGAGGAGATTGTTCTGTTGTTGTCCATTGACGAATCCATTTTAGAATAGTTTCTTTTGATAAAGAAGTTTCTTCTGTTGAAATTGTCCGAGGAAACAATTGTTTTAAGGGCAAAATTCCTATTGGAGATGCGATACTTTTATTATTGACAGCACGAAAAACTGTTGATTCATGGCATCTAAGATTCTCTGCTATACTTTTGATTGTTAAAGGGCGAGGAGAAAATGTCCTTCCTAACAGAAAGTTTTCTTGATAAGGGAGTAGCTTTTCTACAATAGCAAATAAGGTTTGTTCTCGTTTTTTTAAGTTTTTTATTAGCCATTTTGCTGCAAGAATTTGTTGTGTTAATGTTTTTTTTTCTTCTTTAGGTAAATGTTCATAAAGTTGAAATGCTTGATGATTAAGTTTTATAGGAGGAAGATTTTTAGAGTTTATTCGAATTTCCCAACCTTCGTTATAATCTATATAAATATCTGGACAAGGGGGAGCCAAAGAGGTTGTTCCTGCTTGATATTCCGCTGCAGGACACCAAGGAATACTTCCTAATGCTTTTCTTAATAATTTTCTAAGATCTTTTAAAGATAGATGAAATCTTTTTGCGATCAGATTGAAATTACAATTTGTTAGAGCTGGATAGCATTGAAGAATAATTTGATAGGCTAGTTGATGAACAGTGTTATCTAGTCTCATTAACCAATAACTTTGCAAAGAAGGAGAGCTAATTCCTATAGGATGAAATGTTTGAATAATCCGCCATACTGTATGAACTTTCTCTAAAGAGATATTTAATTGCTCAGCAATGAATTCAGGGGATTCTACAAAGAAGCCTTCTTTAGAGAGATTGCCTGTTATATGATACGCTACAAGTAGGTCTTCTGTTGTATGAAAAGTATGATGGATCTGAGAAAGCAGGACAGAGCTTAAAGATGCTGGTTGAGCAAACGTAGCTTCAAAATTTGCAGAAGAAGATTTTTGGTGCCACTCTTCTTCTTCTAAAGAAGAGAGGTCAAAAAAAGGGTTGTTTATGAGTTCTTGAATAACATAAGAGGAGAGTTCTGCAATAGGAGTTTGTAACATTTGAAGTCCTTGTTGCATACGCAACGAGGGAAGATATTTTAAAGAAAGCTGTTGCTTTTGCTGAAACATGACCTTAATATACTTGAATCAAATAATCCCTAGGAATTTCCTTTAGAAATCTGCTAGGCTTCATTATCCGAACAGTCCCCCAAAGAAAGCGAGTTTGGGCAGCAGTAAGATATAGGAGATCTTGAGCTCGTGTAATTCCTACGTAGCATAGCCGTCGTTCTTCTTCAAGATTTTCATAATTTCCTTTAGAATTCGCATGAGGAAAAAGGTTTTCTTCTAAACCCACAACAAAAGCTACACGAAACTCTAATCCTTTTCCGTTATGAATTGTCATTAAATTTACTCGATCTGAGACTAAGGTTTCTTCATCGGTAGAGCCTTTTAATGCTAAATCATCCAAAAAGCCTTCGAGAGTCCCTTCTGGATTTTGTTGTTCCCATTCAAAAGTTTTGGAAATAAGTTCATCTAAGTTGTTTTTTCGATCTTCGTAAGAATCTTGATCTTCTTTAAGAATATTTAAGTATTGTGTGATTTTTAGTATAGATAGCATAAATTCATTAAGAGAAAGAGCTTTATAAGCAGTTTCAAATTGTTGAAAGATATTTAAATAATTTCTTAAGCCATTTTGTTGTTTTTTAGATAGCTTAACTGCTTGGGTTTTTAGTGCTTTTTCACATGCTTCAAGTAAAGGAAGTTCTTCTGTCAAAGCATAATTAATGAGAGAAGAAATTGCAGCAGGACCAAGTCCTCGCTTAGGAAGATGAATCGTTCTTTCGAAAGCAACAATGTCATTTTTTGCAGAGAACATTCTTAGAAAGGCAAGAATATCTTGGATTTCCTTACGTTTATAAAAAGATAATCCTCCAAGAATTTCATAAGGAATTCGACGACGTAATAAAGCATCTTCAAAAGTTCGAGATTGAAAGTTAGTTCTGTAAAAAATACAGATATCTCGAAGAGCTATTCGAGATTGGCGATGAATTTGTATAATTTCTTCAGCAACAAAATCTGCTTCTTCTCGATCTGTTTTTCCTAAGAATAATCGAATTTTTTCTCCTGGACCTTTAACGCTACGAAGTACTTTTTTTAGTCGCGTAGCATTATTTTGAATTAAAGCATTAGCTGCTTTTAAGATGTTTCCATGACTTCGATAATTTTCTTCAAGACGTAGTACTTGTGCTTGGGGATAATCTTGTTCAAAATTTAGAATATTGTGAATATTTGCTCCTCGCCAAGAATAAATAGATTGATCAGGATCTCCAACAGCAAAGAGATTTTTGTGCTGTTTTGAGATGATTTGTGCCATAGTATACTGAGCATGGTTCGTGTCTTGATACTCATCTATGAGTAGAGCTTTCCATAATTCACGATATTCTTTTTGAGCTTCAGGAACGTCTTTAAGCAGCTTGACAGTTAGGAAAAGTAAATCATCGAAATCTAAAGCATTGGCCTCTTCTAATTTTTTTTGATATTCTTGATAAATTGTTACAACAGGATCTATATATTCCTGAGGATCTAAGTCTTCAGGAAAGAGTAGGCGATTTTTTGCATGAGATATGTGATACTGCATGCTATTAGTAAGATTTTGTTTAAGATTGTGTTGTTGTAAGCAGTGTTTTAAAAGTTTTTCAGTATCTCCTTGATCGTAAATAATGAAATTATTTTCTCGATTTAACAAATGGATAGAGCGTCTAAGAATAAAAACTCCTAAGCTATGGAAGGTACATACCATAGGAATATCTGAACCTTGAGCTTGTGGACACTGATACATGATTCGTTCTTTAAGCTCTTTTGCAGCTTTATTAGTGAAAGTCACTGCTAGAATTTCTTTAGGAGAGATTCCCTGGCTGATGAGGTAAAGGATGCGATGAATAACAACGCGAGTTTTACCTGCACCAGCACCTGCGAGTATTAATACAGGGCTTAATGAGAAGGTAACAGCAGCGAGTTGGGCTTCGTTTAATTCAGTAGAAATTGTCATAAAGTTCTGGATATTTTGTTTTTGCACTTTAAAAGAACCTCAGAGTCGAAATAATAAGAGGATAGTGTATTTTCACTTTAACTATAAAGAATAGGCCACTTATGCAGAGAACCTCTACTATAAACCAGCTTCCTTCCTGCTGGCAAGAACAGCTTCCTTCCTGCTGGCAAGAACAATTAAAAAATGAGGGGTCTCAGCCTTATATGCTGAAACTAAAAAAATTTTTAAAACAAGAGTATTCTCAATATACTATCTATCCTGATAAAAAATGTATTTTTGCTGCATTAAATAGTACCCCTTTTAATAAAGTACGGGTGGTAATTCTTGGTCAAGATCCTTATCCTGGAGAAGGTCAAGCTCACGGTTTAAGCTTTAGTGTTCCTCAAGGTGTTCGTCTACCTCCCTCTCTTATGAATATTTTTCGAGAATTACGAACAGATCTAGGTATAGATAATCAATCGGGGTGTTTGCAATCTTGGGCAGATCAGGGCGTGTTGCTTTTGAATACAGTTCTTACAGTTCGAGCTGGCCAACCATTTTCTCATGCAGGTCAAGGGTGGGAGCTTTTTACTGATGTGATTATTCAGAAGCTTATACAAGAAAGATCACATATTATTTTTGTTTTATGGGGAGCTGCAGCAAGAAAAAAATGTGACATACTTTTCCGTTCTAAACATCAGCATGCAATTTTAGCATCACCCCATCCTTCTCCTTTAGCTGCTCATCGAGGATTTTTTGGTTGTTCTCACTTTTCAAAAATTAACTACCTGCTTAATAAGTTGAATCAGCCGATGATTAATTGGAAACTCCCATGAGCGAGAATATTCAAACAGTTATTTTTAACAAAACACACCGATTGACAGCTAAACCTCTTGTTAGTTTAGAAATGCCCCTGGCAGTTCAGCAATTTCAGCTTAATGAAGGAATGCCTGCTGTTACTAACTTAGAAGCAGATTTTCTGCGAGCAGAAGCTCTTCTTGCTGATATGCGTGAAATTCGTGGAAATTTAGAGCAATCTCTCAATACTTTAATTCCGGGAAACTAAGAAGTTTTCTAGTAAATCTTGTAAATAAGGAGTTAATTTTTGCAAAGCTTTTGCTCTGTGAGATACTTGATTTTTTATATCTTCAGAAAGTTCTGCAAACGTCTGCTTATAATCAAACTTTAAAAATATAGAATCATAACCAAAGCCGGAAGACCCTTTTTCTTCATGGCTAATATAACCTTCGCATATCCCTTGTGTTTTAAAAATTTTTCCTTGAGGAGAAGCAAGAACTACAGAACATTCGAAGTAAGCAGATCGATCTATAGGAGATTCTAAAGACGACATTAACTTAAGAAGTTTGTTTCGATGATCTTTATCGTGTGCATTTTCTCCAGCGAAATTTGCTGAAAGAGGTCCTGGTAAGCCATTTATAGCAGGAACATGTAACATAGTATCATCAGCTATTGCCCAAATTCCAAGTTGTTTGGACGCATGTAAAGCTTTTGTTAGCGCGTTTTTTTCTGTTGTATTTTCGAATTCTTTAGGAGGACTGTAGTTCGGAAAGTCTGCTAGAGAAAATATATCAAAAGATCCGAGCTGTTTTAAAAATACTTTTGTTTCTCTTATCTTGTAACCATGGGAGCTAACAAGGACTATTTTCATAAATTCTCTTTTAAGCTAATCAAGACTATAATTTCTTTCTTTAATGATACGAAAAGTCTGGTATTAGTTGTAAAATACGTCAAGAAGTGTATCTACGCAACTACTAGTGAAAAAATCTCTGTTTGTAAAACTATCTTATGAAAAGTTCTCGAGTTATTTGCAATTATCGTGTATCAAGCAACCATGAGATTAGTTTTTCTGTTTTTATTTTTAACGTTTAGTTATCCCTATTTGAGTTTTTCTCGTGTCTTAGTTGGTTTAGATCGTCTATTTACAGAAGCTTGTTTTTCACAACAAATTCGTGGTCGTAAAGTTGTTTTAATCTCACATCGTGCTGCTATTAATGCTGAAGGCAAGGATGCTTTTTCTATTTTCCATGCTAATAACCATCATTGTTTTTTGCAGCGACTGTGTACTTTAGAACATGGATATTATGGGGCCCCTGCAGAGTCTTTTAATTCTCATTTAAAACCTAAAGGTGTTCCTACAGTATCTCTGTATGGTTTACATGAAATTCCTTTGGAAGTAGTCCAAGATTGTGATGTTTTAGTTTATGATGTTCAAGATATCGGTGTACGCTCATATAGTTTTATTTCCGTACTTTTACTTCTGGTACAGGCATCAGAAAAATATCATAAGCAGCTGATTGTTTTAGATAGACCTAATCCTATGGGAGGAAAGGTTATTGATGGCCCTATGCCAAAGTCTCAGCCTGATAATATCCCTAAAATTCCTTATTGTTATGGTATGACTCCAGGAGAGCTTGCGTTGTTTTTTAAACGTATGTACGCTCCTCAAGCAGAAGTTTTGGTTGTGCCTATGAAAGGATGGAAACGCTCTATGTCGTTTGATCAGACAGGGCTTGTTTGGATTCCTCCTAGTCCTAATATTCCTGAAGCGCAATCATCTTTTTTTTATGCTGCTACAGGTATAATCGGTTCTTTATCTATAACAAATATAGGGGTTGGTTATACTTTGCCTTTCAAAGTAATAGGAGCTCCTTGGATGGACGGAGAATTTATTGCTAAAGAGTTAAATAAGCAAAATCTCCCAGGAATTTCATTTCTTCCTTTTTGTTATGAACCTTTCTTTGGTAAGTATAAGATGGAAATGTGTTCAGGAGTTCTTCTTATTCTTCAAGATCATTTAAAGTTTCTTCCTGTGGAAACCCTTTGTACTATATTGGGAATGATAAAGACTCATTATCCTAAGCAAATGGCAGAGTCGTTATCTGTTATCAACAAAATACCAGCAAGAAGAGCTTCTCTGTGTCGAATTCTTGGAGACGAACAATTTTTACACATATGTCAAAATGAACCTTTTATTATATGGCCATTACGAAAACTTTGTTTAGAAGCTCGAGAATCTTTTCAAATTTCTCGAGCTGCATTTTTATTGCCAGATTATGCTGATTAATAGAAATGCTCTCTCGTTTGACAGGAATTTTTGTTGTTTTTAAGATGACTTTTGTAGCGAAGACAAGCTGATTGAGGGGAAATTTTTTATGAATAAAATATTTCACAATCAGGTTAAGGGGCTACAAGCTTTACATCGCGGAGCTTGTTTTCTGACTAAAGCTGTGAGTGCTGCTTTAGGGCCTCATAGATGTCGTGTAGTTATCCAACAAGGAAATAATAGCCCTATTGTTACTAGAGATGGTGCAACTCTCGCTAGAAGAGAGATTTCTTTATCAGATCCCCTTGAAAACTTAGGAGCTAAAATTTTTAAAGATGTTTCTACACAAATGATAGATTGTGTTGGAGACGGAATAAAAACAATGTTAATTCTTGCAGAAGCTCTTTTTTCTGCAGGTTTACAAGGTATTCTATCTGGCTTAGAGCCTCAAGAAATAAAACAAGGGATTCTTTTGGCTTCTGCATCTATGCAGAAGGAATTAGAAAAGCTTGTAGTTCCTATAGCTTCTTCAGAGGCTATTGTTGATATTGCTACGATGTTTGCTGATTATGATGATGTTTTAGGAAAACTTATTTATG
The DNA here is from genome assembly GCF_902705545.1 of Chlamydia sp. 17-3921. GTDB lineage: Bacteria > Chlamydiota > Chlamydiia > Chlamydiales > Chlamydiaceae > Chlamydia. The sequence continues at coordinate 193,122 of NZ_CACSHH010000003.1, read as the reverse complement.
ACGCTGTGAGTAAAGTTGGCTTTGAAGGTGCCTTTATTGTTTCGGAAAATCAAAACATGAGGTCTTCTTTAGAAGTTATTTCAGGAATGAGTTTGAAAACAGGTTATTTATCACCATATTTTGTCACACGTCCTGATACTATGGATATTTTTTGGGAAGAAGCCTTTCTTTTGTTAATAGATCAAAAAATAGGTTCTTTAAATCCCACTTTCATTCGTTTCTTGGACCTCATTTTTAGAAAGAAATCTCTTCCTCTTGTCATTGTTGCTAGGGATTTTAGTAAAGAAGTTTTAAATACTCTAATAGTAAATAAGCTGAAGCAGAACTTTCCTGTATGTGCTGTAAAAATTTCTAAATCAGGAAAAGATAGTAGAGCTCTTCTTGAAGATCTTGCGATTTTTTCTGGAGCCTCTTTAGTTGATGAGATGTCTGAAGAATTTTTAGAAAAGTCAGTTTTGGATATTTTAGGACGAGTACGTGAGGTTCTTATAAGAAAAGATTCCTCGATATTTTTATATGGAGAGGGTCTTCCTGAAACTAGAGAAGCTCGAAAACAATATCTTCGTTCTACCTTAGCTTTTAATAAATCTCTTTCGGAAATTCATTTTTTGGAAAAACGTCTAGCAAGATTTTCTAATGGTATTGCGAATATTAAATTAGGAACTGCGACAGAAATAGAGTTAAAAGAACAGAAAAATAGAGCAGAAAAAGCTTTGCGATCGACAAAGGAGGCTTTGAGGCAGGGGGTTGTTGTCGGCGGTGGGGTTGCATTTTTTCATTCTGCTAGGTCTGTATCTATCCCTGAAGGCTTATCATCAGGAGTCTCTTACGGATTTAACTGTTTGTTGCAAGCTGTTTTATCTCCATTAAAAACTATAGCTATAAATTGTGGGAAAGTTCCTGAAGAGGTCATGGAGTTCTTAGTATCTCAGCCTGATATGAATTATGGATACAACGGTATTACAGATTCTTTTGAAAATTTTTTTTCATCTGGGATTTGCGATCCCTTTGCGGTAACAACTGCTTCATTAAAATATGCTGTTTCTGTATCATGCCTTTTGTTAACAAGTTCTTTTTTTGTCACAAACTCTCCTGAAATAAAAAGTAAGCCATCTAAATAGACAATTAAGGTTTTAAACTAGAATTTGTTTTGTTAAAGATTTTTTTAAGCCTTTTCAATAGAATTTCTATTTTTATATGAAGAAAGGGTTTAGTAAAAATGAGCACCAGTAGCTCAGTCGGATAGAGTACCTGGCTACGAACCAGGTGGTCAGAGGTTCGAGTCCTCTCTGGTGCGATGTAGCATACATATGTTGTAGAGGAATTTTTATGTCTTCATCCTTGATCGGGAAACAAGCCCCTAATTTTACTGCACAAGCTGTTCTTAACGGCGAAGAAACTATGGTATCTTTGAAAGATTTCTTAGGAAAATACGTGGTTCTTTTCTTTTATCCTAAAGATTTTACTTATGTTTGTCCTACAGAGCTGCATGCTTTTCAAGATGCTTTAGCAGAGTTTCATGAACGAGGAGCAGAAGTTCTTGGGTGTTCTGTAGATGATATAGAGACTCATAAACGCTGGTTGAATACTGAAAGAAAATGTGGTGGGATTTCTGGAATTTCTTACCCTCTTTTATCCGATACAGTAAAAACGATTTCTGAAGATTATGGTGTATTAAATATTGAAGAAGGTTTGTCATTCCGAGGCGTTTTTTTAATAGATCGGAGTGGAATAATTCGTCATGCAGTGATTAATGATCTTCCTATTGGTCGTTCTATTGAAGAAGAACTGCGTACCCTAGATGCACTAATTTTCTTTGAGACTCACGGTCTTGTATGCCCTGCAGAATGGCGTACGGGAGAGCGAGGTATGGTTCCTAGTGAAGCTGGCCTTCAAAGTTATTTTGAAACTTTAGATTAAAAAATCTGGTTAAAAGTTAAAAGATCATAAAAATCTTGATTGGAGATTAGCAACAAACTTTTGTATTTCTGACATAAAGAAAGAGATGCTTCGATAATGTTTTGATCTCCGACTCCAGGTAAAGCTATTGCAATAATGTTTTTAAGTGTTGTTTGAGTATTCAGAAAGTGAAAACCAAAAAAATAACTGTCGATACAATAGCCTTCTTCTTTTACCCTAAAATACATAACATTAAAGTCGTGCATTAATGTTTTAATTGCTAGAGTAATTCCTTCACAATTTGTCTCACCTAAGTGGTCATGCAGATCCGTCAAGTTACGACAAAGGTAAGCTATATCGTAGCTTCCTTTTTCTGCTTCACCAAATAAGGCAATTGTTGATTTCATTGACTGTAGAAGAATTGTCTTTTAGCCTGAATCCTACAGAAGAAATTTTTTATTATCTAGAAAGAGTATTAATAAATTAAAAGTATAAGTATTTGTTATTGCTTATTCGTTGGTAAACAAAGCTTTTGACCTGCATAAATAAGATCAGAGTTTAGTTTATTAGTTTTTTTTAGCTCTTGCACTGTAGTTTTATATTTATTGGCAATAGAACTTAAGCTATCTCCTGGTGTTACGATATGAATGTTTTTGGGAGTGGGATCTGAGAAATCAGGATAGGCTCCAGGAGAGGAGCTATCAACTAAAGCTTGCAGAGAGCGTCGTAGAAATTTTAAGTCTTGGTGTAGAAGCTTATAGTCTTTCTGTACTTCTTGTAGTCTTTCTTGTATGGAAGTCTGTATATCCTTAATAGAGGTAGTTAAAACAGAAAGAGTTTTCGTTAGAGTTTTTTGATCTTTCTCTAATTGTTGAATTCTTTGAACCAATGTTTCTGGTTTGGAAGAAAATAATTTTTGTAAGCGAGAATCTTGTTCATCTAACCGTTCTGCTAACATAAAAAGTTCTGTTTCGTAAGATAATAATTTTGCAGAAGCATCTTCAACTTCGGCAAGGATGGCATGTAAAGATGGAGATTTTACCGAAGCGTATAAAATACCATACCAAGAGAAGCATAAAACCCAAAAAAACAAAGAAAGCTTATGTTTAACGAGCATGAACTTTAAACTCTGTTCTACGGTTTTGTTGCCAAGCTAATTCATTATGCCCGAAATCACGGGGCTGCTCTTTTCCATAAGAGATAGTAAATAGGCGTTCTCCTGAAATACCTTGCTTAATTAAGTAATTCTTAACAGCATTTGCTCGACGAGATCCTAAGGCAAGATTATATGATGCTGCTCCACGTTCATCTGTGTGGCCTTCTATATAAAGTGTTGTTTTCGGAGATTTTTTCATGTGATGAACAAGTGTAGAAAGAATAGAAAAATTTTCTTCTCCTTTGATTGTATAACTGTCTGTTGCAAAAGTAACATTACGAAAAGCAGTAGCTTGTGAGCTTGTTTTATAATGTTTTTCTTCTTGAGAATCGAGATCTTGGAGAGAGAAGGGTTGATTAAGTTCTTCTTCAGTATATAAAGGAACAAAACCAAATGGGTGATGTTTTTTCTTTTTTGTATGACACTCCCTACAAGCATCTTCCCAGTAATCATAAGGTCGACTACATGAAGGAAGTACTAGTAAGAAAAAACAAGCACAGAATTTAAGTAGAGAATAGATCTTCATAAAATTTTCTTTATTTGTTGTGGAGAAAAATTTCCCCATGAGGGAAATCGTTTTTCTCCTGGTCCTATAACAATTTTTTTAGTTTTTTTGGTAATCAGACTTAATAGATAAAGCTCTGACTCTCCAGAGTTTCCCGCACTAAATACTAAATGTTGGCTATCAATTGCCCAAGAAGGGCTTTCTTTATCTTGGGGAGTCGTTGTTAATTGGCGATCCTCTCCTGTCAAGATGTCATGAATGCATATTTGTCGAACACCTTTAATAACAGAACAGAAAGCTATTTTTTTACCATCAAGAGACCATGTTGGGCAACTGCTATTTCGATATTTTTTTGTAAGTAGACGAGGCGCCTGTGGTTCAGGATCTAAATTCATAATATAAAGACGAGGTCGTCCATCACGATTGGATACAAAGACGAGTTTTGTTCCTTGAGGATTAAAGGATGGAGATCCTTGAGTTCCGAAGGTTTCATTTAGAAGTCTTTGAGGTTTTCCAAGGGGACCAGAATGTAAAGAGAATGGTTGAATAAATAAGTCTGGATTTCCATAAGTATCGGCTATAAAGGCTAACAATTTTTTTTGAGCAGAAAATACTGGCATAAATTGATTGCCTTTGAGAGAAAGGATTTTCTTTCCTTCTGTGTTCTTTAGAGAACCAAGAAAGATCTTAGGCACTCCTAATTTATAAGATACGTAGAGATAAGGAGCTTCTGGTGATGTTCCTGTCCATTTTGGTGTTACTGAAAGCGAAGAATCTTTAGTTAGGGGGAATAAATTTCCACCATCGTAATCTATAGACCAAAGTTCTCCTTGTTTCAATTCTTGACTTTGTTGTGTTTTGCTTAAGGAAAAAATAATTTTTCCAGAACTAATCCCAGGGATTCCTGTTAAAGAATAGTGAACTTTATCAGCTGCCAAATGAATTTGTTGCCGATCACTAGATAAATTTTGAGAAAGCTGGACAGAGCATAGCGTGACAGGTTCTTGATCTGGTCGAAGAAGTAATACTGAAAGACTTGGATAATCAAAATATAGGGATAACTGCAACTCAGAAGTAGGTGATCCATATTTAACAAGTTGTGGCAGAAGACGATCTCCAAGAGCTAGATCATTATTAAAAATTTGTACTAAGGCTTGAAAATATTTTTGTTGTTTAGTGTCGTTACTTTCTAAATGATAGGAAACTTGTATGGGAGTGATTGCAGAATTTGTAGAGACAAAAACTTCTATATCTCGAGCATTAAGATGAAAAACAAAGAAAAGAAAAGCTCCAAAATATAGCCGCTTCAGCATACCAGACTCTCCTTTTTACTAAAAAAAGTACTAAATGTCCTTACTAAGGAGTTTAATATGAAAAGAGATATTTTTCGAGACTTTGTGTTCGGAGAAAAACTGTTGAAAGGGAATAGAATAAATTCGATTAATAAGTAGTTGTTTATCTGCAGGAGTAATTGAAGAAAGAAATAAACATTCTTCTATAACTCCTGAAGGTGAAAGGGTAAGTTTTATTCGAACTTCTCCAGGAGAAGGAAGAGCCACATAATTGCGGAATAATTCACACAGTTCTTTTTCTTGAATTTCAGCAAGAGATGAACTCATCATTAGTTGAGGAGTTGTTAGTAAAGATATATCCGCAAAATTGGCAGCACTTTTCTCTAAATGCTGGGAAAGAGTGTCTGCAAGTTTTGTAAGAGCTTCTAACTGCTTAGCTGTAGTTTGTGATTTGTTGTTTTTGAGATTCGTTGATTTAGCAGATGGTTTGATCTCTGGCTTCGATGTAGAGGGTTTTACTTGTTCTATAACTGATTTTTTTTGGAGAGAACTTTCAATTACAGGTTTATCAAAAGTCTTTTGAGCAAGTTCTTGGATTGGTTGGGTTTGTTGAGAAACTGAAGTGTTTACAGGTAGAGGAGGTTTGATAGCGATAGGAGCAACGAATTTTTCTTTAAATAAAAGAGGTCGCTTTGACTTTTTTGATTGAGGAGAAACACAGATCAAAAGAAGCAAGCCGGAGTGAAAAACTAATGAAAGACTAATATAACGAATTTTTCTTTTCATAGTTAATTTTGTAGAGCTACGTGAAGTTCATGAAAACCTGCAGCTTCTATTGCCATTTTTATTTGTTGGTATAACTTAAATGGGGTTTCCCCATCTTGAAGTAACAAAGGAATTTTTTCTGGATATTGTTTTTGTAATATAGAGAGTTGAGAAGTTAATTCTTTGAGAGAGACTGGGTGATCATTTAGTGTTAGAGAGTGGTTTGCGAAGACTTTGATAACAGTTGTCATATGTTCTTCTTTTTCAAGTCGCTCTTGTTGACTTCCTGGAGCTAGAGCTATAGAGTCAAGACGCACCATAGGCACTGCTATGATAAATGTCATTAGAATGACAAAAACAATATCAATTAGAGGAGTTAAATTTACCGTAGGATCTTCTTCCGGTTCGTCAACAAAAGAACGCTTCATAAACTAATTTGTCGATATTTAACTTCTATAGAATTTAATAGTAGGTAAGCTGTTTGTTCTATTTCTGAAATAAGTTGAGAAGAGCGAGCTTTAAGATAATTAAAAGCGATCAAAGAAGGTATAGCGACAAATAAGCCTGCTATTGTTGTTCCTAAAGCTGTTGCAAGACCTTCCATCAATATAGAATTTCCAGCATTTCCTGAGCTAATTTGGGTGAAGGCTACTAAAATTCCCCATACTGTTCCTAGAAGACCTAGAAAAGGAGCTAAGCTAATTGTTGTGGCAGGAATAAAACTATTTTTATGTAAGAGGGCTCGATATTTTGGCATGATTGCATTTAGAAGTGTCTCCAAGGATAGAATATCTTCAGAAGTTAGCACAGGCCTTTGATCGGGAGTTAATTGGCGATTTTTATCCAAGAGTTCTAAGGCCCCTCTCTTGATTGTAAAGTATAAATCTGCAAAAGGATTTGGTTCTGGATGAACGTCTAGAGATAGGGGAACATGTCGGTTTTTTATTAAGAATTCTTTAAGATTTTTTCCTGATTTTAAAAAATTTTTTTGAATAGAGAGTTTCTGGTGTAATACAGTCCAAGTACATAAAGAAAGTAAGATCAGGCTTAAAAAAATTCCTTTCCCAAAGAAGTCTGCTTCCTTGTAAGCCTGAATAATGGGGTTATGAGCAAGTTGTAGCATGAGGGATATAAAGTTCTTTAAGGAGGATCTGAAAAAATGATCCTATCAAATTTCTAGTATAGAGCCAAGTAGCTTTTGTTAAAGAGATTTACTAAATAGGTTATAAAATTATATTTACAAACAGTATATAATTATATTCTTGATACAGAAAGACATGGTGTTATTTTGAATAAAAACAAAACACATTTTCAAATAGTACTTATTACAGTGCTATTTTCTTTCTTTGCAATTTCTGGACGTCTTCAGAATATAGAAGCTACAGAATCCATACAGGTTGATGGTCCAGCAACTGCTGAGCTACTTTCAGAAGGCTCTCATATCCCTGGTCAAAATGTGTTTCGTGTGGGAGTAAAGATCTCTGCTGGCAAAGGAAATCATATCTATTGGAAGAATCCAGGGGGAGTCGGAAGTCCATTAAGTCTTTCTTGGAATTTACCTAAGGGTTTTAGTGTTCAAGAGGAACACTGGCCTGCTCCCAAAGTATTCGAAGAAGATGGCATTACTTTCTTTGGATATGAGGACTCTGTGTTAATCGTTGCCGATATTTTTCCTTCTCCCAATTTACTGCCAAATCAAGTTATTGAAATCCAAGCTCAGGTCGAATGGCTCGCTTGTGGGGAGAACTGTCTTCCAGGATATGCAGACTTAAGTTTATCCATCCCTTATAAAGAAGAGGCTGTTCAGGTTTCCTCTGAGAAAGGCTTAGAATTTGCCAGAACTTTATTATTACAACCTCGCATTCTTGAGAATAACTCTGGAGTACGTGTTGCCAGAGGTGAAGAGAATGAAATTATCCTAAATATTCCTGAAAAACTCGAAAAGCAAACAGAAAGAGTATGGTTTATCTCAGAGAAAGCAGATAAGATTTTTACTTTAGCAGAAGTCACAAACTCTAATGGAGAAGGGCTGGCATGGAAGCTTAAAGCCCCATCTTTTCCCAAAAGTAAGGAAATCCAGGGCGTTTTGCTTTTTGCTGATAAGGCAGGGGATCCTGTAGAGTCTTTAACAATCCGTAGTTTAATAGTAGGAAAAAAAGGTTCGTTAGCCCTATTGAATCTTTGGCATTTTGCTATAATTTTGGTTATGGCATTTCTAGGAGGGCTTTTTCTTAATATAATGCCTTGTGTTCTGCCTCTAGTCACTCTCAAGGTATACGGCTTAATCAAATCAGCAGGAGAACACAGATCTTGTGTCATTGCTAATGGATTGTGGTTCACTTTTGGTGTCGTGGGGTGCTTTTGGGGCTTAGCGGGAGTTGCTTCTTTATTAAAAGTTTTGGGACACAATATTGGTTGGGGGTTTCAACTTCAGGAACCAATGTTTGTCGCAGCATTGATACTGATTTTTTTCTTGTTTGCTCTGAGTTCTCTTGGTCTTTTTGAAGTGGGTGCTATGTTCGCTAACCTTGGAGGAAAATTACAAGCTTCTGGGGTAAAATCTAAGGAAAGTAAATCTGCGAGTGCTTTTTTTAATGGAATTTTAGCAACTTTAGTAACTACTCCTTGTACGGGTCCTTTTTTAGGCTCAATTTTGGGATTAGTAATGTCTATTTCGTTTGTTGAGCAACTATTAATTTTTTCTGCAATTGGTTTAGGGATGGCTTCCCCTTACCTAGTTTTCTCTATTTTCCCTAAGATGCTTGCTATACTGCCTAAGCCTGGGGAGTGGATGAGTACCTTTAAGCAAATTATGGGATTCATGTTACTGGGGACTGTTACTTGGTTAGTATGGATTTTTGGAGCCGAGACAAGTACAAACGCCGTTGTTATTTTACTTATAGGCTTGTGGCTCGCAGGAATAGGGGCCTGGATGTTTGGTCGCTGGGGCAGTCCTATTTGTCCTAAAAAACAAAGATATTGCGTTTCTACTTTGTTTCTAGCTTCTATCATTGGATCTTTATTTTTGAGTTTTGTTGCTACACACTATTTTGTTTCTTCAGAAACTATCACTCAGAATCATGAGGGATGGCAGTCTTTTTCATCTGAAAAACTTGCGGAGTTACGTAAACAAGGGCGATCTGTTTTTGTGAACTTTACAGCAAAATGGTGTTTAACTTGTCAAATGAACAAACCATTACTGCATAGCCTTATAGTTCAAAAAATGTTTGAAGATCGGGGTATTGTAATGTTGGAAGCTGACTGGACTCGTAAAGACCCAGAGATAACAGAGGAGCTTAGTCATTTAGGTCGAGCTAGTGTTCCCTCATATGTTTTTTATCCTAATCATTCTGACCCGATTCTTCTTCCTGAGAAGCTTTCTATGCAAATTTTGGAAGAAGCTATTTCTATTATACCTCCTCTTTAAAAAGGATCTCTTGTGAAATTTTAGTTAAAGGCATTTTGTTGTGCTTTTAATATCTTCCTTAGTGAAGATATTCTGCAAAGGTAGTACTTTTAAAAACCGAAGAATGTTCTTTAGAGGAAAAGTGATATTATGTCTTTAACTGATGCTCACGCGCATTTGTCAGATGACGCTTTTTGTGAGGATATAGATGCTATATTGCATCGAGCTAAAAATGCTGGGATCTCTTTAATAGTAAATGTTGCTTCAACGGTTGAAGAGTTAAAAAGATCTTTTTCTTATGCTGAGAGATTTCCTGATATACATTTTTCCCATGTTGGAGGTACTCCGCCTCAAGATGCTCAAAAAGATATAGAAGAGGATTTTAGGTATATTCGCGAGCTTGCTTCCCACGGAAAACTTGCAGCTATTGGCGAAGTTGGATTAGATTACGGATTTGCCAATACGAGTGAGACCTCCCGTCGTCAGCATCAAGTTCTTCGGCGTTACTTGGCTCTAGCTTTGGAATGCAAGCTTCCGTTAGTAGTTCATTGTCGAGGAGCTTTTCAAGATTTCTTTCATGCTTTAGATTCTTGTTACTCTAAATATCCACAAGCTTGCCCAGGAATGCTTCATTGTTTCACGGGATCTATAGAAGAAGCTCAAGAGTTAATTGCTCGTGGATGGTTTCTTTCTATAAGTGGGATAGTTACTTTTAAGAACGCTCAGTATCTTCGAGATCTTGTTTTAGAAATTCCTTTGGATCATTTGTTAATAGAAACGGATGCCCCCTTTTTAGCTCCCACTCCATTCCGAGGGAAAAAAAATGAGCCAGCTTATATTGTTCATACTGTTGAAACCATTGCTGCTATCAAAGGTTGTTCTGTTGAAGAACTTTCCTCTATTGTCCGGAACAATACTTTGCGTTTTTGCAATACTAAAAATTTTTGATAGCAGCGTATTGTAAAAAGAGCTTCACATAATTTTATTCTTATCTTTATGTTGATTACAAAAGAGTTTTAACAGAAAGACTTGTAATGTCTCAAAGAGGAACGTGTCCTAATACGACTCAAAAAAAGCGATTTTATTATTTTGCTTTTCTTTTGCGGTGTATTCACTCTTTAGCAGGATTAGCGTTTACGTTGTTTTTGTGTGAGCATTTATTGACAAATCAACTTGCCGCCTCATATTTAGGATGGGGAAAAGGCTTTATTGCTATGGTGGATCAGTTTCACTCGATCCCGGGATTAAAGGTCATAGAAATAATATGCTTAGCTTTACCATTTATTAGTCACGCTGTTATTGGAATAGTATATTTATTCCAGGGTAAAAGCAACTTCGCTGCTGGAGATGGTCGTCAACCCTCTTTGCGTTTCTCTAGAAATTATGCTTACTCTTGGCAGAGATGGACAGCATGGATCTTATTATTTGGCTTGATCTTTCATGTCGTGCATCTCCGTTTTATTCGTTATCCTTTGCATTTGAATATCTATGGTCAGTCCTATTATGTCGTGAATATAGATTCCTCACGTTACACAAAGATTGTTCGAGGAACTCAAGATTTTTTAGTCATGAATGTTTCTAAAGCCGATCAGACTACTCCTCGGGTAAATAAGAGTGAACTTACAAAAGTAGATCTTTCTTTATTATCAGATAAGCAGTCTTATCTTTTCACAACAAGTGCAGGAAAAGCTTTTCTTTACATAGTTCGAGATTCTTTAAGTTCTTTGTGGATGGCAATACTTTACACTGTTTTAGTATTAGCTGCTGCGTTTCATGGTTTTAATGGCTTGTGGACTTTTTGTTCTCGATGGGGGATCATAATTTCTTCTCGATCTCAAACTCGTTTACGTAATTTGTGTTATTGTATCATGGTTTTAGTTGCAGCTATGGGTATTAGTGTTATTTGGAACTTATATAGTGTGGCTTAGAAGCTATGGCGGGAAAGCGTAAAGTTATAGTTGTTGGTGGCGGATTAGCAGGACTATCTGCTGCTATGCAATTAGCTGATAGAGGTGTTATTGTAGAGCTCATTTCTCTTACAAAGGTTAAGCGTTCTCATTCTGTTTGTGCTCAAGGTGGTATTAATGCCGCTTTGAATTTGAAACCAGAAGAAGAAGACTCTCCCTATGTTCATGCTTACGATACGATAAAAGGAGGAGATTTTCTTGCAGATCAGCCCCCTGTTTTAGAGATGTGTCTCGCAGCCCCTAGAATTATTCGTATGCTGGATAATTTTGGCTGCCCTTTTAACCGTTCTATATCTGGAAATTTAGATGTTCGTAGGTTTGGTGGAACTTTGTATCACCGAACTGTTTTTTGTGGAGCGTCCACAGGACAGCAGCTAATGTATACCTTAGATGAGCAAGTTCGTAGACGTGAATGTTCTGGAATGATCATAAAAAGAGAAAACCATGAATTCGTCCGTCTCGTTACAGATAGCTTCGGACGAACTTGTGGTATCATTTTGATGAATTTATTCAATAATTGTTTAGAAGCTTTAGAGGGAGATGCTGTAATTATTGCTACAGGAGGTCCTGGAGTTATCTTCAAAATGTCGACAAATTCAACTTTTTGTACAGGAGCTGCAAATGGCAGGCTTTTTTTACAAGGTATGACTTATGCAAATCCTGAATTTATTCAGATCCACCCGACAGCAATCCCTGGTCGAGATAAATTACGCTTAATTTCTGAATCTGTTCGGGGAGAAGGTGGAAGAGTTTGGGTTCCTGGAGATTCTTCGAAAAAAATTACTTTCCCAGATGGCTCTGAAAGATCTTGTGGAATAACAGGAGAACCTTGGTACTTTTTAGAAGAAATGTACCCAGCTTATGGTAATCTTGTAAGTCGTGATGTCGGTGCTCGTGCTATTTTGCAAGTATGTGAAGCGGGTCTTGGTTTAGATGGAAATATGGAAGTCTTTTTAGATGTCACTCATTTGCCTATAGCAACAAGACATAAATTAGAAGTCGTTTTAGATATTTATAAAAAATTTACTGGAGAAGATCCTAATAAAACTCCAATGAGGATTTTCCCCGCTGTACACTATTCTATGGGTGGAGCTTGGGTAGATTGGCCTGCCGCAGATGATATTGATCGTGATCGTCGTTTTCGTCAGATGACAAACCTTCCCGGATGTTTTAATTGTGGAGAGTCTGATTTTCAGTATCATGGAGCAAATCGTTTAGGAGCAAACTCTTTACTGTCTTGTATTTTTGCAGGACTTGTCGCAGGAGATGAAGCTGCTCGTTATATAGATACTTTTGGTATTGCTTCTGGAACAAGTAAAGACTTTGAATTTGCCCTACAGATAGAAAAAGAAGAAAATGCCAAAATATTGGCAAGGACTGGGAAAGAAAATGTTTTTGTTTTACATGAAGAAATCGCAGCAACTATGGTGCGTAACGTTACAGTAAAACGAAATAATAAAGATCTCAAAGAAACTTTAGAAAAACTCAAAGAGTACCGAGAAAGACTTGCTAAGGTTTCTGTTCATGATTCATCACAATTTGCAAATAAATCTTTTCATTTCATTCGTCAGATGCAACCTATGTTAGAACTCGCATTAGCAATAACAAAAGGGGCTTTGTTGCGAAATGAATTTCGAGGATCTCATTATAAACCAGAGTTTCCTCAACGAGATGATCTACATTGGTTAAAAACAACAATGGCTTCTTATAAGCCTGAAGAACCTGAAATCTCTTATCGAGAGGTAGATATTCGCCATGTAGCTCCTTCCTTGAGAGATTATACAAAGTCTTCAACAGGGAAAATCGTTCTAGAGAATGTCCCAGAGAATATTCGTTTGCCCATATAGTTAAGGAAGTAATTATGGAGTTCCAAAGCACTTTTATTTTAAAGGTTTATCGAGGAATGCCTGGAAACCAATATTGGGAAAGCTTCGAATTACCTTTACACTCTGGAGAAAACGTTATTAGTGCTCTTATGGAAATAGAAAAGAATCCTGTGAATACCGAGGGAGAAAAAGTAGATCCTATAGTCTGGGAGCAAGGGTGTTTAGAGGAAGTTTGCGGTTCGTGTGCTATGCTTGTAAATGGTGTCCCTCGTCAAGCTTGTACAGCCTTGATTCAAGAGTATATAGATGTCACAAATTCTCGGGAAATTACTTTAGCACCATTAACAAAGTTTCCTTTAGTTCGAGACCTTATAGTGGACCGTTCTATAATGTTTGATAATTTACAGCATATTCAAGGTTGGGTTGCTGCAGAAGTCGATGGAGATAAAGTTGGTCCTAAAGTAACTCCTGAAGAGCAAGAGCTTCTTTATACCTTATCAATGTGTATGACTTGTGGTTGTTGTACAGAAGCTTGTCCTCAGATTAATGAACACAATGATTTTATTGGTCCTGCAGCTATTGCTCAAACTCGATATTTCAATTCCTATCCTGGAGATAAGAATTCTTCACGTCGTTTACGAACTTTGATGGGAAAATCAGGCATAGAAGGATGTGGGCAAGCTCATAACTGTGTACGAGTTTGTCCAAAAAAACTTCCTTTAACAGAAAGCATTTCAGCAATAGGAAGAGAGGTTTCGAAATTTTCTTTAAAAAATATCTTTACTTCGCTTTTTAAAAGAAAAAAGAAGAAGTAATTTAGAAAAATCCTTTTGGCATTTGACTTCGGTATCCTGGAGGAGGAGGCATTCCGTAATCTATAGGATTAGAATAGAGAGACCAAGGTTTCTCTACGGATAGAACCTCTTGAAGATTTTCTAAAGGAGCTCCTTGTAATCCAGCATAATTAAATTGCCATAGATCTATTTGTGATGTCCCCGGATGAAGTATAAAGCCAAAATAACTATAAGGCCAATTGCTATCACCAAATAGTAATGGGGCAGGATAGGCTAAACTGTGGTGTCTCATAGCATTTGCTAAACGTAAATAAAGATCTTCTTCTGTATAAGTTTTTTGATAACTTTGCATAAGTAATCCTTTATACAGATGACGAATGTCGGAAGAAGAAAGCAAAGAAAGCTTAGGGATATGCTGTTCTATAAGATCGCTAAATTTGTTAAATGTTATGCGAGAAGATATTCCTAAATAAGCAGAAATAAGTTCCAAAGTCTCTGGAAGCTGTTGTTCTGAAACATAAGGAACATCATTTACTATCTGATGAGCGAGACGTCGTTGATATATTAGAGTATGGTGGGCATCTGGGAGTATCTCTTGTAAGAATTGGGAACTTTTATCATAAAATTCTGGTAGAGAGAAAGAGTAATCTGAGCAAAAATTATGAAAATCTTGAATAAGATGATCAAGAGAGTATTTTTTGCAAAAACGTTCTATAAAAGTGTAAATATCTGGTTGAGAAAGAACAGTATTGTATAAAAAGCTGTTATGCTGCTTCATCCATACATCACGAAGCCATGTGTAGCTATACCAGTCATTATCCCAAGCTTCTCTAAATAGAGGAGATCCTGCAATTACAGAAAAAACATGACTTGGGGATGCTGTAATGAGAGTATGTGTGCCATCTTCTAAATAGCTTTTTATGCCTTCAGGGAGATCTTTAAGAGCATCTGAGAAAAAAGCTGCTAATTCATGAGCATTTTCTGGATGTTTCTGCATTACTGTTAAAGGTGTTGTTTTTTCAAAGTAATCGGTAAGTAGAGAATTTACAGATCCTCCTGAGATATAAACCCAAGGGGTAAGAGTAACTTGATTTAAATTATTTAAAATAGATTCTGGGACAGGAAGATTGTAGGCTTGGAGAATTCGAGTAAGAGCTGCTTGTTGAAAACTTTCTTTGTGTAGAAGGGCAATAATATTATGAATAAGAACGGAAGTTTCTTTTTCTAAGTCTTCGATAGCATGTTTCTCGAGTAAATCAACTTCTGTAGAAGAGAAAAATTCCGAGAGGAAGCGAATGAATTCGCTTATGGAATAAATTGGTGACCAGGAATGAGGATGAGCTCTTCCATGTGTGAAAAGAACTCGAAAACCTGCAGGGGTATCTGTGTGTAAATGAGAAAATTCTTGAATAAAGGCATCATAGAAACTTCGGAAATATTGGGGAATTTGCTTGGTATAAAAAGACATAAGATATTTTGGTAAATTCAGGAATTTCTTAGCTTTTTCTTGAGCAGCATCCCAGTCATAAAGAGCTTTATTTAGCTCTTGACGAAACCGTATATGATCCATAGTCAAAATCTGACTATCTTGATTATTCAAAGGATTTTTCATGCGATTTTCAATATAATCAAGTTGAGCTCGAGCTTCTTGATAGGTTTGTTCACATTGAGAAACTATGGAATGGATATTTGTAATTTCATGTTCAACGAAAGTCTGTATGAGATTTGCTAAGCTATCTGGCTCATCATGATTCCAGCCCAAGGCTATATGAATATGATGTGCTGTTACAGAGTTATTTGCATCGGCAAGTGTTGCTAAAGAGTATTCCCAAGATTTTAGAAGAGGATTTTGTGTATCTCGAATAAAAGCTCTTTTTGCTTGTTCATAAGCAAAAAGATAGCTGTACACTTTCTGAGCTTGTGAAAGCTCATGAGGATGTTGTGAAGTGAAAAGAACTTTTTCTTTGCTGTGTAAGCCTTCTTTAAAGAGAACAGTCTTTACGATACTTTCTGAAACTTGATAATAATGTAGTAATGTTGTTTGGATAATTTCATGTGCCGAGATCGTTGTTTGAATCTGTTGTAGTTTTTGTAACATGTATTCATGAGCGAGTAATTGCTGAACTTGGATTTGAGAAGTTTCTTGAGAATCTAATATTCCTGCTGCTTCAAAAGCTTTTTGTAATCCCGGAGATGCAGAGAGCTTCATTATGGGATCTGGATATAAATCTAGGATCCTTATGTGTTTGAAAAGCTCTCCGATACACCCAGATAAATTAATAGGAATAGAAACTTCTCGAGTACCTATAATTCTTGTGAGTTTCCCAGTGCTTAATAAATCATCAAGGTCTTTGAAAAAGAGTTCTGGGTATTCTTGATGAATAAGAATCGCTAGAGCTGTAGCAAAACATGAGCCCACATCTTGACGTAGATAGGTAAATAAAGCTGTTAAAGCAGCTTGTCTAACATGAATAGTTGTTATTGGAATAGAATCTTCCAATGCCAGAGAATCACGAATAAGATTTTGAATGGTTGTGTAAGAAGGAACAAAAAGTTTTTTAATGCGGTCTTTAAGTTCCTTAGATTCTTTTAAAGCTTTCAGCATATTTAAAAGATGCTCTCGAGCTTTAACTTCGTTGTGGCGATGAGGCCCTAAAGGATATAAATGATTTGTAAGATGATGAATAGCATCAATAAGTTTAATAGGGTCTATTTCTCCGTTATCAGCAAGAATGTAAATAGCTGTTTTCTGTGCAATATTTATTGTTTTTGCTGCTAATGGAGATTGCAGAGCTGTTGTCTGATAAGCTTCAAATAGAGCTGTATCATCCACACAGAAAATTTCTTCTAAGGGGGTCGGTTGTTGTGATTCCGTTAAGGATTGAAAAACAAAGTTATCTAATCTTGACATAGAAAAAAGGAGAAAGACACACTGCTATCTCGTTTCTTTATCATGAATCTGATGTTTATGTCAGTAGACGACTCTTTAAGAAAAATAGGAGGTTAGTATAAGATTTTTGCCTTGAAGCTTTTAAGGAAAGATTATTATGGTAAATAGTATTGCAACTCAGCTTCAAGAAAATTCTCAGGGATGCTTGGATAGGTTTTATGCGAAAGCTTCTCTTCTAACACAAGTCTCCAGGGTAAGCCTCTTGCTTTCAATTGGTTTTGCGGTAACTACTGCAATGCTATATGCTTTGTCTTCTGTTCCTACTCCCGTATCTTTAATTGTGTGTGCGGTGCTTACGATCTCTTTAGCTCTTATTTCCATAACTCTAGCTTTGTTTGTGAAATGCTTTCATAAAAATCTAAAAGTAGAAAAAGATTAGAAATTTTTTATTTCTAAGTAAATGGACTGTTTCTCCTTTGAAATCAAAGAAAGGGAGCAAGGCAAGATCTGAAATGTTGATAGATTTACTGCAGGGTAAGCATTAAGTTTTATTTTTTAGTACAAGAATTCTAATATTGTTAAAGTTCCATCTGCTTCTGTTTGATCTCTGTTATTTAGTATTGTGGTTAAGGAATCTATAAAATTTTCTCCATTTACTGTAGAAAGCGAGTCTTTAAGTAGGGCTTCTATAGGAAGCTTACTAAGATGATCTGAGAGCTCCCTATTTCCCGTAACACACACGATTAAGTCATTCGATAGCATAGAACATTTCGAAGGCATTGCTAGGCGAGTAAATGTATCTCCTCTTTTCAGAAATACTGTGGGGGCGGAATCTCCTATAGAAAGTAGAGAAAGTTCTCGTTTTTCTTTGAAATAGAGCAAAAAGGTCATAGAAACCGTTGCTTCGTTCCCCTCTGTTGTTTTTAAGAAGTTTTTCATAGTTTCTTTGCTAATATCTTCAATGGAGGAATAAAGATTAGCGTAAGCTAAAAATAAGCTTCGAGCAGACAGGGCATAAAGATAAGACGGTAATCCGATATCTCCGGCAAGACCGATAACACCGAGAAGACTATGGTCTTCTTCTCTAATGTTCCAACCATAAAAGTGTCCCGAACGTTGTCTTCCTTGAAGATGCTGAGAACTAAAAGAAATTTCTGGGAAAGAAGGGAATTTAGGGCTTAAAAGAATTTCTTGAAGTGATTCAAGAATAGCCAATTCTTTTTGTAATTTGTTTCCAGAAGCATAGCCTATATCAGCTTTTTCTATAGAGTTTAATAAAAGCAATAATGTGCAGTTAAAAATATTTCCCAATTCGTTGATTTCATAACCATAAGGCTGAGGTTCAAATCGTACGTTATGGTTCCCTTGCCAAGCAGATTCCATACATAGAGTAAGCTCTTGCAGAGGCTGATTCAATCGTTTATTGATTTTAGAAAAAATCCAGCCCATCAAGCAAAAGGCAAGAATATAAAATATAAGAATATTGATAGGTAAAGTCAGGCTTGATCGAATAAGATCAGAAACAGGAACTAGGGAAAGCGTGTATATCCCTTGAATGGGAATTTTATTCAGCAATAACCCTAAGTAGTTTTTCCCTTCAATATTGACACTGACAATATCTTTTTCTTTCAATATTGAAGGTGGTGGTTTGATAATTATGGAAGGAGATGTTCTTGGAGTTAGTTGCGGAAGATTTGGAAGATTTAAAGAAAAAATAGAGAATTTCTCATCAGGTTGAGAGCAAAATAGAGTTTCTCCGTACTTGTTTAATAAACAGATGTTTCCCTTAGTAATATGAAGAGATTGAAATAGATCCTTTTGTAAAAAAGACATGGGATAAAAGCCTATAAGAAGGCCTGAGATTTGTGGCGAATTCCATTCTGCAATGTCTTCTGTTAAAACTAGGTAATGCTGAGGTTGGGGTTCTGGCACTGTAAGTAAAATCGCACGGCCGATGTTGTTGCTAAGTTTTTTTTTTAACTCAGGATGTTCTTTAAGATAACGAATGAAAGGGTCCCCAGGATGCTTGGCTTTTATTGATCCGTCTAAAAGATTAATGAGACATAGGGAAAATTCTGCATCAGGAAGAGAAAAAATTTCATTAGAAGCTAAGGAGAATCCTTCCGGAGAAGCGTAAGCTTTTAATGATAGAGTATTTGCAAGTCTGTCGATAAATAACTTATGAATATTAAGTCTTTTATCAAATTCTATACTTAGGTTCGTTGCATGAGTATGAAGTGTTTGAACAAGATTTGCTTTTGCTGCAGAAAAAGAAAAGTAACTAACGAAAACAAGATTAAGAATAAGCGGTATCGGAATTACTAAAAAAAGAAAAAGAAGAATTCGTTTAGTGAATGTTTGTTTCATGACTCTGATATTTTTAGAACTAATAAGGTAATGTCATCATGTTGAGGACTATTTCCTACAAAAGCTTTTACAGCAAGCATAAGAGCATGAACGGCTTCTTCTGCACTTTTATTTTTTAGGGTCCGTGTTACAGAAAGTAAGCGTTCTTCTCCAAACATTTCTTGTTGAGCATTATGTGCCTCTGTAATCCCATCTGAATATAAAAATATCAACGATCCTGGTTGAGGATGAAAGACAACATCTGGGGTTTTTGGAATATTAGGAAGAAAACCTAAGGCCATTCCCTGGTGAAACAGTAAACAAGACTCACCTTGAGGTGTAACGTAACAAGCAGGGTTATGTCCGCAAGAGTAATATTCTATAGTTTGAGTTGCGTAACTGTAGCAATATACACATAACGTTACGAACATCCCAGAATCCATGGTATTTTCATAAAAGAGAGAAGAAGTTTTTTGAATAGCTTCTTTTAAAGATGAAGAATTAGACAAGAAGGTACGTAGCATGTTTTTTAAGAATAAAGAGTAACCACAAGCAGAAACTCCTTTTCCAGAAGCATCTGCAACAATAAGAAAAAGTTTTGCTTCAGCTCCTTCTCCTACAATGAAAACATCGTAAAAATCACCTCCGACAGTAACTGCTGGGATATAAGCTTTGGCAATTTCTGTATGAGGATAGTTAGGGAGAGCATTTGGAAGAAGTCTCTGTTGGGCTTGTTCACCAAGCTGTAAAGCATTTTGAGCACTTTCTTTAAGAAGGAAACCTTGTTTAGCAAGCTCTTGCTGTTTGTTTAGATTGCTAATCATAGCGTTGAAAATATGTCCCAAACGATTAATTTCAAATCCTAGTGAATCATCCGTATAAGAAGGATGATGCAGATTTTTTCGTGTTTCTATCATTGTTGTTGCGAGTTTACGAATGGGTAAAGATAATCTTTTCGCAACAAGATAAGCTGCAATGCTTCCGAAAAGTATGCAAATGAAATAAGCAAGATACATGCCTATTCGTCTCCATAAAAGAGAAAAGCTGTCGTCTTTTTTACTATAAGACAGTATGGCAATGTCCATATTTGAAAGGTTTTCGATATAACCCCAAGCTTCTCTATTTTTTATTTTAAATGAAAAGAAGTTAGATCCTAAAGATCGTAGGGGAATTAATGAAAGAGGTTCTAAGTAGAGATCCTCAGGACAAGTATCTTCATTGAGGAATATCTTACAGAATTCTTGTTTTGAGATATTAGAATGCGTTGTTCGAAGATTTAAAGCGGGATCTGAAGCTTTTAAAATTACTCCATTTTTAGAAATAACAGCTGTTTTTACTGTGAGGTAGGCTTGTTGATTTATTAAAAGATTTTTCAATAGGTCGTGAGCATTAAATGTTGTATATACAATTCCTTCGAGATCTTGCGTTCTAGGATTAAAAAGATTAGATTGCATAACAGAAAATACTTCATTCTTTGTAGAAGAGCGTTTGAAGGAAGCTGAAAATTCTTCATTGGGAGAAATAGTAATTTTATTAGTATAATTCTCTCCTAAATGTTCTAAAAGATTCGATGCCACAACAATTTTATCTCCATTAGCTTGAATTTTGATAAGAGAGATTTCATCGTAAGTAGTGCTAAAAACTCTTTGCATTTCGTTGCTGAGAGCTGTGTCTGGATTTTCTGGAATACCTTGATCTAATTGCAACACTTCAGAAAACAAAGCAAGAACATTGGCATTTAAAGGAACTATCTGCATGAGGGTATTTGCTTTGAATGCTGCATTTTCTTTTAGAGAATTAGAAATAGATGAAACTGTTGAGTGGTATTGCTCTATGTTTAATAAAACTATATTGATTCCAAGAGGAACAATGATAGCTGTAACACAAGCTAACCATAGTCGGAACCCAATTGTTTTAGTAAAGGGGATCATCTATATAGCGATTTTACTTTCCAAAGACTTTCAAGAAGCGCAGGCTCTTCTCGAGTTTTGAATTTTTTCTTAGTATATAAAAATTTTGTTTAAGGGGATATCTACTATTTATTTAGAGCTACTCTAGGAAATAATGCAAACTAAAGACAGTGCCAATCGTTATTATGGATATCATCCTGTTTTACATTCTTTTATTCATTGTTTTTGGCAAAGATATTAGAATCTTTGAACAGGCTTTCCTGACCAAGTTCTTCTTCGATTGCCATGAGCCTATTGTATTTAGCGATACGCTCAGAACGTGATAAAGAGCCTGTTTTAATTTGTCCTGTATCAAAAGCAACTGCAAGATCTGCGATGATTGTATCCTCTGTTTCTCCAGAGCGATGAGAGATTATTGAGCTATACCCATGAGTATGAGCTAATTGAATAGCTTCTGCAGTTTCTGTAAGTGTACCTATTTGATTTGGTTTAATAAGAACTGCATTAGCGAGATTTTTGCTAATTCCTTCAGCTATTAATTCGGGATTTGTTACAAATAAATCGTCTCCGACAAGTTGCACTTTTTCACCGAGTTCTGTTGTTAGCAAAGACCAGCCGTCATAATCCTCTTCTGCCAAGCCATCTTCTATCGAGTCTATAGGGAAAGTTTCACATAGTTCTGAGAGAATTTGTATTTGATCTTCGTAATTTTTCCCATTATAGGTTTGTTTTTTTGTATCATAAAATGAAGATGCAGCGCAGTCCAGAGCTAGAGAGATATCTTCTCCAGGAATAAAACCAGCTTTTTCTATAGCAGAAAGAAGAAGCTCGAGAGCTTCTGCATTTGATTGTAAATTAGGTGCAAACCCACCCTCGTCTCCGACCCCTGTTGCTAAATGGCGTTCGTTCAAAAGTTTTTTGAGAGAATGGAAAACATCTGCTCCCATGCGTATGGCTTCTTTTACAGAACGTGCTCCGATTGGTCGAATCATGAATTCTTGGAATTCTAAACCATTATCAGCATGCATCCCTCCATTAATGAGGTTCATCATAGGACAAGGGAGCGTAGAAGCAAAACATCCTCCTAAGTAACGATAGAGAGGTTGTTGTAAGGTATTCGCTGCAGCTTTTGCTAAAGCTAAGGAAACACCTAAAATAGCGTTAGCTCCTAATTTCTCTTTATTAGGAGTTCCATCAGCATTTACCATGATCGAATCTAGTAGAACCTGATCAAAAATGCTACACTCTTGTAAAAGAGGGAGAAGAATCTCTTTCACATTTTTAATGGCATTGAGTACTCCCTTACCTTGGAATCTAGAGGAATCATGATCTCGAAGTTCCAGAGCTTCATGTATCCCTGTAGATGCTCCAGAAGGAACACAAGCTTCTCCGAAAGACCCCATACTGGTAATAACTTTAACATATAAAGTCGGAAAACCTCGGGAATCTAAAATTTCTCGAGCTTGGATATCAGAAATAGTTGCTTCGAACATAATGAGTCTCTTTTTAAAAGATTAAAACCTTTAGAGAGGTTTAAAGAATAGTTCTACCGAATATACAATAAAAGCGGATTCTTTATTGGCCATATTAGATTTTATTATAACAAAAAGTAAATAGATTTTGTTACTTGAAAATTATGAAAAATATAATAACTGTTCCTTATAGGATGTCATAAGATCTCGGTATTTTGCAGCATCATCAAAAAGAAAATTTTCAGAAGCCTGAAGCATCAGCTTTTCATATTTTTTAATTTGTTTTTCGAGATCTTCCTGAGAAAGAGTTCTTTCTATTGTAAGATCTTTTTTCCCCCCTTGAGGAATCGGATTCTTAAAAATAGCCTTTATAATAGGGCGAGGGGTAATATTATGCTTTTTGTTATAATCAAGTTGGATTTGTCTTCGTCGTTCAGTTTCTTTTATAGTTGTTTCTATAGATTTTGTTTTCTGATTAGCATAAAAAATAACTTTCCCTTGAATATTTCTTGCTGCTCTTCCACAAAATTGAATTAAGGATGAGGTGCTCCGCAAAAAACCTTCTTTATCAGCATCTAAGATGGCAACTAAAGATACTTCAGGAAGATCTAGCCCTTCGCGTAAAAGGTTAACACCAATCAGTACATCAATTTTACCCATACGTAGATCTGATAAAATATGTGTGCGTTCTGCAGTTTCTATTCCAGAATGGAGATAAGCTGCTGCTATATCAAGCTCATTAAGAAATACTGCGATATCCTCAGCAAGTTTCTTTGTTAGGGAAATAACGAGAATCTTTTCATGTTTTTTAGTAAGTCTGAGGCGAATTTCTTCTAAGAGATCATCGACTTGTCCTGTTGCTGGTCGGATTTCTGGAATGGGATCTGGAATTCCTGTTGGACGAATGATTTGTTCAATAATATGCCCTTGACTTTCTCTAAGTTCCGTTTCTCCTGGAGTTGCAGAAACATAAATGACTTTGCGAAAATATTTCTGGGTTTCTTCATAAGTTAGAGGACGATTATCGTATGCTGAAGGAAGACGAAACCCATATTCTATTAAAGATTCTTTTCGAGAGCGATCTCCGCGATACATAGCTCTTATTTGTGGAAGTGTTTGATGAGATTCATCAATAACGAGTAGAAAATTTTCAGGAAAATAATCTAGGAGACATGCTGGAGGAGTTCCTGGAGGATTCCCTGTGAAATGTCGAGAATAATTTTCGATTCCTTTACAGAAACCTATTTCTTTGATCATTTCAATATCATGCATTGTTCTGTGAAATATTCGATCTTGTTCTACAGGACGGTTATCAAAAAATAGCATACGTTCTTCTAATTCTTCACGAATAGTTCGAATTGCTTGTTCTCGAATTGCTTCTGGAGTGACATAATGGGATCCTGGATAAAGAGTAGCTGTTGTTAAGGATGCCTTAGGAATCATTGTAAGAGGATCACAACTTTCAATAGAAACTAAGGAGTCATTAACAAATTCTAAACGTAAAGCTTGAGTACTTTCATATGCTGGGAAAATATCTATAACACTTCCTCTCTCACAAAATGTACTCCTTTGTGGAACCGGAGAAGCTTGATAATGCATTTTTACAAGCTGGGAAATAAAAGTTTCTCTGAGATACTCTTTCCCAACTTCTATAACTAAAGACATGGATGCGTAATTTTCTGGAGAGCCAATACCGTAAATACAAGAAACAGAAGAAACAATGAGAGTATCCTGGCGTTCTAAAATAGATCGTGTTGCAGATAAACGTAACTTATCTATCTCATCATTGATTAATAGACTTTTTTCTATATAAGTGTCACTACGCGCTATATAAGCTTCTGGTTGATAGTAGTCGTAATAGGAAATAAAATATTCAACAGCATTATTTGGAAAGAATTCTCGAAATTCTTGATAAAGCTGAGCAGCTAAAGTTTTATTATGAGCTAAAACTAAAGTTGGTAGGTTTATATTGGCAATGACATTTGCTATTGTAAATGTTTTCCCAGATCCTGTTGTTCCTAAAAGCACTTGTGCTTTTATGTTTTTATGAAGCCCAGAACAAAGTTGAGCAATAGCTTTTGGTTGATCTCCACAAGGTGTAAAAGGGGCATGTAACTTAAATGTCATAGACTTATTAGTTAAGCAAAGAACGCCATTTATGACTCAATCCCAATTTATCATGGACTTCTTGTATAGTTTCTTTGGCTACTGCACGCATGTGCATGGTTCCCTGATACAAGGCTTCTTGAAGAAGTTGAGGGTGAGCTAAGAGCTCATTACGTCTATGTTTAAAGGGTTCTAGAAAGAACAAAATTTCTTCTGCTAGACGAGCTTTAATTTCAATATCTTTGATGCAGCCTTGACGATAACGTCTTTTAAATTCTTCAACCTCGTCTTTATGACGATTAAAAAGATCATGATAGATGAATAGAGGATTTCCTTCGACTCGACCAGGGGTTGTTGCGTGAATTCGATTAGGGTCTGTATACATCTTGCGAATTTTTTCTTTAATGGTGGTTTCATCATCAGAAAGATAAATCGCATTATTTGCTGACTTACTCATTTTTCCTTGACCATCAATACCAATTAAAGAGGTAAGATCTCCTTGTAAAACTTCAGGTTCTGGAAAAACTTCTCCATATAAACGATTGAAATTTCTTGCAAGATCTCTAGTAAGCTCTACATGGGCTTCGTTATCTTTCCCTACAGGGACAAGTTGAGCTTTTGCTAAAAGGATATCTGCGCTTTGTAAGATAGGATAGCCAATAAGGCCATAGGATAGACCCCCTTCTTCTATAGAAGCGTTTCGTGCCATCTCTTTAAGACTAGGAATTCCCATGACTCTATTTATGGAAATTATCATAGAAAATAGGAGATGAAGTTCGTAAATTTCAGGAATTGCAGATTGAAGATAGATAGTAGACTTCTCGGGATCTATCCCTACACTTAACCAGTCTGCAAGAACTTCATAGACGTTATTATCAATCTCTAAGACTTCTTCTTTGCGAATTTTAGTAGTTAGGGTATGAAGATCTGCTATAATGAAAAAGCATTCATATTGGGGATTACTTTGTAGTTCTAAACGATTTTTTATTGAACCAATCCAATGTCCTAAATGAAGCTTCCCTGTTGGGCGATCTCCTGTGAGTACTCGTTTCTTCTTGTTCATAATTTTGATTATTGAAGAGCTTTCATAAGTTCTTCAAAATGATTTTTTAAAGATTCTAGTTCATCACGAATTTCTTGAAGATTTTTTTCTCCAACAGGATTTTTTTGTGCTTCGAGAAGTCTTGCAAGCAAATGTCGAATTAGATGACTAGTATTTTGTACATCTGTCATGAGCAAAAACTCTTGTCCATCAACACGAGCTAAGCGATTTAGAAAGATACAACGTTCCTGCTGTGCAAGCATATCTGAAGTGATAAAATTAATAAATTCCCCACGTTCATGTATATCTTTCGCTACTCGGATTGGCATCATAAATGCTGCAATGAGATTTTGTGCTGCTTGTTTTTGCTGTGAGCTAACCTCTTGAATAAGTTTACCATTAATAAGCATCTCAAAAAAAAAGTTTGCGATTTCTTGTTGTCCATTTGCACAGTTAAAGACAACATTTTGAAATTCTCGGAATGTTGTATAGCCAATAGAAGTAGCAAAAATCCTTTTTAAGTTTCCTTCAAGAAGGAGGTATACATTATCTTCTAATTCTAATGTTTTTGTTTTTGCTGCCATAATGATCACACCTTTGTATTAGGAAAGAAGTTATTTTTAACTTTTTCGAGTTTTTTTATCAATTTTTCCAAAGAGCCTCTTTCTTCTGAGGATAGAGTAGAACACTTTCCTAGTAATAAAGTCCCTTTGGAGAGCAAGGTGAGTGCTTGTTTTGATAAGGAAGTTTGGCGACAATCTGTTGTTGTTAAGGGAAATTCTTTACGAATAATACTAAGAAGTTCGTCTTTAGTTTCACCTTTATAATTGCGAATTATCTGTTCTTTTTTGTCTTGAGACCCTTGACGGGATGCTAAAGTATAAATAGCTTGTTTTGGCATTTTTTCAGCTTCTATTTTTAAAGAATCAGGAAGAAGGGAAAAGAGCTCATAATATACTAGGAAGTTATATGGCGTTTGCCGATTGCCATATGTTAGCATGAGCCAAAAAGAAAAGGCCCCTTCGCGATAGTTTTTAAGAAGATCTCGAACTTTCTTAATTCTCTCTCCATGTAAAAGCACTGATTGATGATGAATTTGTTTGATCTCAGCAGAAAGTAAACATAGGTTATGAAAGTCTTGTTGTTCTACTTGATCTTTCGAAGAATAGTGTTCTAAAAGTTTTTGTAACTTAATTTTTTCTTGAGGAGATAGAGTTCTATTTGCAAATTTTCCTGGAAAAGGAGAGAGTTCACCTTCCATACGTTTACGAGCTAGTGACTCTATTTTATTAGGAGTATTTTTCTTAAAGCGATTTTCTAGTAGAGTCTTTAAATTGCCCATAGAATTAAATATCTCTTAATAAAATTAACAATTCTTTTGTTAAATTTAGATAGTCTTCAGAAGCTCTACCGCTCGGAGCTGTTAAAAACACAGGCTTACCATGAATCGCAGCTTCTGAAACGGTAATATCTCTGCGTATCTTAGTTTCTAGAAGTTTTCCTGGAAAAGTTTTTTGAATAAGCTCTGCAAAAGTAGAATTATTTTTGCCTCGACCGTTCCAAAAAGATAGAGCAACTCCAAGTACTGTTAAAGGATGTCGCGCAGCTATCCCTTGAATAAAACCAGCTAAACGTTCTAAACCTTTTACACTGTAAAATTCTGGGGTTGCACAAATAAGTGCATGATCAGCAGCTATTAAAGCAGATTCTGTAAGCCAACATAATGAGGGAGGGGTATCAATAATGATATAATCGTAGTCATTTTCCACTTGCTTTAGGATGTTTTTCAATCTTTCGTGAGAATAACGATCTGCAGCAAGGTTCCCAGAAACTTCGATACGCTCTAACCACGTATCTGCAGGAATTAAGTCCAAATCAGAATTTTCAATTGGACGAATAACCTCGCGAATATCTTTTTCCCCCTGTAACACAACTGCTAAACTGTCGTAACAATCTGGGTCAAGACCTAGTCCTGAAGTTAAATTTGCTTGGGCATCGAAATCTATAAGCAATACTCTAGCATTGTGATACTGCGCTAATGCAGCTCCTAAGTGAAGAGTCGTTGAAGTTTTCGCAGTCCCCCCTTTGAAGCTATTTACAGCTATAGTTTGCATAGCAAAAGCTTATCCTTAGATTTTAATGGCTACAATAGTGCAGTTAAGCTTAAAGAATTCTTTTCTTCAAGTATAGTATTTAAGAACTGTTCTACGGTTATATTGTTAATAACGCGATTATCACGTGTTCGCACAGATAGCGTTTTATTTTCGATTTCCTGGTCTCCAAGGAGAACCATATAATTAATTTGCATAGTTTGTGCGTTACGAATTTTTTTACTCACAGATTCGCTAGTGTTATCTATAGAGACAATAAGGCCCAACTTTTGCCATTCTTGAACAAGCTCTTTTGCTCGGAAAGCATGCCTATCCGCAACTGTAATGAGACGAATTTGTTCTGGGCTAAGCCATAGAGGAAATTTACCATTAAAATGTTCTATTAGAATACCTAAAAATCTCTCTATAGAGCCAAATAATGCTCGATGTAGCATTATAGGAGTACTTTTTTCCCCTTCAGAATTTGTATATTCTAAATTGAAACGCTCTGGTAAAAACATATCCAATTGAATTGTTCCACACTGCCATGTACGCTGGATAGCGTCTTTGACGTGAATATCAATTTTAGGACCATAGAAAGCGCCTTCTCCAGGTGTGACAATAAATGGGATGGAAGAATTTTCTAAGGCTCTTTGTAGGGCTGTTGTTGCGTGATTCCAAAGTTTATCACTACCTATAGTACCTTTTTCGGGTCGTGTTGAAAGCTCTAGATGATAATCTAAACCAAATGTTTGGTAAAGTTCAGAAACTAAAGAAAGAATATTTAGCGTTTCTCCTTCTACCTGCTCAGGAGTTAAAAAAACGTGAGCATCATCTTGATGAAATGCTCGCACACGCATTAAACCTGAAAGAGCTCCAGAAACTTCATAACGATGAACATGTCCTATTTCTGCAATGCGAAGAGGAAATTCCTTATAACTGTGTGAGTGAGTTTTATAATAAAGCATGCAGCCAGGACAATTCATTGGTTTGATGGCATAATCTTCATCATCAATCAATAGGGTATACATATTTTCTTTATAATTTGCCCAATGACCAGAATTTTCCCAAAGTTGCCGATTCATAAGTTGAGGGGTCTTGATTTGCTTATAGCCAGCAAGTTTATGTAGTCGTTTCCAATAATCAATTAAAGCTTCCCATATGATCATTCCTCTGGGATGGAAAAAAGGCATACCCGCAGAACACTCTTGTTGAGAAAATAGATCCAGCTTAGCCCCAAGAACTCGATGATCGCGTTTTTTTGCTTCTTCAAGTCGGTATAGATGTTCTTTTAACTCTTTAGTCGTAGGAAACGCTATGCCATAAACTCGAACTAGAGATTTTCTAGAGGGATCGCCTCTCCAATAAGCTGCTGAAGTTCGTAAAATTTTAAAAGCTTTTACCGGCGCAGTAGAAGGAAGGTGAGGACCTCGACACAAATCGATGAATTCCCCTTGACCATACATTGAGATTTCCTCATGTTCTGGGAGCTCTTGTATCAACTCAACTTTAAAGGGGTTTTTTGAAAATTTCTCTAAGGCTGTTATTTTATTTTTAAGAATAAATCTTGTTATAGGAAGACGTTCTTCGACAATTTTAGCAACCATTGCTTCAATAGCTGGAAAATCTTTTTCACTAATAGTAAGATTGGCAAAATCGTAATAAAATCCTTGATTGATAACTGGTCCTATGGTGGGTTGTGCATCTGGCCATAGTCGAAGAATAGCTTGAGCAAGCAAATGAGCTGAAGTATGGAAAAATATTTCTCTTCCTTGAGAGTCTTCAAAAGTAATAAAAGTTATTGTGTCATCTTCTTCCAAGAGAGTAGAAAGATCTTTAGGATGTCCGTTGATTACGGCTCCAACAAAGGTATGCGAATTTTTAAAATTTTGCGCGAAGTCTATCGCAGAAGTTCCTTTTGGCAATTCGTATGTCTTTTGATTACAATTTACTTGGATCATATTTTCTAGGGGGATGTTTCTTCCCTAGTATTTTAGTGTTTTTAGTGATCAAAGCAAGAGACTTTTTCAGAAAAACATTTATGTGAATTTTTAGTATTTTTCTTTTTAATTTTTATTTAAGTTGGAGGCAATTTTTCTCTTCTTTTAAAATAGATGGGTTTTATTCCACTCTAAAGTTTCCGCATGTCTTTGTTTTTAGTTTTTTTTACCGCTTTTATTTGGTCTTCATCTTTTGCTATTAGCAAGCTTGTTATGAGTTCTGCAGCTCCTCTGTTTACTACAGGGATTCGTATGCTGTTTGCTGGAGGTGTTCTTGCCAGCATTGTTTGGATGCGGCGAGGTTCTTTGCGTTTTCCAAAACAAATTTTTATCCATATTATTATTTTAGCTATTACAGGCTACTATCTTGCTAATGTCTGTGAATTTTTGGGACTACAGGGATTAAGTTCTGCTAAAGCTTGTTTTATCTATGGTCTATCACCTTTTATTTCAGCTTTATTTTCTTATTTGCAGTTGAAGGAGAGGATTTCTTTTAAAAAAATTTTTGGATTAGGCTTAGGCCTTATAGGGTATATTTCATACTTAGTTTTGGGTGGTGAGAGTGGTGGAGGACAAGCGTGGTCTTGGAATTTCGGCCTACCTGAATTTTTGCTTTTGTGTGCGACGTGTTTTGCTGCTTTTGGTTGGACGCTATTGCGTAAAATAGAAAAGAATAGCTCTTTATCCACCTCTGCAATAAATGCCCTAGCGATGCTCGTTGCTGGAGGATTTTCTCTTGTACACTCTTTATGTGTAGAACCGTGGAATCCGATTCCTGTACAGAACATCCCACTATTTTTAGAATCGGTATTTACTTTAGTCTTCATCTCGAATTTGATCTGCTACAATCTCTATGCAAAACTTTTAAGAAAATACTCTTCGACGTTTCTTTCTTTTTGTAATTTGATCATGCCATTATTTGCAGCTTTTTATGGATGGATTCTTCTCAGAGAAAGTTTTTCCTGGGGCCTACTTCCAGCTGTAGGTTTTATGATCCTTGGTTGTCGTTTGATATATCAGGAAGAGTTACGTCAAGGTTATATTGCCTCGTAATGTAAAACTGTTTTACATTTTAGGCGAGGTTCTAATGAACTCGCCCAAAGCTTTAATTAAAAATTGCAGAAGTCGTTTGAGTTTGACTATCTGCAATATTATTTAGAGTTTGTAAAGCCTCTTTGAAAGCACTGTAGGCTTGTTCTTGCAATTGACCTGCTTGTCCTGCATATTGACCCTGAACAGAAGATAGCTGCTTAAGCATTTCTGCTCTAGCTTCAGCTTCCCCAGCAGCTCTTTGGTGCTCAGCAACTTCTGCTCCGATTACACCTCCAGTAATTCCTTCTATTCCGGCGCTAAGTCCGTGTATGACTTGAGACATTTGCATTGTTGCTCCCAAAACCTTAGAACCGAACTCAGCTGCTCGAGCTCCTTGTTGTTTGACAACGTTGAAACCTCGAGTCACTTTTTCAGACCAATTTGGTGTATTTAATACCTTCCCAAAAATTCCTCCGGTCGTGGCTTTTGTAGCTGCTGTTGCCATATCGTCTGTAAGATTTGCTGCGGTTTTAGCTGCAGAGGCTCCGATTCCTCCTCCTAAAGCTGAAGTTGCAGAGCTCGCTGCTGATGCGGCAGCTGTTGCTGTCTGCTGTGTGGATTGGGTCGCTGTAGATAATGCAGATTGCGTAGTTGCTGCTGCTGCGCCTCCTGTTTCTTTTGTAAAGCTAGCTGCTTTAAGAGAGGATGTTCCGCTTTTTAAAGCACTGAGAGTTCCCATACCCACAGTTAAGGCGAAGCCAACAACATTTACAATTCCAGAAATTAAACTTTGTTTAGCTTGTGCTTCGGTCGCTGCTGCTTGACTATTTGCTTGAGATCTTATTGCTTCTCCGATTTCAGGAGCCATTTGTATTTGGTTTGCAATAGCTTGGTTTTGTTGTTGAAATGATGCTGACCAACTTTTTCCAGAAGCTTCCGCTAAAAGAGCCATGATTTGCCCTAAGAGAGCTAGAGTTCCTTTTCCTTTTCGAAGAACTACACCATTTACTTCAGAACTTTCAGGAAATGGGAGATGAGGGGCCTCGTAATTTGCTCCGAGCTTAGTTGCTGTAACAGCGCCAGCTGTTGCAGTCTTTGAAGCTTCGGCTACAGTAGAAGTTGAAGAAGCACCTTTAGATTTTTCACTTTTCGAAGTCTTTCCGCTTTTAGTTGTTTGTGACGTTTTTTCTTTTTTAGAACTACCTTCAGTTTGCATATCTTGAATAAGGTCTTCAAAGCCAAGAGCCTCGTCTGTTCCAGCTGCTTTTTGCCCTTGGGCTTTTCCTGATGCCGACGCTCCAGTACTTCTAGCATTTTGTGCAATCTGAGCAGTTAATGACGGATCTTGATTACTTGATGGACTTCCACTGACTCCTGATGTCATAGAAAAATACCTCTTGAAATTAATTTATACTGCACTTGCAAGACCTGCGCTAATTGTTGCGAAGGCTTTTCCAATTTGAGCACCGAGTTTTGTCGCTTGTTGAGACATCTCTTCGGATTGACCTGTTTGTTTTGCTGCTATTTTACTTGCTTGCATCCAGAATTGAGTGAACATTTTCATCATTTCAGACTGAGCTACGAGTTTCCCAACTTCTTTTTGTATTTGAGCAAGTTCTTGTTGAAGGTCTGCTGTCTGCATTTGACCAATTCCTTTTACTAGACCAGGAACTGCTGTGGCTATGCTTATACCCAGACTGACCCATTTACTAGATAGAGAGTTTATTACTTTAGATAGGTTGGGGAATGCCTTGGATATTACACTTTTCCCTGTAGAGAAAATTTTTGTTATGGCTTTAGATACTACTTTAGCAATAGTTTTTATGAGGGATTTAATAGCGGCTTTAAGTCCCTGTTTAACAGCAATTTTTATAGCTTGTGAAATGGCTTGTTTTATTGCTTCTACAACAGCTGTTTTAACAGCTTGAATGACAGCTTGTATTGTGACTTGAGTTGCAACAGCAGTCACTGTCGTCGTCGCAGCAGCAGCTCCAGCTCCAGCTGCTAAAGCTCCAGCTGCAGCTAAACCAATAAATCCTGCTCCACATGTAAAGATGCCTGCAATAACAGAACCTACTGTCACAGCTATAGAAACGGCAATCATGACCTTATTCGCAGTCTCCATCGCAGTGTTATCTTTAGCTTTAGCTTCAAGCTCTTTCATTTTTTGGAATTCTTCACGTTCTTTATCTATTTTTAGCCCCTGCTTTTCTAGAGAAGCTTTATTAGAAGCGTCTGATTGTGCTTGAGTACTGAGATAGTTAGATATCGCTGACCTTGTAGATTCTCCCAAAGCTGCTATTGCTTTGGCAAGTGCCATACCAATTTCTGAAACATCTTTTCTCGGTGTGAGTTTGGGAACAGGAAGCTGAGGGGTCTCTAATTGCGTGTTGCCAACGATGTTTCCAGAAACAGCATCTTTTACAATGTCCGTAACTTGTTGTAATAAAGCATTTTCTTCAGGGCTTAGTGTAGATAAGAAGGTTTCTTTTAATCCTTCAAGAGCCTGTAACCCTTTGGAAATATCAATCGTTGTACCGATTTGTGTTGCCAATTCTTGTATTTGTTGGCTTTCGGTTTTAGAAAGGCTATTTTCCTCTTGAATTTGTTTTATAAGATCGCCAATGTCTCCTGATTGCATATCAGGACTGTTCGCAGCAATTCCTTGAGTCTCTTTTGCTTCAGAGTTTGTGAGTTTTACATCACTCTGCATTTCTGCATTGAGTCCTGAGCGAGTTTGTTGTACCTGCTTATTTTCTTTTCCTGTGAGCTTGTCTTCATTGGGAACCCCTTGAGGAGTCGATGTTAGCACCTGACTTAGAATATTTTTAGCGCTATCTGGTCCTGAGGAAGATGAAAGAGACATATTTTACCTAATTGATTGATTCCAAAAGACTATTCAACGTTTT
This sequence comes from Chlamydia sp. 17-3921, assembly GCF_902705545.1. GTDB lineage: Bacteria > Chlamydiota > Chlamydiia > Chlamydiales > Chlamydiaceae > Chlamydia. Next base: position 159,715 of record NZ_CACSHH010000003.1, on the reverse strand, counting down.
TAGATATGTTATCAGTTACGATTTTAGAAAGATTTTTTAAGCTATACAGAACAGAAGATAAATTTTTAGCAAAGCGCTCATCTTCTTTAGGATTAGGGAATAAACCTTGGGTAAGCTCTTCTATATGTAACGAATCTAGTGTTCCAGAAAGTGCTGCGATCATTTTAGACATTTGTTTGCTGTCTGTAAGATTTGCAAATGTCTGAGCTAAAGGAAAATCTTGATAAATTTCTAAAACAGCGTTTTCCAAATCATGAAGAGCTGTTTCATTGTTTTTTATTGATTTCGAGCAAATAGTAGAAGGTTTCGCTATAGGTTTGGATGTCTTTTTTGATTTTTTTTGAATTTTTTTCTGCATGACAGGTTCCTAGTTCCTAGATTCTATTTTTTTTTGTTTTTCTTTCCTGGAGCCTTTTTTGCTACAGGCTTTCTCTTCGTGTCTTTTTCTTTTTTAGATTGTTGCGTGTTAGCAATAGATCCTTTCATAATACTACAGCGCTCTTTCAGAATTTTATATTCTGGTTTGTCGCCGCAAATGTCTGTAGTAATGTCTAAGAAGTTTTTAGACTCTTCTAGCTGATCAAGCTTTAGAAGACTGTCTGCGATATAATAGGGTGGGATAGGGTTGTCTGGTTGAGAATCAAAGGCTAGGAAAAATCCGAAAGCAGCTTCGTTATACATCTTCATTTGATGAAAACAAGAACTTAAGCCCAACATGTATTTATAATTTTGAGGCTTTGAGGCAGCAAGAATTTGGAAAAGACCAATGGCTTCAAGATACTTTCCTTGAGAATATAGGCTATAGGCTATGGTATAAATTTCTTCTAAAAGAATATCTGATATTCCTAAAATTTGCTGTAATGACAAGCCGTTCCCCAAACCTTGAAAAATATTCAATAGAACTTGCTTTGTTTCCTCTTCTGTTGGGGGAGGGTACTTCTGTTCTAAATCATTTTCATTCGCTTTTTTTTGTGCAGCGAGTTCTGCTAAGCGGCTGCGATTTTTCTTATTGAAAGATGCTGAAGGTTTGTTTGGCTTACTAGAGCTAGGATTACTCATTAATATAATTCCTAAAATAAAAAATTATTTGTTTTATATCTAATATAGTTATTTTTATGTTTATTTCGGAACAATAGCTTAATAAAAATATGAATTTGTTTTTGTATAAAGTAATTAAGTTGTTAAAGATGAGGCAAATCAAGCCATCCCCTCTTTCTTGACTTTAGCTTTAAGGTTCTTTAACTTGCTCTTTTGGAATTTTATCGAGTAATTATGTTTCAAAAAAAACCTATTCAGCTTTTGGATTCGGTTACAGTGAACCAAATCGCTGCTGGAGAGGTCATAGAAAATGCTGCTTCAGTAGTTAAAGAGCTTTTGGAGAATGCTTTAGATGCTGGCGCCGATGAAATAGAATTGGAAACCCTTGGCGGAGGTCAAGGGCTCATTGTTGTCAAAGATAACGGATGCGGAATGACGGCAGAAGAGATTTCTCTAGCTTTGCAGCGTCACGCAACGTCTAAAATTTGTAACTTCTCAGATCTTTTTTCTTTGCATAGTTATGGCTTTCGAGGAGAAGCATTACCCTCCATAGCTTCTATCTCTAAAATGAAAATCCTTTCTTCTCCAAAGGTTGGGACTGGTGCATATGTTGTTGTGGAAGGAGGGAAAATGCTTCTCTGTGAACCTGCAGCGCGCCAGTTAGGGACTACGATAACTGTAGATTCGTTGTTTTATAATATCCCTGTAAGGCGAGGTTTTCAAAAGAGCCCTCAAATAGATCGATTGCTTGTGCGTAAGATATTGGAAAACGGAGTGCTTGCTTCGGAAAATATTGGTTGGTCTTGGATTAGTGAGAAGAATCAAGAACTTTTTGTGCTGAAACATCAAAACTTTGCGGAAAGAACAGCCCTTATTATGGGTGAGGAATTTATGCAAGGTGCTTTTGCTGTAGATAGAGGTGATAAAGATATTCGTATCGTAGGCTTTCTTGGAGCTTTAAATTTTCATCGTCCTACACGTCAAGGGCAGAAAATTTTTATAAATGATCGTCCTGTAGAATCTTTATTCATCTCTAGAAAAGTTGGAGAGATTTATTCTTTACTTCTTCCTTTACAGAGATTCCCTGTATTTGTTTTAAAGTTATATCTTCCCCCTGCTTGGTGTGATTTTAACGTACATCCACAAAAAGTAGAGGTGCGCATTCTTCGAGAAGAATTTGTCGGGGAAAAGTTAAAGGAACTTCTTTCTGAAGTCTTAGTTTGTCCTCAAGGAATACACCAAAGTCCTATTGTTTTTGAGCCGCCACTTGAAATTAGAGAATTTTTGCCGGTATGCCAGCCTTTAAATCCTAGTGAAACTTCCTTAGAAGAAGAGTTCAAAGTTTCTTCGAAAGATCTTTTTACAGAATTCGTGAAATCTCGGGAAGACGCTTTGCAAATAGATTGGTTAGGAGCGCGTAATGTACGCTTTTTAGCTTCTTTAGGTCGAGTGGTTTTGGCAGAAGATTTTGAAGGTGTTTATATTGTTTTTACTGCCATAGCTCGGAAACATTTGTTTTACATGTCCTTAAAAGAACATCGTTATTTGTATAAGAGCCAAGCTTTTCTAATTCCTTTAACCTTACAGGTAACTCCTCAAGAAAGCCGTTTTCTTTCACTGTATGTTCAAGAGTTTTGTCAATTAGGGATAGAGATCTCACAAATTGGTCCTCAAACGTTTATTATTGAAAGTGCTCCAACATTTATCGAAGAAGAAGAGTTGAAATCTTGGATTTTATTATTGATTGCCGAAGGTCAAGAAAAAGTAGATCGGGAAGCCTTTTTCTCTTTAATGCGAGATGTTCTTTCTCGAGAAGTTTTTTCAAAAACTTCTCGAATATTTGATGCTTCATGGTTGACTCTTCTTTGGGGCCTTGGAAAACCAGAAAAAGCTTTTGACGGGACACAAATACTTCGTCAAATCGTTGATACAGATTTTATTGGAGGATAGTATGTTACGGAATCGTATAGTGCTTGCACAACAGGCTTTAAAAACTTATAACATTGATGCGATGTTAATAGAAAGAGAAGAAGATATAGCATACTTTCTCTATGATGAAGCTGTCTCTGGAACTTTACTTATAAGTCAAGAAGAGGCAGTTTTTTTTGTTCATAAAATCGATAAAGACCTTTATGCGCATATTCAGAGTGTTTCTCTGATTTTTTGTTCAAAAAATCATCTTGAAGTACTTTCTAACTATATTCAATCTCACGCTTACCAAAGTATAGGATTTGATAGTGAGCACACTTCCTATAGTAATTATGAGATGTGGAAAAAAATTCCTTGTCAATGGGAGCCTCTGAGACTATTTACCGAAAAACTTCGTAGTATTAAGTCTGAGCAGGAAATAGAACAGATGCGTCAAGCTGCAGCGTTAGGATCTGCTGGCTTTGATTATGTTTTATCCATACTTCATGAAGGCATAACAGAAAAAGAAGTCGTAAAGCAGTTGCGAACTTTTTGGGCTCAATCAGGAGCAACTGCTCCCTCTTTCCCTCCTATCGTTGCTTTTGGAGAACATGCCGCTTTTCCCCATGCGATTCCTTCAAATCGTCCTTTACGTCAGGGAGATATCGTACTTATAGATATCGGTGTACTTTTGGATGGTTATTGTTCCGATATGACTCGCACTGTTGCCTGGGGACGTCCTCATTCTCGACTTTTGGAAAGTTATCCTATAGTTGTTGAGGCTCAAAAATCTGCGATGGCTTTGTGTAGGGAAGGAGTTTTGTGCAGTGATGTGCACGAAGAAGCCGTACGTATATTAAGATCTCATGGATTAGACGAGTATTTTTTCCATGGTACAGGTCATGGTGTCGGAAGAAATATTCATGAGTATCCAAGACTATCTCCAGCGGGGAAAAGCATTTCTCTACAATCTGGTATGACGGTTACTGTCGAGCCTGGAGTATATTTCCCTGGACTTGGAGGGATCCGAATAGAGGATACCTTGGTAATTTGTGGAAATAAAAATTTTAGTATAACAAAGCGTCCCGTAGATTCAGAATTAGTTTGTTTATAAAAAATCGATATGCCTTTTTATTTGTTAAATTCTGGGTTTGTTTGAGTTTTGTTTGTATAAATTGATTTTTTTTCTCTAATAAGTTATCTTTTCTTATTTTTAGTTTGCTTTCACTATGTATCCACTTCTTTCGATAGGTTATAGTCTTCTAAGCGTTGTCACAGTCTTCTCGATTATTTGTGGATCATCAAACAGCATGGGTGGATTTTATAAAATTTTCTTGTCTGCAGAAGAAGGAGTTCGAGAATTCGGGACACTACCTCAAGTAGAAGAGTTTGATAAAGGCGTGTGGGAGCTTGATTTTCCCGAGATAGAAGAACTGTTGCCAGACTTGCGGCAGGAAGTAGTTTTCTTAGGGAGTAACGACAGGCCTGATGCTCTAAAGAGTAAATTTTCTTTAGCATTAGCATCGTCAGGAGATCGTTATACTGCAGCCCCAGGAGAAAAGGTTTATCTATGCACAGAACCTTCTTCTCAAGGGGTTATGTATACTTTTAGTACTTCCCCAACAGAGCTGTGGTTAGAATGTCGATCTGTGGGCATAGAAGGTAGAATAGAGGTAAAAGTGCGTTTGATTGGAACTACAAAAACGATGATTTCTTCTCCTAAAGAAAGAGAGACTTTGTTTTTAGGAGCATCTATGAGAGCGATTTCATCTTGGGAAATTGGGGGGATTAAAGTAGATGCAAGCTTTCCTGTGAAACAAAAAATGCGGCGTGTTGGATTAGATAAATTTTTGCTCATGCATGGAGGAGTAGAATATGCTGACAAAGCTGTTAAAGAACGCATAGATTTTACTTCTGCTTCGGAAGAAAATTATAGTCGATATCTCTCTGTTGGGGATTTTCTTTTATGGGATGGTGAGTTTTGGCAGTCGTGTGGTGCTTTTCGTGGTGAAAGTGCATCGGTACCCTTGTTAGAAGTTAAAAAAATAGACGATAAAGTTATTGTTATTGATTTATGGAATGTTGGAGGAACTGCTCGTCAATCTGTAAGTTTAGCAAAAACCCTGAGCTCTCCTATTGAGATAACAGATGTTCTGCGAGAACTCGAGTTTGTTGGAATGCGGTCATGGTCACGTCCAATAGTCTTACTTGGTAAGCAGAGATTGATTTTATCTCCTAATGATTGGGTTTTGAGAACCATAACAGGTTGGGAAAAACTGTCTTCTCCTCAACAAATTCAGGATTATGTTTCAGGGAAACTCTCTGGACCTCTTATGGTCTTTGAGAAATTAGAAAAAGAAGGGGCGAATTTTGTTTTAAGAGGACATGTATTTAATTCTCAACGTACTTTAGTAGAGACTATCACGTTACCCCTAAAGCAAGGTTTGGAATCTAGTCTAGTTTCTCATGAACAAACTAGTTCTTCGTGTGTTGTAGAAACAACAAATAAGGGATCTACAATAGATCGAGGGGGGGCATAGATGCATTTTTGGCGTAGCTCTATAGTGTTGTATTCTGTCTTGGTGGTAGTGAACTTTGTTTCCTGCAATTCAGTATTCGCTTTGACAATAGCAGAAAAAGTGCAATCTCTAGAAAAGAACAACTCTTCTTCGGATTCTTATGAAGGGCTGGCTTCCTTTAATGCTGATATGAAGGAGAGTACTCTTCTCCTAAAGAATTTATATGAAGAAGCAGCACGTTTGCGTGCTTTAGAATGTGAGGACGTTGATGTTTGGGAAAAACTCCTTATTCGGCTTGCTGATGTAAAAAATCATATTAGAGAAATAAAGACTCTTTGGGCAGAAGAAGTTCGAGGAAAAAATAGTGACCAGGAAGATTTTGCTTTGTGGCATCATCCTGAAGCGACTATTTATAATCTTGTCGCTGATTATGGTGCCAACGATTCCATATATTTGATTCCTCAAGATATAGGGAATATCAAAGTTTCTGCATTGTCTAAGCTTTTAGTTCCCAAAGAAGGTTTTGAAGATTGTTTGAACCAAATTCTTTCTCGACTTGGAATTGGTATTCGTCAGGTAAGTCCTTGGATTAAAGAATTATATTCTACGCGTCAGGACAGTTCAGGGATTGCCGGGGTTTTTTCCTCTAAAAAGGATCTAGAGAGTTTGTCATCAACAGCTTACATAGGTTTTATTCTTGTGTCTAAGAATGTTGATGTGCGAGCAGAATTGCAACTTTTACGAAAGTTCATGAATGCAGAAACAACGCAGATAGATGTAATTGCTGGACATTTGTGGATATTTGGCTCCGTAGGAGAGATCGGGGAATTATTAAAAGTTTACGATTTTATACAAGCAGATAATGTTCGTCAGGAATACCGTATAGTTCCTTTAACGAAAATAGAAGCTAGCGAAATGTTGGAAATTTTAAATGCAGCATTTCGAGAGGATCTTGCTAAAGAAGGAAGTAGTGATTCTATAGGGCTGCGTGTTGTTCCCTTGCAGTATCAAGGACGGTCTCTCTTTCTAAGTGGTTCCGGAGCTCTCGTTCAGCAGGCAATAACACTAATTCGAGATCTTGAAGACGGTATAGAGAATCCTTCAGATAAGACCGTATTTTGGTATAATGTTAAACACTCAGATCCTCAAGAGCTTGCAGTCCTTCTTTCTCAAGTGCACGATGTCTTCTCTGGAGAAAACACATCTTCTTCCAAGGGGCATACGGAGACTTCAGTTCAAACAGATTCTTCTATACAAATAAATACTGTTGCTGCTGCCCCAGTAAAAGATGGTCCCGTGAAATACGGAAACTTTATTGCTGATTCAAAAACTGGCACGTTAGTAATGGTTGTTGAGAAAGCAGCGTTATCTCGAATACAAATGCTACTTAAAAAGCTTGATGTTCCTAAAAAAATGGTGCGAATAGAAGTTCTTCTTTTTGAAAGGAAGCTTTCTCATGAAAGAAAATCAGGCTTAAATCTTCTTCGCTTGGGAGAAGAAATAGGGAAGAAAAGTTGTACACCCTCCTTCTCTTGGACTGGAGGTACTGGTATTTTAGAGTTTCTTCTTAAGGGGACAACAGGTTCCTCCATTGTTCCTGGTTATGATCTTGCCTATCAGTTTTTGATGGCTCAGGAAGATGTGCGTATTAATGCAAGTCCCTCCGTCGTTACAATGAATCAAACTCCAGCAAGAATTGCTATAGTGGAAGAGGTCTCCATTGCAGTTTCTGCAGAGAAGGACAAGGCTCTTTATAATCGAGCTCAGTACGGAATCATGATAAAAATGCTTCCTACGATCAATATTGGAGAAGAAGATGGAAAAAGTTACATCACTTTAGAAACGGACATTACTTTCGATACCACGGGAAAGAAAATAGATGATCGTCCGGATGTTACACGACGTAATATTACCAATAAAGTACGGATAGCAGATGGGGAGTCTGTAATTATTGGCGGTTTGCGTTGTAAATATATGTCGGATATGCAAGACGGCATCCCTTTTCTAGGAGAGATTCCTGGAATTGGTAAATTATTTAGTATGAATACCTCCTCAGATAGCCTTACTGAAATGTTTGTATTCATAACTCCTAAAATTATAGAGAACCCTATAGAGCAGCAAGAACGTCATGAAGAAGCTCTTCTTTCCTCTCGCCCAGGGGAGAGCAAAGAATATCTTCAAGCTTTGGCTGCTAGCGAAGCTACTGCGAAAGCAGCTCAAAAGAAATTAGAAATTCTACCAGCAGTAGGCCTTCCTTCACCTCTAGTAGAAGGCTTAGAGTACGATGGACGCTAATTTTTTATCTCAAGAACTTTTGGATGTTCTACCCTATGCTTTTCTAAAACAACACTGTTGTCTCCCTATCGAGGAAACTCCCGATTCTGTTGTTATTGCTCATGCAACAGCAACATCTCTGATAGCTTTGGATGAAATTAAACTTTTATTAAAAAAATCTATCCGATTTGTAGTAAAGGATGAAGTAGAAATTCTGCAAAGTTTACAAAAACTCTATAGCTCTCGTGATGGCAATGCTTCAGACATGCTACTAACGATGGAACATGACAAATCATTGCCAACAGCTAAACAAGAAGATCTTCTCGAAAATACTGATTCAGCCCCAGTTGTACGATTATTGAATTTAATATTGAAAGAAGCGATTGAAGAAAGAGCCTCCGATATTCATTTTGAACCATCCGAAGAAGCTTTACGCATCAGGTATCGTATAGATGGGGTTCTTCATGATCGCCACTCTCCCCCTTTTCATTTGCGCTCCGCGCTTATCACGCGAATCAAAGTATTGGCAAAGCTAGATATTGCGGAACACCGTCTTCCTCAAGACGGGCGTTTAAAAATACATATTGGTGGCCAAGAAGTAGATATGAGGGTGAGTACGGTCCCTGTGATTCATGGAGAAAGAGTAGTTCTTCGTATTTTGGACAAGAGAAATGTGATTTTTGATATCGCAGGTTTATGTATGCCTGAAAATATTGAAAGCTCTTTTAAAGAAATTATAAAAGCTCCTGAGGGAATATTACTCGTTACAGGTCCTACAGGGAGTGGAAAAACAACAACTTTGTATGGAGTCCTTCAAGAACTTACAGGACCTTTTACGAACATTATGACTATAGAAGATCCCCCCGAGTACAAACTGGCAGGGATAGCTCAGATTGCTGTGAAGCCTAAAATAGGACTATCATTTTCTCGTGGATTACGACATTTATTACGTCAGGATCCTGATATTTTAATGGTAGGAGAAATACGAGATCAAGAAACTGCCGAAATTGCTATACAAGCAGCTTTGACAGGTCATTTAGTTGTGAGTACACTTCACACGAATGATGCGATTTCCGCTATATTTCGGCTTTTAGATATGGGAATAGAGTCTTATTTACTTTCTGCTACTCTTATAGGTGTGGTTGCTCAAAGATTAGTACGAAAAACCTGTCCTTATTGTAAAATTCTTTGTTCTCCTAATGACCAAGAAAAAGCTTTCCTTATTTCTTTGGGAAAAGATCCTGAAACACCTTTATATCATGGACAGGGGTGTGCGTCTTGCTTTCACTCAGGTTATAAAGGGCGTCAAGGAATCTACGAGTTTTTCCGACCAAATTCTCAACTACGTTCTGAAATAGCCTTACGGCAATCTTATCAAGTTTTACGCGAACACGCTTACGATCACGGCTTCTGCCCTTTATCAGAACACGGCATAGCTTTGGCTCTAGCTGGGGATACCTCACTGTCAGAAGTCGCCAGAGTTACTAGGCACTACGATTAAAATAAGAGGGGGGGACGGATGCCAAGATACGTCTATACTTATCTTGATGCTAAAGAGCGAAAAAAACGAAATTTTTTAGAAGCCTCTCATATTCAAGAAGCTCATGATAAACTTATGCAACAAGGCATTCTTGTCTTGGATGTGCGTGAAGAAACCTTTCGTCGAATTCGCATAAAGAAAACAGAGCTTATTGTTTTTACTAAGCAACTGGTGCTTCTTTTGCGGTCAGGTCTCCCTTTATATGAAAGTCTCTCATCTTTGCGAGATCAGTATCAGGGACAGGGAATGGCGACATTACTGACATCTTTCATAGAAGTTTTACGTTCTGGAGGATCATTATCGCAAGCTATGGCGTTGTATCCGGAAATTTTTAATAACTTTTATTGTAGTGCTGTTTTGGCTGGAGAAAGTGTCGGGGCTTTAGAAGGGTGCTTGCAAAATGTTATTACAGTATTGGAAGAGCAGGCTTTGATCTCTAAGAAAATTGTGTCAGCTTTAAGTTACCCTATAGTGTTGTTCAGTTTTTCTATAGTAGTGGTACTATTTTTTCTTTTAGGGGTTATTCCCTCTATAAAAGAAACTTTTGAAAACATAGAACCTAACAAATTAACAAGTATAGTTTTTAGCTCTAGTGACTTCTTATGCCGGTTTAAATTTTGGTTATTAGGAGGGATAAGCGTTCTTTTTGGAATAGGGACTTTTTTTCGACAGAAAATTCCTTGGAACCAATTTAAAGAAAAAATTTTCTTTTCATGCCCCCTTATAAAGAAGTTCATTATTAAAGTTTCTCTTATTCGGTTTTGCTCAGTAACCTCTGCTATTTTAAAGGGAGGAGGGACTTTAATAGAGGGGTTAGAATTGGGATGTGGAGCTATTACTTACGATGCTCTTCGAGATGAGATGAAAGAAATAGTTCAGGCTGTTATTCACGGAAGCTCTTTGAGTCACGAACTGGCGCAGAGACCTTGGGTTCCAAAATTAGCTTGCGGAATGGTGTCTTTAGGAGAAGAGTCTGGAGAGCTTTCTGAAGTTTTGGGGTATATAGCACATATTTATAATGACGATGTTCAGAAAACCCTTACCTGGATAACTTCGTGGTGCCAACCTGTGATTCTTATTTTCCTTGGAGGAATTATAGGCGTCATTATGTTGGCAATACTTATGCCGTTAACGAGTAATATTCAAGCGTTGTAACATATTAGAATCTAGGAGGAAAACGCTATATGAAAAAACAAAAAAGAAAACAATCGATCACATTAATTGAAATGATGGTCGTAATTACCCTCATCGGGATTGTCGGTGGAGCTTTGGCATTTAATATGCGTGGAAGCATCCATAAGGGGAAGGTATTTCAATCAGAACAGGCTTGTGCTAAGGTTTATGACATCTTAATGATGGAATATGCCTCAGGAGGAACTCCTTTGAAAGACATCATCGCACAAAAGGAAAAAATCATTGAAGAAGCCGCTTGGTGTAAAGATGGGAAAAATCTTTTAAAAGATGCTTGGGGAGAAGATCTTGTTGTTCAACTTAATGAGCGAGGCGATGATCTCGTGATCTTCTCCAAAAGAGTTCAGACTAAAAATTAGCTTTCGTTGTGATGTTTAAAATGATCCCTAGAAAAAAATTCAAACGAAGTTTTTTCTTGATAGAAGTATTAATGGCTATGTCCTTAGTTTGTCTTGTACTCATACCATGCATACAATTTTATTCGAGAAATAGGAAATTTTTTGAAGAAAACATTCAGTCTCTTCAACTGCCATCGATTATTGATAATTGTTTTTTCTCTATAGAAAAGCAAATGCAAAAACAAATGCTCGCTGGAGAATTTCCCTCATCGGGATCAGGACTACTCGCTTCAACTTTTCTTTATACAAGCTCTGGTAAAAAAATTTCGATCCCTTATCACTATGAGGTCGATGTTCGGAAGGGTGTGCGAGTAGAAAACAATATTGTGAAAGCTTGTTTAGTAGACGTTGCTGTAGAGATCTTCCCTGATCAAAAACACGCTGTTTTGGTGCAAAGATGTATGTGCGTTACCCACTAGCCTCTCCAAAAAAACAGAAACACAGCTTTATACTTATGGAGCTTCTTATGTCTTTGACATTATTAGCTGTGCTTCTAGGTTCTCTGGGATTTTGGTATAGACAGATTTATTGTTTACATAAGCAGCAAAAGAATGTGTATTCCTCTTTTATGGAAGAAGCACGAGCGTACCAATTATTACGAATCCTGTTTAGGGAAGCTTTAACATCCGCAGAAGATAAAGATGCGCTATTGTCTCTAACGTTTGATCGAGGGGTTTACAAGGATCCTGAACTCGCAGGAGAAGTTCGTGCAGCCTTTCATTATGATCCTGAGCAATATAAGTTGGAATTGAGAGTTTATAATTTAAAAAACGAAAATAAAATGGAATACCTTACTTTACTCTCTTATGTAAAGTATTGCTCGATAGCTTCCTTAGAACATCCAAGTGATCAAGCTTTACCAGAAAAAGTCTGCATAAAGATAATCCGAGAACTGCCTGGGCAAAAAACTCGTACATTAAACTATTTGTTTGCTTTAGGGAAATAGTACTACTATGCAATCGTATATTTTTACTTTAATGTGTCTTGCATCTTTAGCATCGTTGGTAGCTTTTGATGCCGCGAATTCTCGCAAACGATGTCTTTGTTCCCAGTTTATTGAGCGTCAGGAAAATTTTATGACGGCGTGTCGTTCTGCATGTGCGGAAGTCGAGTATCAAGAAAAAGCGAAAAAACTTACCGTTATAGATAAAGTTTCTAAGGAACATGAAACTTCTGTACCAAGTAAAACTGCGAAAGTTGTTACAAAAAAAAAACAGAAGTATCGTCTTCTTCAAGTTCCTTTTTCAAGACCTCCAAATAACTCCCGGTACAACCTTTATGCCTTGTTTATGGAACTCCCAGAAATCCATTACAATTCAGCATCGTGGTATTCTATTTTTGTCAGACTTTTGAAACGAGTTTATGTAGATACAGGTAATGTTCCTCAAGGATCAGAGTATCTTATAACGAACACCTTGTTGAGCAAAAAGGAGGAAATTATGGAGGGAGCAGCTAAGTTTGGTCCCGATATTATTGAAACTCTGACGCTTCCAAAAGAAGAGGCTGATATTCTTTACACAATGTTAAAAGGATCTAAGAATGCTCAACCCTTACTAAATTTCCTTCATTATGAGGAGAAATTGCCAAGCAATTGCAAACTTAACCTTATTTTTATGGATCCTTTATTATTAGAAGCTGTGATAGATCAACCTGCAGTATATCTTGAGATAAACACTTTGCGTAATGGCATTTGGGAGTCTGTTAAGCGTCAAGAAGAAGCCATACAAAAGCATGGACAAGCTGCTGCAATAGAGTTATTTAAGACTAGAACAGATTTTCGTTTAGAGCTTAGAGATAAAACTCAACTAATTTTGAGTCAACATGGTTTGATAGAATTGATAAATAAAAAGCTATTTGATTTTACCTTAGGCTGTGCTGGGGATTATTTATTTCTTGTAGATCCTGATACTAAAACAATTTCTCGATGTCGCTGTTCTTCAAAGAGAGTAAAACTATAACTAGAATTTTTGATTTATTTTTTATATAAATTTTTTTAATAATTAGTATTAGATGAATCATTAAATAGAATTTCATTTTTTTACGAGGTACAGAAATGGCAAATGAAACCCCAAAAGAAGACGTTTCCAAAGAGCCATCTTCGCAATTTGATGGTATCAAAAAGAAAGTCAAAGATTTGCATGCAAGTCCCAAAGTAACTAGTATGAAACATTTCTTTACGCATCATGCTCGCGAAGTTATTGGCGGAGCTCTTGTTCTTTTCGGGATTATTTCTGACTTCGTCTCTTGGATGGGAGGGATGTTTGTCGCTTGTGGTATCGTTTTAGGTTTTTATCAAGAAATCCGCACGACTCTAGCTAATTTACAACGCTACTATGCTAAAAATGGTCCAATTAAAAATGCTCTTCTTTGTGGACTTCTACTGTTTTTTATCTTAAATATGTTTCCTTTCTCTGTTTCCTTCCTACTTTTATGTATTATTCTTACCTTTATTGTTGATTCCCCAGCTTCCTCGTGTTCTAAAAAACAGTGCTCTCATCATCATCAGAACTCCTCATCAGATGAATAAATCCTTGTAGCTATTTTCTTTTCTGCTCTTTTTTAAGAGAGCAGACAGGTTTCCTTCCCTTTAATTTTTAATATCTTTGTTATAACACTTGAGGATTCGTACCAAATAGCATCATAGGAGTTTCTTTGAACCAAGCTAGAGTGAAGTAATCCAGTTGTTTAATGATGAACCACCAAGCTATTGTCAAAAAGAGAAGTCCCATGAAGGCTTTTAATGCAGAAAGCAAGTAGATAACCTGTACTTGGGGCGCCATTCGGTTAATAATTCCCAAAAAGAGATCGGACATTAACATTGCTAATGCTGCTGGAGCACTGAGTTGAATTGTCATAATAAGACTCAACTGACATATTTTCAGGAGAGTAGACCAAATAGGGGCATGCAAGCTCATCAGCTCTGGAGGAAAAAAATTGTGAATGGGAATCACTTCAAGAGACTGTAGAAGAAGAGAAAAAACGATCCGATGTCCTCCTAAAGACCAGAAAGCTATGGTAACAAAATAGTGATAAAAAATTCCATGAGGGGAGGTTTGCTCAATAGAAATTGGAGAAGTAGACCCTTCGAGACCTTGAATACCCTGCTGATTTGTAATGAAAGATCCTGCTGATTGTGCTGCATAAAAGGGAAATGATAAAATAAAGCCAATAATCACTCCAATAATCATTTCTTTAATTAGCAAAATATAAAAAAGATTTTCGTTTGTATAATTTGCTATACGAGTATCCATCAAGACTTTAGGGAAAATAATAGCGAGCCATGATATTCCGATACCAATTTTTATAAGAGAAGGAAAAAGTTTTGCTCCTAAAAATGGTACTACAGCAAAAATTGGTAAAAGGCGGGCTAATAATAATAAAAATACTGACCAAACATAGGCTGGAGGTTGTTGAAAAATATAATTTAGATAAGTAGATCCCAAATGAGAAACAAGCTCGGGTAGATTATGTCCCATGCTGTTTATTTCCATTTATAGAAATTTTGAAAAATCTGACTTGCGAAACGTAAAATCATAGTACTAAGCCAGCCTCCAGAAATCATTAAAGTTCCAAAAATTACGACAAGCTTAATAGCAAATGCAAATGTTTGTTCTTGAATTTGTGTTGCTGCTTGGAAAATAGCAACCATAATCCCGACTACGGAAGCCAAAATGATAGGTGGAGCAGAAACAATGAGTATTAACAAAAGAGATTGGTAAGAATATTCAAATAAAACTGATTTGAAGCTTGTTGCAAGAGTGAGCACGGTCAATTTCCTATTTAAAACTAATCATAAGACCTTGAAGAAGCAACGTCCAACCATCTACCATCACAACAAGCAATAACTTTAGTGGTAAAGAAATTGATAGAGGGGAAAGCATCATCATTTGCATAGCAACCAAAATGTTTGCTGTAACTAAATCAATGACAAAGAAAGGCAAGTAAATCAAAACTCCGATTTCAAATGCATTTTTAATTTGTCCCATAATAAAAGCAGGAATAATGATAACGAAATCTGTTGCGGATACATGCTCGCGAATTTCTGAAGGAAAAGTTTTTTGTGAAATTTTATAAAAACTTTGAATTTGAGCTTTTGGAGTATTGCGAATTAAAAAAGACCGTAAAGGTTCTTTAGATTTATTTAATGCAACAAAAACTGTTTCTGCTCCTTCTGCTGTGAATAAATTTCTAGGAATAGTGTTAGCTTCGATTTCTTGTTTAGCATCTTTATACATAGCTACTCCTGTTGGGAACATAACATATATAGAAAGAATAAGAGCTATACCATTAAGAACTTGGCTGGGAGGTGTTTGTTGAACGCCTAAAGCGTTTCTCAGGAGTACTAAAGTGATAATAATCTTCAAATAGGAAGTGAGTAACATTACCAGAAAAGGAGACAAAGCTAGAAAAATAAGGATAACAGCTTGTGTTGTTAAATCTGGATAAGTCTCAGAAAAACTTCCTTCAGATAAACCTTCTCTAGGCAAAACATCATCTGCAGAGACTGGAGCGCGATATGACGGCATAGGAATCGGTTTTGTCTCAATCTCTGGAGAAGAAAGTATTTGTTGTGGAGGCGGAAGATCACAGCGAGAAGGACAAAAATTAGAATAGGGATCATCGGTACTAGCTAAACACCATGAAGCATTAAAGGCAAAAATGCAAAAGAGAATTTTGAAAATGATGTGCATGATGATGGAATACCTTTATTCTTTTTTATTCTTAGCTTCATGAGGTGATAATGAGGATTCAGATTCGCTTGGGTCTTTTTGCTTTAATATAGAAGAGAAAGCTTTTTCTAATGCAGATAATTGTACATCAAGTTGAGCATTTACAATGCCTGCTTCTGTCTCAATGATACAGCCTCCTGGAGCAATATCTTGTTTAGTGGTAAGGATTAAAGCGTCGGCGTATTCTACTATTTGTTTTAAGTCTGGACGACTTTTTTCTACTAATGGTAAATCTTGAGGGTTTAGATAAATGGTGATCTGTTTATTTTGAGTAAGCTCTTTTAATGCTTGAGAAATTATAGAGACTATTGTTTCTGGATGCATTTCTAGTTCTTTACCAATGATTTTCTTTACACTGGCAATAGCAAGATGGACTAAGGAATCTCGAAATTGATCTCTCAAGTGATGGGCTTCTTTCTGAAGAAAAGCAAGTTGCTGATTCCATTTTTCGCAACCTTCTTGAAATCCCTGATCTTTAGCTGCTTGGCAAAGTTTGATGCACTCTTCTTCTGTACTTTTAAGAAAAGCCTCACTATCTGCTTTGGTTTTATCTAAAAGTTCTTTTGCTTCAAGAAGAGTTGAAAATGCCTCGGGACTTAAAATTTTTTTATTTAGCGAGACGTCGTTATCTTTATGTATTAAACTGAAAAATTTCATTTATACAATGGCGTAAAACTTCAAAGTATCTTGAAAGCAACGCCGCTCCTTTTAATGTTAAAATGTGATTTTTTGCATAAGTTCTACAAAGAGCTGATCTTTTGTATTTTCGTTATCTAATAATTTTATTTTTCTTTATGTTTACTGTATTAAAACTTTTAAACATCTTTCTAAATTATTTTTATAATAATCTACGTATGAATGCCCATAGGATTCTTTTAAAGCTTGTTCAAAAATATAACCTCTACGAATGTCGAGTCTTCTTAAGAAATACCATAAAAAAGAAGCGTCTTCTTTGACTAAAGCTTTTCCAAGAAAACGTAAACCTTGAATATGAATAAACTGATGTAGTTCTGAATCCTGGTCCCAAGAACTGAGAAAATTTGTCGTTTCAAGATTTTTCATTGGGTGAGATTGACAATAGGTTAAAAAGAGTTTTTCTGTAGAGGAGAGAAGCTTTTTCACTCGTTCAAGAACAACTTTATCGACAACATTTTTTAGCTCTTTTGCTAAATAACATAACCCTAAGCAATTGATAACAGAAATTTTAGTTGGACCGGAATAATACAGTATAGCATTTATAGTTGATGCAGGAAGAAAAACTTCTTCTACAATGCCTTTGGGACGAAGTTTTTCGTTTAACATATTTAAAAGATAGAATGCACCGAAATTAGAACAACGTTTTTGTGCTACAGTGACGTTGGGTAGTGAAGGTAATAATTCTCGGACTAAAGTTTCTGGAAGACAGGCAAGCAGCTGACTTTGTATTTCTTTTGGAAGTTCTTTCATTGCGATAGCAATCCAAGAAGGATGGATTGTCGCTAGCCAACGCATGGAAAAAGAGAGAGAGCTTAAAGGAATTTCTTGTGTATGAGAAGAAGGAACAAGAAGAGAATCTGGCAAAAATTTTGCTAGATTATCCTCTTTTGAGTGTTTCATTAAGATATCTAGAGTTCCAAAGGTATTGGCGGTCACTAGCTTTCCTCATTTGCAGAGTTTCCTTCTGGAGCTTCTGTTGAGGTTTCCTTAACTTTTGTTGTATCTTCTCCTTCTGTAGAAGCATTATCTTTTTCTTCAGGAGCTTTGTTTGATACTTTGGCTGCATCTAAGGCAACCTTAGAATAAGGAGTTGGAGCAAAGAAGTTTTTAGCTCCTCCTAAGGAGATAATTAACGTATGTGTTTTCCAAATGATCCATAAAAGGCTACAGGAAATAATAAATAGGATTAGAATCAAAAAATAAAAAATTAAGCGAAATTTGAGAAGCGAAGATTTTGCTAAAATTATCCCCCAAACAGAAACATAATCAATATCATCTGTTAATCCCCAAGGACCGTTAATAGTAATATCACTATAAGCAGCTCGATCACTGACTACAGAAACATTTTCAGGAGCCAACCCTGGAACTGCACTTGCTATTAAACGTTTAATTTTAGAGATCATTATACTGTTAGGATTATCTAAAACTCCTCGATGTTTAATATAAACAGATGCTGTTAAAGGTTGGGCTTCATCGTTATCTGTAGAAAAGGAAATTTGAACACTAGCATCAACTATACCATCCATTTTTCTTATAGTTGTCGCCATCTGTTCTGATAGGCCTTCTTGATAGCGAATTTTTTCTTGTAACTCTGAAGGTACTAGTCCTTGTTTTGCAAATAAATCTAACAAACTGGTTCCTTTCATTCGCGGAAGGCCTGCTTGGTTTAGAATAGCAAGAGCTTCGGTGATTTGTGCTGCAGGGACAGAGATATCCCAAAGTTGTTCAGTGGAAGCTCCTCCCGTAGCTGAAGCTATTTTAGGAAGTTTTTGTGCAGCAACACCTTTGCTTACAAGAAGAACTACAATTTCATTTGCTTCTCTTCCTGGAAGCCCATGAACTATGAGAGATCTGCTGTTGCAACTTGTGCAGCAAAACAGGGTTAACAAAAAGAAAAAGCAACAAGAAACAGAACTACGAAACATAATCCACGCATACCTTTTTACTCACCATAACAAAAGGGGGGATTAGTGCCAATCGTGAACATTTAATAATAATTATCGTCTTTATTATGATAAAGCTATGGTTATAAAAAATCGTTTTGAATTCTTTTTAGGGAAGATAAATTCTTTTTGAAGAGATTATAAGTGACTGTGTTTCTTTTGAATAGTATCTAAAACAATATCTGCATTAAGACTTGATCTTACAAAAGGTCCTGCATAAATAAATAACCCTAGGGATTCTCCAACTTGGCGATAATAATCAAAAGTTTCTGGAGTAACATAATCTTTTACAGGAATATGCAAACGTGAAGGACGCAAATATTGTCCAATTGTTACAATTTTTACTCCAATAGAAACAAGGTCTCGAAGAGATTGTTTTACTTCACTTTCTTGCTCTCCTAATCCAACCATAATTCCTGATTTAATGAATAAATCAGGTTGATACTTCGCTGCTGCTTCAAGCATAGACAGAGATCTTCTATAAGTAGCTTTATGGCGAACCATAGGAGTTAATCGTTCTACTGTTTCTATGTTATGATTGTAAATTGCTAATCCTGAATCTAAGAGAGAGTGTAACGCTGGGATATTTCCTTGAAAATCTGATGCAAGTACTTCTATAGTTGCTAAAGGAAGCTCTTCTTTTAATTTTTGAATAATACGAATTAAACCTTCTGCACCACCATCTTCTAAATCATCTCGAGCAACCATTGTAATAACGACATGACGAAGACCTAGAGCTTTTGCTGATATAGCTATTTTTTCTGGTTCTTTAGGATCGAGTGGCTGGGGTTTTTGGGTAAAGTCAATGTTACAAAAACCACATTTTCGAGTACAAGTAGATCCGAGAGCTAAATATGTTGCTGTTTTTCGAGACCAACATGAAGTTCGATTTGGACACAACGCTTCTTCACAGACTGTAGCCATCCCAACATTTTTTATAGTTGCATCTGTAGTTGCAAATACTGATCCTTTAGGAAGAGAGCGTCGTAACCAACTAGGAAAACGCTTAGGAAGGCGTTTTTTTTCTAAGGAATCTGTTGTTTTCATGGTCTTGGAGGAAGATGAAGAGGTTGATTTACTGCAAGTAAAGCACTTTCAGCCCAAATTTCTGAAAGAGTTGGGTGTGCATGGATTGTTTCGTAGATACAATGTAATGTCAACTCATTGCGAATTGCCAAAGTCATTTCTCCGATGAGGGATGCTGCATGAGGTCCTACAACATAGGCTCCCAAAATTTGTTGTGTAGTCTCATGACTGATAATCGTTGCAAAACCATTAGATTCTTCCATCACAACAGCTTTCCCTATAGCCTTGAATGGAAATTTTGTTAGTTTAATGGGAATATTTTGTAGTTGAGCTTCATATTGGGAAAGTCCTGTTATAGCAATCTCTGGATTTGTAAAAATCACAGAAGGGATAGCAGAATAATCCATAACCGCATTATGGCCAGATACATTTTTCCCTGCAACGACTCCTTGGTGAGAAGCTACATGCGCAAGTAGCATTTTTCCAGTAATATCTCCAATGGCAAAAATATTAGGAACATTTGTTCGCATTGTTTCTTCAACAGGAATCACTCCTCGCTCATCACGGATCACTCCAGCATTATCAAGACCTAAATTAGAAGTGTTAAACAACCTTCCTATAGCTATCAAGGCAATGTCAAAGTGTTCTGTTACGTCATTTACTTGAATTGCCACATTATTTTGAGTCTCTTTTAAAAGAGAAATAGAAGCTTTTGTGAGAACTCGAATTCCTCGTTTTGTAAACTCTGTTGTTAGGGTTTTAGAAACTTCAGGATTATTAATAGGAAGAATATGATCCATAGCTTCTATTATAGTGACTTCAACTCCTAGGGTTTGGAATAGTGAAGCAAATTCACAACCGATAACACCTCCACCGATAATTGCAAGTTTATTGGGTAAAGTAGAAAGATTTAACATTTCTGTGGAGGATAAGATCCTAGAAGAAAAAGGAACTCCTGGAAAAGGTTTCGGTTCCGAGCCAGTTGCTAAAATAATATGCTTTGCTTTGATTATTGTTGTGTCCGTTCCAATAACTTTAATTTCCGTCGAAGAGATTAAAGAACCCCTTCCACTTAAAGTTGTAATCTTATTACTACGGATAAGCCCTACTAAACCTTGTTTTATACCTTGAACTATGGAATTTTTTCTTCCCACCATCGTAGGGTAATCTATAGAATAGCCTTCTATATTAATCCCAAATTTTTTTGCCTGTTGAATTTGAGATACTAAATTAGCACCAGTAATTAATGCTTTAGAAGGAATGCATCCACGATTTAAGCATGTCCCTCCCTCATGTAATTCTTCGATAAGAGCTGTTTGTAATCCTGATTGAGCCGCAGTAATAGCTGCGACGTATCCTCCTGGGCCTGAACCTATAACAACGCAGTCAAAATCTTTAACCATTGTATTGTCCCTACTCTTATTTAAAAATATGCAGGATATAAAAATCCGAATTAATGAATCTTACAAAAACGCGATAATGTTTTTGAGGAGCTTTTGCGCATTTTAAATCTAATGATTAATTTTCGGCATTGATTTTTTCCCAATAGAAGTTATAGTTTAAGGGAAACTCTGCATTAAGCTTTATTTAACGTAGAGCTATTTTAAATCTCTTCATAAATTATAATGAAGAAGGCTAAGCCCATGCCATTCGCTAAAGAAACGGAGATGCAACGGACGTGTTGGAAATGTGAAGGTAGTGTATCAAAACATGTACCTCAATGTCCTTATTGTAGTGCATTTTTACAAGATCCTCCAATTGCTTCGGGAGGGTTTGCGTCTTGCCATATTTCTCTTTCGGAAGGTTCTGCTAAGGGGGAAACAGAAGATCTTTTTGCTGTTTCTTCTGAAGATTGGGAAGCTGTTTTAGAAGATCAGAAAAACTTTAATCAAACAAATGAACAACCAAAATTACGTTATACGTGGTTACAGTATTGGCCTGTTATAACTTTGTTTCTTGGGATAGGTTTTGCAGCATTTACTTTGCTGATTTTGTTTTTCGCTACGGATGAAGGTCTCTCCTTAACTTGGCCTAAGAATCGAGCGTATATTTATGGCTTTTTTGGAGCTGTTCTTATTTATCAAGGATATAAAAAATTATCAGATACTTCTCTAACTAAGTAACTTTTGATCTTCATTGCTTTCTGTTTCATTATGTTCGTCTTTATAAGAAAGTATCACTATTAGATCTTCACGGTTTAACATATGTAGGAGATTAGAATCTTGAGTTGCTATAATTTTGTCTAAAAGACGTATTTTCTTTTCTATAAGGTAATGAATTCTTTCTTCTAGGGTGTTTTCTGTGATTAGTTTATAGATGAAAACAGTTTTTTTTTGTCCGATTCTATGCACACGGTCTAGGGCTTGGTTTTCTTTTGCAGGATTCCACCAACGATCGTACATAATCACAACATTACCTGCTGTAAGATTGATACCAGTTCCCGCTGCTAGTAGAGATCCTACAAATACTTGACATGTAGGATCATTAGAAAATAGTTCTATTTCCTCTTTTCTATTCAAAGATTTCCCTTGGATAGAAGCATATTTTATACCTTTTTCTGTTAAATACTGCGTAATGATTTGAATCATGTGGATATATTGCGAGAAGACCACAACTTTATAACCGGATGCTAAAGATTCATGAAGCAACTTCACAAAAACATCCCATTTTCCAGATTGATGTTGGTGATAATTTTGAGGCTTTTTAAAAAATACTGCTGGATGGTCGCAGATCTGCTTTAGATGATTTAAGAGCGCAAAAATATGTAGGAAATTTGAAGAAGGCTCTTCCGTTGTTTCTAATTGTTGAATTTGATTTTTTTCTTTTTGTAAAGCTGTTGAATAGAGCTTTTCTTGCTCTGGGGATAATACACAGGGTACTATGGATTCTACTTTGTCCGGAAGTTCTGGAAGAACTAATTTTTTAGTTCTTCTTAAGATAAAGGGACGAGTAAGTTTCAATAACAGATCTTGATAGGGAATGACCTCTTCTAATTCTTTATGAACGACTTTTTTTGTAAAAAGTTTTTTAAACAGAGTGTCTGAAGGTAAGTAATTTGGTAAAATAATATCTAGCAGTCCCTTAAATTCGAAAAGATTATTTTCTATGGGTGTTCCTGTAAGCCCTAACTTCATATGAGCATTTAAACGACAAAGAATCTTGTGAATTTGGCTAGTTTTATTTTTTGCCATATGAATTTCATCAAATACTGCTATAGCAAAAGATTGTTTATAAAATTTAGCGTAGTTTTGTCGAAGAGTTCCGTAGGATGTTAAAATAATATCGCTATTAGAAGGTAATTCTTTAGGCTTATTTGGACCATGAAAAGTGAAAATACTAACTCCAAGTAAATGCGTACTTAAAGTGTATTCCCAGTGAGGTAGTACACTAGTTGGGCATACTACTAAAAATTTAGGATAAGGAGGTTCTTTTGTTGATTGATAGACAATATCTAGAAGAGCTGTTGCTTGATGTGTTTTCCCTAATCCCATCTCATCACAAAGAAGTCCTGATAGCCGGTAATTGTATAGAAACCATAACCAGAGCAACCCATTATTTTGATAAGGCCGCAGTTTGTGATCTATAGAGAAAAAACTTTGTGGAATAGGTGGTAGGCAAGCAGCTTTTAATTGTGAGAAGAATTGCAAATCTTCTTCACAAGCGTTGACATTTTCGGCTAAAATTATCGGAGCTAGAGCATCTAATTTAAAAATATCTGTAACAGATGCCATAATGGTGCTTGCTGTTATTAGACATTTCTGTGTGGTAAGGAATTGCTGTAAAAATTGAAATAGATAATGTTGCAGATAGAGAAAACCTGCTTTTGTAAACAGATAGATTTTTTTACTCTTAAGTCCTTGTAAAATCGTCTCCAAAGGAACACAACCAATATTCGTTTTCAAAGAAAACTCTAAATGTAGAGGAGAAGCAGGATGAGGACGTTTAATAGATAAAATAATGAGCTCGAAACTTGTTGGAAGATGTGTTTCTAGATCTGGAAATAAGATCCGATCATTATGGAAGAATTTTTGAATGAAGTCAGGAACCTGCTCTGCAGGAATATGTGCGGGTAGAGAATATACTGTTTGTAAAGAAATCGGAAGTTGTATGAAACCGACTCGTTCTTGATAAATGAAATTACCAAATAGCCTACAAGTTTCTTCTACGCCTTTAATTTTTGGGATAAGGCTTAATCCTGAATTTTTATTAGTTTCTTTATGTACTTCGAGATAGAGGTCGAGAGAAGCTACATGAGAAGCAAAGAATCCAGGAAGTTTACGCAAAGCATGTTCATTTTTGGTAATAAACGTAGGAATGTCTATAGCTTCGATGATTAAGCCATCTTGAATTGGGCTGTCATCTTTTTCTTGAAGAAAAAATCCTTGGTTAGAGTAATACGTCCATCGTCCAAAATGAATTTCTGTAGTTCCAGATTCTCTGATATCGTAGTGAAATAATAGAACGCCTTGATCCGTGACATTATAAGTAAGATTTCTTTCAGGGTTTTTTTCTGTGAATGTTTTAAAACCTGTTTCTTGGATAAGGTGTCCTGTTTCATCTAAAAACTCTTCAATTTGATCTGACTTGACGATAAACGTCGTTTGAGGATGAAGAGCTCCTGATATGGGCTGTAGCCCTAAACCTAGGTCATAGCAGTAATTAGGATAAATTAGACAACCATTATCTAAATCTCCAGGAGTTTCCAAATAAGCTGAAAAACACAGAGATGCATCTCGAAGAAAATAAATGGTGTAGCGTAAAGGTTTTTCTTCTGTATTGTAATAAAGTTGGGGTAGCAGTTGACGCTGTATTTTTTCTGGAAGAAGAGGAAGAGTATAAATAGGTAGGGAAACTTTTTTAGGAAGAGAAATTACAGTTTGTCTTCCTGTAAGATAACTTGATGCCCCTATGTTTACTATAGTCTGTTCTAAAATAGCTTCTTTAGGCTTTTCTGGATTTATAATAAAAGATACTTTTGAAAGTTTAGGGTCTACTTCTATAGTAGATATTGAAAAGTCTTCATGAGATTCTTGTAAAGTTGTGTGAGGTATTTCTATTTTAGGAAAGAGATCTTCGAGTGTAGGAAAATCCAAAAGTTTTCCTTTAAAGGTGATATCCTGCCATTGAAGAGAAAACAGACAAGGAAGCCCCTGAGAATCCTCTTCTACCTGTAAAAAAGCTCCAGATTCATTAAAGAAAAAGAAATATTTAGCTACACGATATAAAATTGATTGTGAAAACGTTTTTTTTATATGTGTCTTAGATTCTGATGTTATATGAATTATAGGAAGCCATTTTTGGAAAGCTTCATAAGATAAACAGGAAATTTCACACGCAATATGCGGAGAATTTATGGTATAAACCATCCCTTCTTGCGCTTTTAAATCTGCAGAATCTAAAAATAATTTTAAAAAGAATTCATACCAAAAAGAATGTCGAAATTTATAGTGTAAAAATGCAAATGCTTGTGAATCATAAGCAGCTAAATACGCAGTCATTAAATGTTCGCAACATTCGCCTTCGGGGCAACTGCAAGAAGCAAAGATTAGTCTATCCTCTGAATCAAACTTTAAGGTGTTAGTCCAGAATCCTTCTGGAGAATTTTCATCAGGAATTTGGATTGAATAACAATCTTCAAAAAAATCTATATGAATATCATCACGATTGGCTGTAAGAGATTGCAGTGCAACCCTTCGAAAGGTCGCTAGTGCTTCTAAAACCATAATATTATTATGCTAGTAAATCCAAAATTATTTTTAATTCATCAGTCTTAAAATAACTGTAAGAGATAGGGTTAAATAAAATAAAGCTCGGACATGACGGAAATTCCATAACTTATAAGCAATACTTCCACAAGTTAATGCAATTAAAGCAGGGTAACAGAGTTGCAGTAAGGGTAAAAGCAGTAAGCTGATATTTTCAAAATTCAATATGGAAATGAGATATGTTGGAATCAAAGTCAAAACAACAGCAAGAGAATAAGTAAGTTTTTTAGATGCTATTATTCGAGCACAGAAATCTGCAATAATTCCAACTAAAGCAATTTCTGTTGTAAGACATGCAATAAAAACGCTTGTTCCAGTTAAAATACTATTAGGCCCTAGTGCAATTATGGAAATTTTTCCAAGAATATGTCCTTTGCTGACGTTTGTTAGGAGTCCCGCATGGCGGGACGCACATAAGGCAAAGCTTAAATAAGTCAAGCTCAGTAATATAGTGGAAAGAAAAAACCCGAGAATAATGGAGCGTTTATTTTTTTTGCTAATACGTTGAAAATTTAGAGGTGTTTCTTCTTCTTCTTCACTACTACCATTTGTTTTCTCTTGAGCCATCATTTGCCTTAGTGAAATAAGTACTATAGAGCAAAAGAAAAATGCTGCGAGTAAATCCATAGTATTGAAGCCTTCTATAAATCCTGTAAGCCATGCTTGCTTACTGTTAATAGTAGAAACTACGATACTTGGATGTGCAGAAATAAAAAAGCCTCGGATAATGATCCAGAGTAAAGAAAATAGCATTACAGGGAAAAAAACAGTTCCTAGCCACTGAACTAAACGACTAAGTTTACACGCAAAAACATATATTAAAACGCAACTAATCAAACTATAAATTGGAAGATTAGGAAGTAAGGTTGGTGGGGTGTCTGATAAGGATGCTAGAGTTGCATGGGAAACAGCAATGGCTCTAGGAATACCTCCAAATGGGCCGATTAGACATAATATGGCAATCGTTAAAATCATCGCAGGAATCTTTCCAATAGAAGCGAAAAAGCTAGAATAATCGCCGGAATAAAGAAGCATGCTTAACAATCCTAGCAAAGGGACACAAACAGCAGTAAGAATCATGCCAAAGCAGGCAAACCAAGGGTGCGCATGACAATGATATCCTAGTGCTAGAGGAAAGACTATATTCCCTGCGCCAAAAAACATGGCAAAAATAGATCCTCCAATAGATAAAAAAGAAGGTCCCTTATTGGGGCAAGCTTCATTCGAAGATTTTAATTTCATTTTCTATAGAGATTTTGAATGAGATATTTATGTAGTTTAAGAAAATTCTCTCATAGAAAGCAAACTATTTTCTCTTTGATTTTGAGAGAGACTTTTCGAAAGCTTTTAGTTAACAGTAAATTTTTAGATACCAGGATCATATTTCTTTTTAAAAAGATAAAAGCATATAGGACAATTTGTAATTTTATGGTGTAAAGCTGGACAAAACTTTCGTGCATAGTGAATTAATTGTAGATGTAGTTTTGGGGTATTGTTGTTCTCAAAAAATAGAGTTAAATCTTTTTCTGCAGCAGAAGGACTTTTCTTTTTAGTAATCTCCCAACGTTGCGCAAGACGTAATATGTGGGTGTCTACAGGAAATGTTGGTTTGTTATAGATAATCCCAAGAAACACCGATGCTGTTTTTCTTCCTACTCCAGGGAGCTGGGTAAGAAGAGACATTTCTGCAGGAGGTTCGCCGTTATATTTTTGAATGAGAATTTTAGCCAACTTTTGAATGTAAAGAGACTTTCTTTGACCGAGACCGCAGGGAGCTATAAGTTTATAAAGCGTTTCGATGGGTAAACTTGCCATGGAGAGGGCATTTGGAGCAGTCTTAAAGAGTAAAGGTATTACAGTGTTAACAGCTTTGTCAGTCGAGTTCCCTGAGAGTAAAATTGCAATAAGAAGTTGAAAAGGTGTAGACCAGCCTATCAGTGACGGTTGTGGATTTGGAAATAATGTGTTTAATGTAGAAAGGATAAATGATTTCATATTTCTATTTGCCAATACAAAATCTACTAAAAATTTCTCCTAAGATATTTTCTGTAACTTCAGATCCTGATAGATTGCCGATGGAGTGTAGGGCGTGCCTTAGATCTTGAGCAACAAATTCTGGAGGGAGTTGAGAAGATAAGTTTTCTTGAGCCGCAACTAAACATTGGTGAATGGTTTTAAAAATAGTATAATGACGAGAAGATACTAAAAAAATTTTAGAATTTTTTCCTGAAGGGTTACATTGAATCCATTGTTGCAAAGCTCTTTTTAATTCTGTAAGACCCTTTCCTGTTTTTGTTGATACTGTAAATTGAGGTAAGTCGGTCTGAAGCTTCGGTGGCGTAGCAAGATCCGCTTTATTCCATATCAAGAAAGAAGGTTTAGAGAAAAGTATTTCGGGTAAAGACTTACAAGGTCGCGTTGAATCTATCACCCAAAGAATTCTTTCAGCGTGTTTCATTGCCTCTATAGCTCTATTAATACCTTCATTTTCTATATAGTCATTAGTTGTTCTTTGACCTGCGGTATCAATTAATCGGATACGTTTTCCTTGTAACAACCAAGCTTCTTCTAAAATATCTCGTGTAGTTCCTGGAATATCTGAGACAATAGCTCGATTTTTTTGTACAAGAGCGTTTAAAAGAGAAGATTTTCCAACATTTGGTTCTCCAGCAAGAATAATAGTTGTTCCTTGAGCTAGGCGTTGCCCTTCGTTAAAGCTATCTAAAAAATTTGCAACGATATCAAGAGATTTTTGAATATTTTGTTTAGGAATTTCTAATGAGGGTTGTTCTTCTTCTGGGAAATCTGCCAAGACTTCTATAAATGCTAAAGTTTCAAAAATCAAATTTGTAATTTCCTGAACTTTTTTTGAAAAAGCTCCTTGAAAATGCTCTTGGGCAATACGAAAAGCATCTAAATTATCTGCAGCAATAAGATTTTGTATGGCCTCAGCTTGAATGAGATCTATTTTTCCATTAAGAAAAGCTCTTTGAGAGAATTCCCCAGGAAGAGCTGCTCGCGCTCCTTCTGTAAACACTGATTCAAGAATTTGGGTGCAAGCAAAATATCCTCCATGACATTGAAATTCGATGACATCTTCTCCTGTAAATGATTTCGGAGAGCGCATAATGAGAAGCAATGCTTGATCTATGATAGTATTTTGGTAAAAAACATCTCCAAGATGAGCTGTATGAGAAGCATATTCAGTGACGTTCCCAGAAAAGATTCGATCAGCAATAAGAATTGCTTCTGGGCCAGATATTCGGACAATGGCAATGCCTCCTTCACCAGGAGGTGTGGCAATAGCTGCAATAGTGTCGTTTGTAAGCATAGAAATAGAAAGTTGGAATAACTTTTATTTAGAATATCAGGTTTTATATTAAAGAGATAAGGGGGTTTTTCTTTGGAAAGAGGCAGTTAATTAATTTGGATATTTTTATAAATCTTTTTATAGTTATTGAATTGCCTTGTTTAAGAGAAGATTTGTGAAGAAATTGCAGTACATAGATCGTTTGACTAAAGAAAGAGTTGTCGAGCCCATTTTTTATGAAAAAACGATGCGATTTTTATATAATTCAAAAATTGGAAAGGTATTGTCTATTCTTTTATCCCGAAATCCTTTTTTCTCTCGATTCTACGGTTGGGTTCAAAGACGTTCTTGGACTCGTAAACAAATAGCTCCTTTCGTGGCACGTTATAAAATTTCGGAGAAAGAATTAGAGCAGCCTATAACTGCTTATAAATCTTTTAATGATTTTTTTATTCGGAAATTAATCTTGGAAGCTCGACCTGTTTGTCCTGGAGATCATGTTTGCATAACTCCCGTAGATGGGCGTTATCTTGTTTATCCTAATATTGCAGATTTTAATACATTTGTAATCAAGTCAAAATATTTTTCCCTTCCAAAGTTATTGGGTGATAGTCAATTAGTTGAGCAATATGCTTTGGGAAGTATGGTTATAGCTCGTCTTGCGCCTTTTGATTATCATCGGTTTCATTTTCCTTGTGATTGTATCCCAGAAGAAACTCGACTTATTAATGGACATCTTTTTTCTGTTCATCCTATGGCTATAAAAAATAATTTTATTTTGTTTTGTGAAAATAAGAGAGCCATCACAGTTTTACGATCTGAGATATTTGGAAAAGTTCTTTATCTTGAAGTCGGTGCATTAAATGTTGGATCAATAGAGCAAACTTTTTCCTTAGGAAAACCTTATCGAAAAGGAGAAGAGAAGGGCTTTTTTTCTTTTGGAGGCTCTACAGTAATTTTACTTTTTCTTCCCCACAGTATTCGATTTGAAGATGATTTATTGAGAAATTCTCGTATGGGTCTTGAGACGCGCTGTTTAATGGGACAGGCTTTAGGAACTGTTCGTAGAGAAGAAAATTAAAGACTTTAAAGTTTTTTTTTGGTATTGCAAAGGGAGAGAAAAGTCAAAAATGGCAAATTATGTGGCTAGTCATCTTATGGACTTTAGTTACAAGTTTAGCAATAGCAGTTGTTGCTAAAAGTTATTACTGCCTTATTTGTTTTCGTCGTCATGCTACTCAGGTCATTCGAGAAGTCCGTTTAAGTATGGAGTTGAAGGAATGGGCTATTGCGGAGCAAAAACTTCTCCCAATTTTTAAAAAACGCTTTTTTAGGTATCTATGCTTGTTTGATTATATGCGGATCCTTCGGGAGATGGAACGTTTTGATGAAGCTGAAAAGTTACTTGCTGAAGCACATAAACTAAAATTGATAGGGGATGCATTCTTTTTAGAAGTTGCCTATAAAGCGTTTCGTTACGGAGCATTTAAAGAATGTGCTCAGGCTTTTTCTTTAATCCCCTTGGAAAAATTAGAAGAGCAAGATGCAGCTAAATTTGCTTCAGCTCTTGTTCGTTTGGGACATGTTAATGAAGCATGTAGTTTGATAGAACCTTGGATTTCTCCTCTTTCTCATCAAGAAACCTATATTACAGTTGGTTATATTTATTTTATTTCTAAGCGTTATCATGACGCAATAGAATTGTACAATCGTGCTTGTGCTTTAGGACCATGCCCTATAGAAGTGACCTATACCTTGGCTCACGCAAACCGGATCTCTTCAAATTATATTCAAGCTGGCCAATTGTTTCGAAAATTACTAGCAGATCCAGCTTATAAAGATGAAGCTCTATTTAATATCGGATTGTGTGAACAAAAATTAGGAAAGCCTGGTCGGGCTCTTTTAATTTATCAAAGTAGCCGTTTATGGTCGAGCGGGGATGCTTTATTAATGAAACATGCAGCCTTAGCTGCTATGGATATTCAGGATTATTTTTTAGCCGAGCGTTGTTGGAAATTTGCTTTGAATTGCCCTATCTTTGTAGAAGATGACAAATGCAATCTTAGTTACGGCTTATGTCTTTGCCGTTTGAGCAAATATTCTGATGCTGAAAAAATCTATCTTAAGATTATTCAAAAATCACCAGAATGTTTAATTGCTTGTAAAGCCTTGGCTTGGCTTGTTGGTGTAGGATTTGCGACTACTGTTGTTCCAAAAGAAGGTCTTATGTATGCAAGAAAAGCCGTTCAATTACATCATTGTTGCGAAACTTTAGAATTATTAAGTGCTTGTGAAGCACGTTTAGGGAATTTTGATGTTGCTTATGAAATACAATCTTTTCTTTCCTGCCAAGATAACTCTTTACAACAAAAAAAACGTCGAGCACAAATTATGCGTAATTTAAGGCAGAAATTGCCTTTGAGTGATCATCATATCATGGAAATCATGACGTTGCTTGCTGCATAATTGTTGTTTTGTCTTATTTCCTTATTTTTATAAATTTTTTTGATGAGTTGCTGAGAGAAATAGGGCTTCAGGGAACTTTTATTCGTTTTATTAAGTCTAATAGAGTATGGTGTTAAGAGATGTTCTCGTAAAAGATAATGAAGTTTTATACAATTTGAACAATGTATGATAGATTTTCTTAAACGCTTCTTTGGTTCTTCGCAAGAGCGTACTTTAAAAAAATTCCAAAAGCTTGTTGATAGTGTAAATATTTTCGATGAAATGTTTACTCTCCTATCTGATGAGGAATTGCGAAGTAAAACAGTAGAATTAAAAAAACGGTATCAGGAAGGTGAATCCTTAGATGCTTTGCTTCCTGAAGCCTATGGTGTAGTGAAAAACGTCTGTCGGCGCCTTGCTGGAACTCCTGTAGAAGTTTCTGGTTACCATCAGGAATGGGACATGGTGCCGTATGATGTCCAAATCCTAGGTGCTATTGCTATGCACAAAGGATTTATTACAGAGATGCAAACTGGTGAAGGGAAAACCTTAACTGCAGTTATGCCTCTTTTCTTGAACGCATTAAGTGGAAAGTCCGTACATCTTGTCACGGTGAATGATTATCTAGCTCAACGAGATTGTGAATGGGTTGGATCTGTATTACGCTGGTTAGGATTACGCACAGGAGTTCTTATTTCTGGAACACCTACAGAAAAACGTAAAGAGATTTATCAATGTGATGTCGTTTATGGAACTGCTTCCGAGTTCGGTTTTGATTACCTGAGAGATAATTCTATTGCAACCCGAGCTGAAGATCAGGTAGGTCGAGGCTTTTATTTCGCAATAATTGATGAAGTTGATTCTGTATTGATAGATGAGGCTAGAACCCCTCTAATAATTTCTGGGCCAGGGGAAAAACATAATCCTGTTTATTCTGAATTAAAAAATAAGGTAGCAGAGCTTGTCGTTTTACAACGGGATCTTTGTAATCAGATTGCCCTTGAAGCTCGTCGTGGGTTAGATCCTTTTTTAGATACTGATTTTCTTCCTAAAGATAAGAAAAAATTTGAAGCTATTTCTGAGTGCTGTCGTAGTTTTTGGCTGGTAAGCAAGGGAATGCCCTTAAATCGTATTTTACGTAGAGTTCGAGAACATCCAGATTTACGTGCTCTCATTGATAAGTGGGATGTTTATTATCACGCGGAGCAAAATAAAGAAGAGTGTTTAGAACTCCTAGCTCAATTATATATCACTGTTGACGAACATAATAATGATTTTGAACTGACAGATAAAGGAATGTTACAATGGGTAGAGCATGCTGAAGGCTCTGCTGAAGATTTTGTTATGATGGATATGGGGCACGAGTACTCTTTGATAGACCATGATAACTCCTTATCTCCCGTAGATAAAATTAATAAAAAGATAGCTGTTTCTGAAGAAGATGCTCAGAGAAAAGCTAGAGCTCATGGTTTGAGACAGTTATTGCGAGCTCAATTATTAATGGAGCGAGATGTTGATTACATCGTGCGTGAAGGTGATATCGTAATTATTGATGAACATACAGGTCGTCCTCAACCTGGTCGTCGTTTTTCTGATGGGTTGCATCAAGCTATTGAAGCAAAGGAAGATGTTAAGATTCGTAAAGAATCTCAGACTTTTGCTACCGTTACGCTGCAGAACTTTTTCCGTCTATATGACAAACTTGCAGGGATGACAGGAACTGCAATTACCGAATCTCGAGAATTCAAAGAAATTTATAATTTATACGTACTACAGGTTCCGACATATAAGCCTTGTTTACGTATAGATCACAATGATGAATTCTATATGACGGAGCGTGAAAAATACCACGCTATCATTAGTGAGATCTCTAAAGTACATCAAAAAGGTAATCCTATTCTTGTTGGAACAGAATCTGTGGAAGTATCAGAGAAACTTTCGCGTATTTTGAAACAGAATCGGATAGGGCATACTGTATTAAATGCAAAAAACCATGCTCAAGAAGCTGAAATTATTGCTGGAGCAGGCAAACTTGGTGCCGTGACCGTTGCAACCAATATGGCTGGACGAGGAACTGATATCAAATTAGATGAGGAAGCTGTCATCGTAGGAGGACTACATGTTATCGGAACTTCCCGTCATCAATCTCGTCGTATTGATAGACAGCTAAGAGGAAGATGTGCTCGGTTAGGAGACCCAGGCTCAGCTAAATTCTTCTTATCTTTCGAAGATCGTTTGATGCGACTTTTCGCTTCTCCTAAATTAAATGCTTTGATTCGTCATTTTCGTCCTCCCGAAGGTGAAGCTATGTCAGACCCTATGTTTAATAGGATGATAGAAACCGCCCAGAAACGTGTAGAAGGTCGAAATTATACTATTCGAAAGCATACTTTAGAATATGACGATGTAATGAATAAACAGCGCCAAACTATTTATGCTTTTCGTAATGATGTTTTGTATGAAGAAGATATCTTTGCTCTGATACAAGAAGTTATTTACCACGTGGCCTTAATGGTAGCCAATGCTGTGGTATCTTCTTCTGGAGTTCCTACACAACTTCAAGAATGGATGGATTACTCTTTCCCTATAGAATTAGACAAATCTCAACTACTAGAACTCGGAAACATAGATACAATAGCAGAAAAAATCTCTCAAAAGCTTACTCAAGTCTTGTCTCAGAAGTTTTCTCATATGATTCAAGAAATTGCAGCAGCAGCAGAAAATAAAACTATTGATGTAGAGAGGATTTGTAAAGACATCTTCCGTTCAGTGATGATTATGCACATCGATGAACAGTGGAAAATTCACCTTATAGAGATGGATTTACTACGTAGTGAGGTAGGTTTAAGAACTGTGGGTCAGAAAGATCCTTTATTGGAATATAAATATGAATCTTTCTTTT
The DNA here is from genome assembly GCF_902705545.1 of Chlamydia sp. 17-3921. Taxonomy (GTDB): domain Bacteria; phylum Chlamydiota; class Chlamydiia; order Chlamydiales; family Chlamydiaceae; genus Chlamydia. Next base: position 126,030 of record NZ_CACSHH010000003.1, on the reverse strand, counting down.
TATTCGAAGGGCTAATTCGTGATATTCGTATTATGCTTACTAAGCATCTATTTCATTTGGAACTTACAGCACAACGAGAACAAGCTAATAGTAAAATCATTCCTACTGTAGCAACATCTTTCCATAGTGATGTTAATTTTGGTCCTATGGAGTTTACGATTGTTTCAGAGTCTGAAGAGGAGTAAAAAAGAGACGAGAAGATATTTTCGGCCTCTTTTTTAGTTTCTTGATACTTTATTTGATCTTGGAGTATTAGATAAACGTTTCCCAATCCGACCAAGAAAAATTATCATTTTGATGGCGTATCCAAAATGTTCTGCGATTATCAGCTATAAAGAATTGGACATAGTGATGTACTTTTTTGCTTGCCATACTGATAACGATGTTGTTTAAGCTTTCAGAACCTTTAGGAAAATCTTCTGGGGCATTGATAAAAGACTCTACATTCGTTGTGAGAAGAAATTCTGATCCCGTAAGACTGTTGAAATCGTAAGTTTTGGACGAAATCGTTTTAATAGGAATATGAGACCACAGTTCCCACTGTCCTTTTTGGTGATTACGGGTATAGGCAAGGTTATCTTCACTTATATAGAATTGGCGAATGGTTCCCTGTAATATGGAATTACCGAGAACTATAAGAAGATCCCCATCATCTTTTTCTTCTTCAACATACACTCCTGTTTCGTGATATTTATCTAGTGAAATAGTTTCTTCAGAGTTGTAAGAGAGATCTTTATCAAGAAAGTAGTATTGATCTGCTTCTGATGTATCGTGATGATCATGGTTCATAGCTTTATATCTCCAAAAATAATTAATTTGTTTAATTACTGTTTAAATAAAAGTTATTCTTTTTTTTAACAAATTAATTTGTTCTTTTCGGTTTTTCTTTAAAACTTAAATCAAAAGGTATTCCATGTAATTTGAAGGATGTTTTTAGTGAATTTCTTAAATAATGTTCATATTGTTTTGTTAACAATGATTTTGCATTAATAAATAATAAGAATTGAAAAGGAGAAGAAGTTTTTTGAATCGCATAATAGATTCTTAATCTTCTACCATTAATGATTTGAGGATGGTGTTTTTGTAATGCAGAAGCCAATGTTTTATTTACCATTGGGGTTGAAAGCTTCCTAGAAATTGTATCGTGTAATTCATTAATAGTTCGGAAAATTTGAGATAAATTACGTTTTTTTATGGCTGAAATACACAAAATTTTTGCTTGGCCAAGATAAGAATCTGTTGCGAGAATATCCCGACAATAATGTTCCATACGAACTTCTCGCATTAAATCCCATTTATTAACGAGTAAGATATGGGGTTTTTTCTCTTTAGAGATTAGAGAGAGAATACGTTTATCATAAGAAGAGAGTCCTAGAACGGCATCTATCACAAGAAGACAGATATCTGCTCGCGCAATAGCTTTTTCTGCCCGAGATGAGGAAATCCACTCTACAGAATTTTTAACACTTTTCATTTTCCTAAGACCAGCAGTATCTATGAACAGATAGGAGCGATCATTGTAAGTATAGAGTATGTCAACGTTATCTCGAGTGGTCCCTGGAATATTGTCAGTTATACAACGTTCTTCATTAAGTAAGCCGTTAATAATTGAAGATTTTCCAACATTAGGTCTGCCAATTAGAGCTATTTTTAAAGTTTTCTGTGTATCTTGAGTCTCAAGTTTCGCAATAGGTTTTTCTACTACGAAATCATTAATGTTATTTTCATAAAATGCTTCTGTTGTAGCTAAAAGCTCTTCAGAAATCTCAACTTCTTGATCTTGAGTATCATCAACAATGACAGTTTCTTCAACAGGATCTGGAATTGCTGCAAGTTTCTTTATTTTATCAATAAGAGCATTAATACATTTTCCATGAGCTGCAGATGTCGCTATGACTTCTGAAATCCCAAGAGAATAGAATTCGTGTATTCTTATCTCGTCGTTATGGTTATCAGCTTTGTTTGCTACAAGGATGATGGGTTTATTTAGAGGTAGGAGTTGTTTTGCCAATACAGCATCTTGTTCTGTAATTCCACAGCGAATATCAACCACTAATAATAAAACGTCAGCTTCTTGTGCCCCAGTTATGGCTTGTTTAGATATATGCTTTTGAAAGTGATCTTGGGAATTTTTATTAACTCCCCCTGTATCTATAACCTGTATAGTAGAGCCACAGATAAGCGCATTACCATATAAACGGTCTCGAGTTGTTCCCTCTTCAGAGTTTACAATAGCTAAAGATCGTTTGCACAGCCTGTTAAAAAGGGAGGATTTGCCCACATTGGGCCTTCCTAAGATAGCGATTCGCAACATAAATAGTCTCGTTTTATCTTAAGCCTTTGATAATTACGAGAAAATAATAGAAGCTAAAAAATTAAATCTAAAGAGATAAAATCTTATTGACAACTTAAGGAATGTCTTGGTTTTAGATAAATTATTTCCAAAAACCTTTTTCTTGCAAAAGCAACAAAATTTTTTCTTTGTCTAAACACTCGTTTTCTATAGAGAGAGTTTCTGCTTCTTTTAGTAGATCTCCAAGTAATCTGCCTGGAGCAATACCTTTCGCCATAAGATCTGGAGCTGAAATAAGAGGAGATGCTGTTTTTATTCTTAAAATAAACTGCTCAAGGCGAGTTTCTAGTTCTTGAACACGAGCAATAAAGTGTTGTTGTTTACTAGGATCTTTTTGAAGAGCCGAAAATAATTCCAAAAACATTGAAGCTGATGGAGACGCAAGGAAATGAGCCCAAAATACTCGATTGCTAGAAATATTTTGAAAATTAGGCAAAATCTTGTACCAAGATTCTATAAATTGTAATTCTTTATTAGAAACTTTTAATCTTGCAAAGGCTACAGATGTTGCTTCTTCTGGAACTCCTTGAAATAAGGGAAGTAAAAGAAGTATCTCAGGAAAATTCTGAGGATTTAGCTTATTTAGAAAGTTTATGGTTGTTCGTAATAAGCTATAAGGAACATTCCGAAGTTCCGGGAAAATAACTACAAGAACCTTAAGCTTTAGTAGTAAGGATAGAGCAGAATAAGGTTGTTGTTTTATCATTTTTTTAAGTTCTTGCCAAATCCTTTCTGGAGAGACAGATTTGATAAGTGTAGGAACTTCTTTAACAATGGCTCTTTCTGTCGCAGGATCTAAAGTAAAGCCTAAAGAAGATGAAAAACGAATAGCTCTTAAGATTCGAAGCTTATCCTCGGCAAATCTTAATCTAGGATGACCTATAGCTCGGATAACTTTTTTTTCAATATCTTGAGTTCCTTCAACAAAATCAAAAATTTTATCTTCAAAAGGATCGTAATATATACCGTTAACAGAAAAATCTCGACGTAGAGCATCTTCACGCATTGAAGAAAATACAATTCCTTTAGGATGACGGCCGTCTTCATATTCTTTATCACAACGAAATGTTGCAACTTCAAAAAGATATCCTTCTTGCTTAACTACAATAATCCCAAAAGCAGCTCCGATTGTAATAACGTCTGTGAAAATAGTAGAGACTATAATGGAAGGGGCGTTGGTTGCGATATCTATGTCTGTAATGGGTCTTCCCATTAACATATCTCTAACACAACCACCAACAAGATAAGCTTGATAACCAGCATTTCGTAGTTTTATAAGAACGTTTTTTGCAGCCTTAAAGGCATCGGTATTCATTTTATCCCCATGCAAAGAAAACGTTATGCTATAGCTTCTGGTGTTCTTCTTATGATTAACGGGGCTTTATTTTCTACTATTGTGTTTTCTTGAATACGTATAGATTCTACAGTAGGATCTGAAGGAACTTCAAACATGAGATCTCTTAAGAGATTTTCTAGGATCATTCCTAAAGCGCGAGCCCCAGTTTTTGCTTGCTTTGCTTTTTTTGCTATAGCATATAAAGCTTCTTTTTCGAAGATTAACTTTACGTTTTCCTCAGCAAATAACTCTACGTACTGCTTAACTATTGCATTTGTAGGTTCAGTAAGAATTGCAACAAGCTCATCTAAAGAAAGCTCCTCACAATTAGCTATACAATTAAACCTTCCAACAAATTCAGGAATCATACCAAAAGCAATAAGATCTTCAGTCTCAACTTTTTCTAGAAAATGATCTCGGTCTTTTTGAGTCAAATCTGCTTGATCATCAGAAAATCCTATAGTAGTTTTCCCTAATCGTTTACTAATAATTTTATCTAAATTGACAAAAGCTCCTCCAACAATAAACAAAATATTTTCTGTATTTACACGAATATATTCTTGATTAGGATGCTTGCGCCCTCCTTTAGGAGGAACATTTGCTGTTGTCCCTTCAATAATTTTTAATAGTGCTTGTTGAACACCTTCTCCCGATACGTCTCTAGTAATAGATACGTTAGCTGTTGTTCTACCAATCTTGTCAATTTCGTCAATGTAGATAATACCTCTCTCTGCTCTACCAACGTCATAATCTGCAGATTGAAGAAGTCGAAGAACAATATTTTCTACATCCTCTCCAACATAACCAGCTTCTGTAAGAGTTGTGGCATCTGCTATGGTAAAAGGGACATCGAGAATCTTTGCTAGCGTTTTTGCTATTAAAGTTTTTCCAGAGCCTGTAGGGCCAAGAAGTAAGACATTAGATTTTCCATAACTAACTTGTTTATTTTGTAATAAAGCTCGAATACGCTTGTAGTGATTATAGACAGCAACCGCAATCGTTTTCTTTGCTCGTTCTTGCCCAATGACATACTCGTCTATATGTTTTTTTATTTCTTTGGGGGTGAGCACTCGTAAATCAACACTTTGAGGTGGAGTCTCTGATGTAGGAACCGAGGATGATGAAGCCAGAGGTTTTTTATCTAAGATACCGGAACATAACTTAATGCAATAATCACAAATATAGACCGATGGGCCTGCAATCAGCTTTTCTACATCTTTTTCTGAACGACCACAAAAAGAACAAATGGTTAGATTTTTTTTATTCATAATTTTTCTCTAGGAGCTAGTAGTATCTTTGTCTTTAGCTTCTTTTGCTGAAGTGACAACTTTATCAATAAGACCATATGAAATCGCTTCCTCTGCTCCCATAAAAAAGTCTCGCTCAGAATCTTCTATAATTTTTTCAACTGATTGGCCAGTACATTCAGCTAAAATATTTGCAAGGTGTTTTTTTAATGTTAAAATTTCTGCTGCTTGTAACTGAATGTCAGCAGATGTTCCTATAATCCCTCCGGAAGGTTGATGAATCATCATCCGACTATGAGGAAGTGCATGACGTTTTCCTTTAGTTCCTGCTGAGAGTAGTAGAGCTCCCATAGAAGCAGCCTGACCTATACAATAAGTACTTACATCACACCCTAAAAAACGAATAGTATCATAAATAGCTAATCCTGCTGTGATGTAACCACCAGGGGAATTGATAAAAATCTGAACATCCTTTTTAGGATCTTCGGACATGAGAAATAGTAGTTGAGCAATTACTGTATTCGCTAAAGGTTCGGTAATTTCTTGACCGATTATTACAATACGATCCTTTAGGAGTCTTGAGTAAATATCCATAGCGCGTTCGCCACGGCCTGTATCCTCAACAACATATGGCACTAATGTCATTTATATTTCCTCATCACAAGTTTCTATCTTTATCTTGAACCTAAGTAGGCGTGTCAATTCTATAATAAATTTTAATGCTTATTTTTGTTGCCGACTCAATAACAAACTTAGACATTAAAATCTTGAATTCTATGTTTCAGACCTTCTTGGGTCAAGTATTTTCCTTTAGATAGCTATGTTGGGGTTGATGCAGTTAATATTTCTGCTTTTTCAAGCACTTTTTCTATGGCTTTGCTATAAGTAAGGCGATCTCGAGATGCAGAAATTAGTTCTTGCAAAACTTCGTTAGAAATATTTTTAGGTGGTTGAGAGCCAAAACGCTCTCTAGAGCATGCTTCTATTGTATACTGAAGTTCTTCTCGATTAAAAGAAAGTTGCTCTTCTACAAAAATTTTGCGAGTTAGAAATGAAAGACGAAGAGCTTTAACTGCACTATCTTCCGCTTCTTTTAAAAGCTCTGGCTTACGAGATTCCAATTCTTCATTAGAACAATATTGAATCAGACGAGCATTTAAAAGTTTTTCTCTTGTGAGTATAGAAATACGTTCTTTAAGAAGTGTAGCGGGAAGTTCAAAGTCAACAAGAGAAGCAAGAGCCTCTTCTGCTTCAGAAAAACGTTGTTGTTGAAGTTTTTCTTTGGCTTGATTTTCCAATCGTGCACGAAGTTTTGTTTTTAATTCGTCTAAAGATGCAACCTGAAGTTGTTGAACTTTTTCTTCATCCAATTCTGGGACAAAAATTTCCATAACAGCATTTACTGTAAAAATTAGTGTATCTCCATTTAAAAATTTCTGTATTTCAGGGGAAGAAATATGCTCGATAATACGATGCCCTACAGAAGCTCCTAAAAATTTCTCTTTAAACGCATCTGTCATATCTTCGTCTGAAAGTTTGAAGTATTTATTTTCAAAAATTGGAGAGAGAACAGTCTCTTCATTTTGTTTTGAAACGTGTAGGGAAATCGAAAGAAAGTCACCCTCTTGAGAAGGTCGAGTTACGGGAGTTTTTGTTGCGAAAAAGTATGCGATATTATTTAAACTTTTGGCGATATCTTCTTCTGAAACTTCTTCCAGTTGAGATGCTTCTGGAAGGGTCAGTTTTTCCCAAGAAATTTCTGGAATTATAGGAAAAGCTTCATAGGTAAACGAAACTTGCCCACCTTCAGATAAATCACAAGCTTGAATAGCTGTGGATTGAACTGCTTGTGGCGAAAGAGGCCGACGATCTCCCACAGAGGATAGAGCTGAATAAGCTGCTTGAATAAGAAGTTCGTTACACTCTTTGCGTATAGCATCAGGATAGCGAGTTACAATAGTATCGTCAGGAGCTTTGCCCTTTCGAAACCCAGGAAGGGTGATATTCTTTTTAACTTTTTTAATCGCTTGTCTATGGAAAGAGTTAAGTAACTCGGGTGAAGTTTTCACTAAGGCAGAAACTAAACAATTTGGATGTTCTTCTAAGTCTATAGAAAATTGTTCATTGGAAAAACTACGCGACACAGGGCTACCCATACTAAGTATTGGAAGAGAAAGCGGGTGATGAGGCTTGAACTCACGACCTTTACGTTGGCAACGTAGCGCTCTACCACTGAGCTACACCCGCAAGAAAAGAAGTATTCTAATTTTTCGAGGAGTTTTTAGCAATGGGTAGCATTGTTACTTTGTAGAGTTGAGTGACTACACATGGGGTAGTGTTAAGCATAAAATTTTTCATTGATTTAGCGTAAATAAACGGGTACAAGTAAGCAGATTCTATCATCAGCTCTTAATTTAGAGGAGAAATGCTTAACTTTCGCAAATTACGCCGAGATTTTTCAGCTAATATTTTACAAGAAGGTAAAGAACTTTTTGAACAGGGAGCAGTAGTTAATGCAAAAATCCTCTCCATGAATGGGGAAACAGTTTGTATTGGCGCACAAATTCGTGGTCTTTATGACAATATTTATGAGTGTGAGATAGAAGTAGATAGATCTGAATCAGATACTGTAGATTCCAACTGCGACTGCTCTTATAATTTTGATTGTCAACATATCGTTGCATTGCTGTTTTATTTGGAGCAGTATTTTAATGAAATGGTTGTTGCATATTCTCGAGAAGCAGATTTAGAAACGAATCAAGAAATTAATGAGGAAGTTAAGAAAGAACTACAAGAAACCTTTGTTACTGCCGCAACTAGAGAAGAGGAACGCAAAGATCGTGAACACCAAAAAGAAATTCTTCGTGAATATATTCATGCTTCCAATGCATTAAGTGTAAATCCATTTTTCTTGCCTTTGGAATATTTAGAAAAGGATTTCGCGGAGCTTGCTGTTTTATTTGTTGCAGCAACTGAAGAGGCATTTGTTTCAAATAATCATCCTATAGAATTCCAACTTGTTCTTCGTCTTCCTGGCCGTTCGAAGCCTTTTTATATTCCAAATATTCGTACTTTTCTTGAAGGCGTGTTGTATCAGGAGCCTATAATTCTTAATGGAAGGCGTTTCTTCTTTACGATGCAATCTTTTAATGCCTCAGATCGGAAGTTAATAGATCTTTTGATTCGCTATGTGCGTTATCCCAACCAAGTTTCTGAAGAAAAGCTTTTAAAATCTGCTTATTTGATGCATGCATCCTTGGGCGTTATCTTAGCTAAGATGTTTGAATATCAACTCGCAGATCGAGGTGGGGTACAGTCAGGAGAAAGAGAAAACTTCTCAGGATTTTTCTGTGGGAATCTGGAAGAACCTTTGTATTGGTCTGTAATACCTGCTCGAATGAAATTCAATTTGGACTTTTTTGATACGCCTTACAAAGCATTATTAATGAGCCCGATGATTTTGGTAGATGATGATGAAGTACTTCCAGAGCATACTTTATTACTTGAATCTGATGTTCCAGGTATAATTCATCGTAATGTGTATCATCGCTTCCCTCCACAAATAAAGCGGGCTCATTTACGTTCTTTTGCTCGCTTAAGAGACATTACTATTCCTGAAGCTCTTTTTGGTGCATTTATAGAAAACGCTCTTCCAGTATTTCAAGAGTATGCTGAAGTTGCGAATGTGCATCTTTTAAATTCTTTTGTGACTTTACCTTTCGTAGATGAGATTCGCGCCATTTGTGATATGAGTTATTTGGATGGAGAATTAGAAGCGAAGTTATATTTCCTCTATGGTTCATTACGGGTTCCTGCAGCTCCATTAGCTTTGCAATATGGAGATATTCGTGCTTTTATTCGTGAAGAGGGTATTTTAGCGCGTAATCTTGTGGAAGAACGTAAAATTATAGAAGAAGTCTTTTCTGGTTTTATTTACGATGAACGAGATGGAGCTTTTCATGTTAAAAGTGAAAAGAAAATCGTAGAATTTATGACGGAGACTATTCCTGCAAACCAACATAGGATAACGTTCAATTCTCCAGAGAATCTCTCAGATCAATTTATTTATGATGAAACGAGTTTTGATCTTTCCTTTAGAGAAGGAACAGATATCAATTACTATGAAGCTGAATTAAAAATTCATGGTTTGTTGAAAGGGGTAAGCTTAGATCTTTTATGGGATTGTATTAGTGCTAAGAAGCGTTTTTTGGAACTTCCTAAAAAAGGAGTGCAAATTAAAAATGGCCGTCGAGGAAATACTTTTAGCCAAACTAAATTGCCATGTATTCTTGTTTTAGACTTAGAGAAGATTGCTCCAGTGGTGCAAATTTTCAATGAGATTGGCTTTAAAGTTTTAGATAATTTTATCGAAAAATGTCCTTTATGGAGCTTAACGAGTATTTCAGTTGAGCAATTTGAAGGATTACCTGTGAATTTCTCTATGACAGACAAGCTTAAGGAAATTCAACAACAAATTCGTGGTGAAATTGCATTTAATTTCCAAGAAGTCCCAGAACAAATACAAGCAACTTTGCGTGAATATCAAACGGAAGGAGTGCATTGGTTAGAACGTCTGAGAAAAATGCATCTTAATGGCATTTTAGCCGATGATATGGGTTTAGGGAAAACTTTACAGGCGATCATTGCTGTTACACAAAGTAAACTTGAAAAGGGACAAGGATGCTCCCTCATTGTTTGTCCGACATCTTTAGTTTATAACTGGAAAGAAGAATTTCGTAAGTTTAATCCAAATTTCAAAACGCTAGTAATAGATAGTGTTCCTTCACAACGACGTAAACAGTTAACGCTTTTATCAGATCACGATGTAGCTATAACATCCTATAATCTGTTACAAAAAGATATAGAAATTTATAAAAACTTTCATTTTGATTATGTCGTTTTGGATGAAGCTCATCATATTAAAAATAGAACAACGCGGAACGCTAAATCTGTTAAAATGATCCAATCTGATCACAAGTTAATTTTAACAGGAACACCTATAGAAAATTCTCTTGAAGAATTATGGAGTCTCTTTGATTTCTTAATGCCAGGGCTTTTAAGTAGTTACGATCGCTTTGTCGGAAAGTACATTCGGACTGGGAACTATATGGGAAATAAAGCCGATAACATGATGGCTCTTAAACGTAAGGTTTCTCCGTTTATTTTACGTCGTATGAAAGAAGACGTTTTAAAAGATTTACCTCCTGTCTCAGAAATTCTTTACCATTGTCATCTTACAGATTCTCAACGAGAGCTTTACCAATCTTATGCAGCTTCTGCAAAACAGGAGTTGTCTCGCTTAGTTAAACAAGAAGGTTTTGATCGAATTCACATTCATGTACTTGCAACGTTGACTCGATTGAAACAGATTTGTTGTCATCCAGCGATTTTTGCTAAAGATTCTCCAGAACCTGGAGATTCTGCGAAATACGACATGCTGATGGATTTATTGTCTTCTCTAGTTGATTCTGGGCATAAAACAGTGGTTTTCAGTCAATATACAAAGATGTTGTCCATTATAAAGAGGGATTTGGAAGTTCGAGGAGTTCCTTTCGTTTATTTGGATGGTTCTACTAAGAATAGATTAGAATTAGTAAATCAATTTAATGAAGATCCGAGTTTATTAGTGTTCTTGATTTCGTTAAAAGCTGGAGGAACAGGTCTGAACTTAGTTGGAGCAGATACTGTAATTCACTATGATATGTGGTGGAATCCTGCAGTAGAAAATCAAGCTACCGATCGAGTTCATCGTATAGGTCAGAGTCGCTCTGTTTCCTCATACAAACTAGTTACATTAAATACTATTGAAGAAAAGATACTCTCCTTACAGAATAGGAAAAAGAGCCTTGTAAAGAAAGTCATCAATTCTGATGATGAAGTCGTCTCCAAGTTAACTTGGGAAGAAGTATTGGAATTGTTACAAATATGATTTTATGAGCCCACATCGTAGCCTATTTAAAATTAAGAGCCTTTCTAACCGCTTATATAATAAGGCTCTAGGGCGATTTGATAAGGTTTTCAACTTCTTTTCTGGAAGTATTGGTATTGACTTAGGTACGGCAAACACCTTGGTATATGTTCGAGGTCGTGGTATCGTTCTTAGTGAGCCTTCAGTTGTGGCTGTTGATGCTCAAACTCATACAGTTCTTGCTGTTGGCCATAAGGCTAAAGCCATGTTAGGGAAGACTCCTAGAAAAATTATGGCTGTTCGTCCTATGAAAGATGGAGTGATTGCTGATTTCGAAATAGCTGAAGGAATGTTAAAAGCTTTAATAAAACGAGTAACCCCTTCTCGTAGTGTTTTTCGTCCTAGAATTTTGATTGCTGTACCCTCAGGAATCACTGGTGTTGAAAAACGAGCTGTTGAAGATTCTGCTTTGCATGCCGGTGCTCAGGAAGTGATTTTAATAGAAGAACCTATGGCTGCTGCTATCGGAGTAGATCTTCCTGTTCATGAACCTGCAGCAAGCATGATCATTGATATTGGTGGAGGAACTACAGAAATTGCTATTATCTCTTTGGGGGGAATTGTTGAGTCACGTTCGTTACGCATAGCAGGGGACGAGTTTGATGAGTGCATTATCAATTATATGCGTCGGACTTACAATCTTATGATTGGGCCAAGGACTGCTGAAGAAATTAAGATCACTATTGGTTCTGCATACTCTTTGGGTGATCAAGAGTTAGAAATGGAAGTCCGTGGTCGAGATCAGGTAGCTGGTTTACCTATTACTAAGCGAATAAACTCTGTTGAGATTCGAGAATGCCTTGCTGAACCAATTCAACAGATTATAGAATGTGTGCGGCTAACACTAGAAAAATGTCCTCCGGAACTTTCCGCAGATTTAGTTGAGCGAGGAATGATTTTAGCTGGAGGAGGAGCTCTAATCAAAGGGTTAGATAAAGCTCTTAGTAAAAACACCGGACTCTCTGTTATAACGGCTCCCCATCCTTTATTAGCCGTGTGTTTGGGAACTGGTAAAGCTTTAGAACATTTGGATCAATTTAAGAAACGCAAGGGAAATATGGTGTGATTTATGGTTTGGAGTACTGGCATGGAACATGAAGGATTGAAGGCTTGGGTCACAGAGATTGCTGCACTAACCTCTCCTAAAAATATTCGTGTGTGCGATGGTTCTAATGCTGAGTATGTAGAACTTTGCTCTATGATGAAAGACTCTGGAGTGATGATTCCTCTCAATTCTAAATCACATCCGAATTGTTTTTTGGTTCGCTCTTCTCCTGAAGATGTTGCTCGTGTTGAACAATTTACTTTTATTTGTACTCCAACTCAGGAAGAAGCGGGACCGACCAACAATTGGAGAGACCCTAAAGAGATGCGAGAGGAGATGCAAAAGCTTTTCCATGGTTGTATGAAGGGAAGGACTCTTTATGTAGTCCCTTTCTGCATGGGACCTCTAAACTCTTCTTTTTCTATTGTGGGTATAGAAATAACAGATTCCCCTTATGTTGTTTGTTCTATGAAGATCATGACTCGTATGGGGAAAGATGTTTTGAAATTTCTAGGGACTTCTGGAAAATTCTTGAAATGTTTGCATAGCGTTGGAAAGCCTCTAGCTCTTGGAGAGAAAGATGTTTCATGGCCATGTAATCCAAAATCTATGCGCATAGTTCATTTCCAAGATGATAGCAGTGTGATGTCTTTTGGTAGTGGGTATGGTGGAAATGCGTTACTTGGGAAAAAATGTGTAGCTTTGCGTTTGGCCTCCTTTATGGCAAGAAAACAAGGGTGGCTTGCTGAGCATATGTTGATTATTGGAGTAACCAATCCTCAAGGGATCAAAAAGTATTTTTCAGCTTCTTTTCCCAGTGCTTGTGGAAAAACAAATTTAGCAATGTTAATGCCTAAACTTCCTGGTTGGAAAGTTGAATGTTTAGGAGATGATATTGCTTGGATTCGTCCTGGAGAAGATGGAAGATTGTATGCCGTAAATCCTGAGTTTGGTTTTTTCGGGGTTGCTCCTGGAACTTCTGCGCGTACGAATCCCAATGCTTTAGAGGCGTGTAAAAAGAATTCAATATTTACTAATGTAGCTTTAACTAATGATGATGATGTTTGGTGGGAAGGTCTTTCAGAAACTCCTCCTTCGTCTTTAACTGATTGGCATGGAAATCCATGGAAGCCAGGAGGAGCTCCTGCTGCGCATCCAAATTCACGATTTACAGCTCCTTTAACTCAATGCCCTTCTTTAGACCCTAAATGGAATCATCCTCAAGGAGTTCCTTTAGATGCAGTCATTTTTGGAGGACGTCGTTCAGATACAATTCCTCTGGTTTACGAGGCTTTAAGTTGGCAACATGGTGTAACTATAGGAGCAGGAATGTCTTCAACGACAACTGCAGCTATGGTTGGAGAACAAGGAAAATTACGTCACGATCCTTTTGCTATGTTGCCGTTTTGTGGTTATAATATGGCAAATTACTTCCAACATTGGTTGTCTTTTGGGAAAAAAACGAATCTTAAACTTCCTAAAATTTTTGGAGTTAACTGGTTTCGCAAAGATTCTGATGGGAATTTTCTATGGCCAGGATTTAGCGAAAATTTAAGAGTTTTAGATTGGATTTTTCGTCGGACAAATGAGGAAGAGAATATCGCTCAGAAAACACCTATTGGATATTTACCATCTTCAAAAGCATTGAATGTTGATGGATTGAACCTTAATTCACAAGTTCTTCAGGAGTTGTTAACTGTGGATCAAAAAGGTTGGATTGCTGAAGTTCAAAACATTCGTAATTATTTTAAGATTTTTGGTTCGAGTTGCCCGCAAGAAATTCTTGATGAGCTTTCTCGTATAGAATCAGAATTAAAATAAATCAAAGTTGTTAGTTCTTTTTATCTTAGTTTAAGAAGATCATTATTTTTGTTTTTTGATAAAAATTTATTATTTAAAATTAGAAAATAATGATTTTTTTAAATAAATATAATGGCAATACAACCATATTATATCCACTTTACTCGTAATATTACTTCTGCTTTAGCTGGTGGTCAAATAGATACAACAGATTTAGTGGGAGCTGCTTTTCTGTTTCAAGAATTAGATGAAAAAATTTTCTCTCTTAAACGAACTCTAGGTTGGATAGAAGAGATAGAACCTAAACATCTTGCTCAGATTGATAGAAGAAATCCTGTTTATGATATTTCTGAAGCTTCTTTTCCTAAAGGCTCTCCAGAAAGCAAGATAGAAATATTAAAACCTAGTTATACAGATACAGAGCTTCAAGATATTGTTAATGATCCAAATTTAGCTACTGCGAAAGTTTTTATCGACGGTTTAGACCAATCTTTCTCCAATTGGTTGATGTTATCTGAAGCTGGAGGAGTATCAGATCCCAAAGAAGCTGAAATAGCTGTTGTTATAAAGTATAAAACCGAACTTAACTCATTAAAATCTGCTTTCAATGTAACTCCAACAGATGCTCAATATACACAGTTGTATGCAATTGCGGACAACTTTGTAAAAGAGATGGAAGCTTTGAAAGCTTCAGATGCTCCTTCCAAGAGTAAAATCGCTGTTTTTTGGCAAGATATGATGGTGGTGTACTCAGCTATGACTGCAGTTTCTTATCCAGTATCAGAATATCTTAATACACAAATATCAGAGCTATATTTGAATATTTCTACAGCAAAGAATATTCAAGAGCTTTTGAGACAGTTTGCTAGTATTTTAAAAGATTTTCTACTTCCACGATGGGATGATGGGAGTCTGACTAGTGAACGAATTAATGGAGCAGAATATAACGCTCGTCAATCAGGGATGATTCAGAGCTATTTGACTTTAGGTGGTGTACTTCGTATGCTTACAGCAAACCTGCCTCAAGGTCTTGAGGCTAGCTATTCTCCAGAGCTGAGCGATCAAATTTTTGGATTCTTTTCAGATTTAAATGGCATCCCGATTCGTCATGGTGGTGCAGTCTTTCCTGCACTACGATTAGATGCATTCATTGGTTTGCAATATATTTATCAAGCTTGTGCGACTCTTTATGGAGAATCCGCTTCGAACCCTACAGAAGCCGAATATAAAGCTGCTTTACGAAAAGAAAAAGAGTACTGGAGTATTCGAGGGAATGCTGGCTTTAATGTAACGAATGATACTTTTTTTGATGACTATACTAATAATCTCTTTTACGCGACTACAACGGATGGAGGAGCCTCTATTTTTGAAAGTTTTCGTCTTAATTTTTTCAATCCACGTTTTTTCCATTTTATTATGAATCTTCTTCCAGAAACACCTTTGATTATGTCGCGAGCTGCTTACCAACATGTTTTGAATTCCGCTAATGCAGCTATTTCAAGAATAGATGGGTTAATTACAAATTGGACTACAGAAATTACTACGAAACAAACGCAGAAAGCTACTATAGATTCTTCTCAATTAAAGTATTTTACATCAATGAATACTAATAAAGGAACCTTTGTCACAACGTCTCCTCTTCAAAGCACATATACATCGATAATGTTGGATAAGTTTCTTCCCGCTCAACAGCATATTTTGAGCTCTTTAGGTGCTCAAATGACCTTCTCAAATAAAACAGCGAAATATTTGAACCAGCTTATCCATTTTATTCCAAGTTTTCATAATGCGGAAACGTACTATTCTTTATCTTTATATTTGAATCAAATGAATTTACAAGAGATAAAAGATGCTGAGGGTAAAGCCATTGCTGTTTTAAATGATGAGAAGATTCGTTGTAGAACAGACATAAAGCGTTGTCAATTGGTACAGGCTGAAATTGATAAAATCATTACTTCTGTAAAATCTGATACTGATCTGACATCTTCGCAAATTAGAGAAGTAGTTGAGATGCTGACTACTTATAAATCACAATTTAATGATCTCATTCGTAACGTGTCACAAGTTCTTGTTTACTTAATGGGAATGACGATCACTACAGTCCCTGAACCTGAATCTACAGATAAAGCTTTTGACGTAATAGTTTATAATCAACCAGAACAAAGTTGGAAAAGACAGTTAGCTACTTTTGAAAGCTTTGTGATTGAAGGAGGTCAGAATGCGGTTATTCCTGGAGGGGAAAAGCAAATCTTACAGGCTTTAGAGTCAAGTCAACAAGATTATACGACTTTTAACCAGAATCAACAGTTAGCATTACAATTGGAAATGGCAGCTATGCAACAGGAATGGACTGTAGTAAGCACCGCTATGGCTCTGTTAAATCAAATGTTTGCAAAATTAGCACGAAGAATTAGATCTTAAATAGATAGGTAGGAAGAGAATTATATGATGAATTCTAAAGTACAACGATCAAAGTTTTGTTGCCACGCAGTTGTAGAGCAGTCTTCTAGCAAAGTTTTTCAAGAACCCTCAAAACAGCTCGTTATGGATTATATAGACGCGAGTCAGTTAACACACTACCTTCAAGTATTTAAAGAAATATTACAAGAAGCTCGCAATCTAGGTTTAGATCATGATTTCATGTCTTCTATGAATCGAAATTTTTTAGATTCAGGAGTAGAACTAGCAATTGTTCAAACTTTGATAAATGAACAAAGTAGTAAAGAAATTCGTAAACAGAATGATAAGGTTTTTCATAAAAATTTGCAAAAACATGCTTTACAAGCTTTAACAACAGCCTCAGAATTATCTCCTCAAGCAGACTCTATTGTAAATAAAATGCCTTTTCAATCTGCTTTTGCTTATATTCTTTTAGATAAATACATTCCCTCACAAGAATCAGCGTTGTATGCTTTAGGCCGAGAGCTTAATCTTGCAGGATATGCGCAAAATACTTTTAGCCCTCTTCTTGAAGTGATTAAGAATTTTAATTCTGCGCCTATCAACTATAATTTAGGATCTTATATTTCTCAAACAGATGGGACTTCGAACTTCAAGTATGGTTATGAATTGGTTATGTCCAGATACGAAGAAGAGAGAGCTCAGTTACGAAATGATATTAAGAGTGTAGAAAGCGCTAAGGATCTTTTAACTAAGATCATCAAAGGAGTGAAAACAAATTCAAGTTTAACAGATGCCCAGCAAACTCAACTTGTTAACATTACTAATTCTTACGTAACTTCTTTGAATACCATAGAAAATCAGTTAAAGAGTTTGATGTCTAACTTAAATTCACTAATTTTCTCTCGTGGTGCAGACGAGTATTCACCATCTTTTAGAGTTATGGGAGCAGATTTTTCTATCTCAGATTTGCAGGAAACTGAAAGAATTGTTGTTGATGGAGTTATCAATATATCTACAGCAGAAACTTCTGGAGGATTACTAAATTTCTTTAATACAGTGCTTGCTGATGTTCAGAACTACGGAGATTTAGCGCAAACCCAACAGCTTATGCTTGATCTTCAAATGAAAGCTATGCAGCAACAATGGAGCTTAATTTCTTCATCTTTAAGACTTATGGATGGAATTTATAGAACTCTTATTTCTGGATTTAAAGCTTAGAATTGTAGTCCTGAAGTGATATTAATAGCTCGTTGATATCCCCAACGGCTTTCAACGCTATAATAAAAATTATCAGAAATGCAACATGTTGCTCCACAATAGAAATTAATCCTATCAAAGTTTGTGATTTCACGAACTTTGAATTTGAAGTTCGTAAATTGTTTTTCAAGATTTGCGAAACTATCTATAGGAGCTTTACGGATAGAGTTTCCGATAGAGACCCCAATATAGGGAAGAATATAGTCATTGAGATATGTAGTAACACCAATATGTGCAGACCACTCTTTATAGCTAAGTTTTCCACTAGTTGAGTCGAAATAAATTTCTGGATTGGCTTTGTTATAAACAACAATATAGTTGATAGGACAAGTCGCATGACGATAAGTAGCTCCAGCCCCAACAAAAGAAACGCCATCTTTCCATAAGACTTTATCGAGAGTAAGATCCCAGGCAATACCGTAGTTTGATTGTACTTCAACTATACCATCTGTGACTTCTGATTCTGCATTGAGTGGAGAAGAGGTGTAATCACGATAAGCATTGATAGGAATACGATAATATTGTTTTATGCCCCCAACTCTTACTCCAAAACTCACATCAAGAAGGGGAACTGTTGCTGGAGAGTTTTCTTGCAGAGAGATACAAGCAAAAGCATAGTTTGCATTTGTTATAGAATCCATCACATCGAAATCATAATTTTTCGTTGTAGCTGTAATCGTTGGATTTGTCCCTACTCCGCTTGTTGTAACAGAGGTTATTACGGGAACATCCGTAATATGAGCACTTTCTGAATAGATGAAATCTCCACAAAAACCGATTTTTAAACTTCCTGCTAAAGCTGCAAATATATCGTAGCTATTGCTAATTTGGAAAGCTCGCCATCCTGTTTGTTCAGGATTAATACCTGGAAGTACAGGAGAAGCTGGATTTCCTGCAGCCATAGCAAAAAGAGAAGAGGAAAAAATTGTCCCTAGAAGCGTGAAGACGTAAAAAATCGCTAAACGGAGATGTTTTAGCAGCTTATTGTTCATGTAGTCGGAGGCCTTATTTGCTTTGGGTGATACAGCTTTATTTAACAGATGATAAAAAATTGTACAAATGAAAACTCTTTAAGACTACCTTCTGAGAGGTGAGCATCTTGATATTAGAGATACTCTTCTTTAGTATTTCTTTGTAACAGCATGGCAATGCCCGTTTGAATATCAAGATTCTCATAGAGAACGCGATATATTCCAGTAGTTATAGGCATTTCAATTTGATAGCGTTGGGCTATTTGGTGAGCAGAAAGTGCTGTATAGGCTCCCTCAACAACCATACCAATTTTTGTTTTAGCTTGTTCTAAAGTTAAACCTTCAGCAATGAGTTTCCCAAATTGTAAATTTCTACTAAATTCTGAAAAACATGTGACACACAAATCTCCGAGACCCGATAATCCATTTAAAGTTTCTGGGCGACAATCCATAATCATCGCAAGCTTACGCATTTCATGTAGACCACGAGTAACGAGACCAGCTTTAGCATTGTTTCCAAAATGGAATCCTTCTGAGATACCACATGCTATTGCTATAATATTTTTTAAAGCTCCACCAAGAGCTACACCCTTAATGTCTGTATTAGGATAAACACGAAATATTGGTGTTGCGAATGTATTTTGTATTTGCTTAAGAGTTTCTGAGTTATAGGCGCTAATGACTACAGAACAGGGACAATTTTTTAGGACTTCTTTTGCTATAGATGGTCCACTAAGGTAACCTAAGAATTGTTTGGCAGAATTTCCAAGAACCTCAAGTATGATCTCGCTTAAAAGGAGACCTGTATTTTGTTCGATTCCTTTTGATGTAATGACAAAAGGAACAGACAATTTCGTAATTTGTTTGAGTTGTTCTGCGATAGGACGAATTCCCGAAGAAGAAACTCCTTCAACAATCATAGAAGCTCCATCTAAAGTTTCCTCTAGGTTTGTAGAGAAAGAAAGATTAGGAGAAATAGGGATTTCAGGGACGCGTGGATGTCGTTGATTCTGTTTGAGCTCTGCAATTAATTCAGAATTTCTAGACCATCCTGTGACACGATAACCCTTATTTGCAAGTAAAGATGCTAGGCAAAATCCCCAGATTCCCATACCTAGGTAGGCAACTTTTTGTGTCATGATGCCTCAAAAAATGGTTCCTCAAAAAAGGCTTTATTTTCCCAGTGTAAAGAAGTGGAAGTTAAAGGATAATAAAAATCTGCTTCTAGTTCAAAAGTTGTATTTGGAGAGAGCTTTTTTCCTGTAACTTTGTGGAATAGTTGGCGCTCTCGAGCAGAAAGAGCCTGTCTTACAGTTGCAGGGCTGTAGTTCCCTTCAAGGTTTTTAAGAGGGGCAAAACATTCTTGTCGAGGATAAACAAGAGTTTGACATTGCTCACTATAACAAAACAAATCAAAGATGAATTCTTCAAATTTCCAAGCATTTTTTTCTGTAGAAGAAGAAACTCCAAGTTGTTTTGCATACTTATGAGTTTTGTACAAGGGTAAGCGTTTGTAAGCAGCTCTTTGAATAAAGTCCATGGACAGACAGTAAAGACCGATATTGGCAAGGCAGTACTTAAGTTTTCCATTAGGATTTGTTGAGAAACGATCGTGTTTGGGAATTTCAGAATATTCTATGACACAAGTTTTTCCTGAATCGGACGCTTCTACAAGAATGCCAACATCTTCAATAGCGGTTTGTCTTAAAGCTGCTTTTATGGTGACCTCATTACTTTCCATAGCATGAAAACCACAAAGTTCGACATCGAAAGGTAGAGCTAGAGGATTATCTATAGGAATTACGCTTACCATTTCTATACCCATTTTCTTCCATTTTTCCCAAATGCCTGAGGAATAAAGGAGGGTTGCTAAACAGCCATTTCCATTAGGGCCTAAAGCAAGAGAATCAACATCTTCAAGGAATAAATTTCCAGATAGACTGAGTAGAGGCCAGAGAGGTTGACAAAAAAAATCGACTTGATTTGGATCTAAAGAAAAATAATTATTGGATTCAAAATAAGAGCGTGTTTGCCTGTTATTGAGAGGCGAAGTCATGAGAGCTAAAGGAAGAGGCTGTCTTGCAAGTTTACTCGCTGCATAAACTTTTTCAGCGACGAGTTGAAACAGAGGCTTTTTTTTAATAGGAGAAACAGGAAAAAGTCCTTTGGGACCGTCACACTTTAACCTTGATCCTTGACCTCCAGCAAGAACTACACAAGCCACTTTTTTTTCTCTTAAAAGAGAAGTCCCTTTGAGAGATCTGTCGGGATCTTCCCCAGAAGATGCAAAAGAAGTTATAGGACGAAAATCTTTAAGGATAGGAGTTGGAGATGAAAGAAGAGCTTGTTGTTGGTGAAAGAGTTGTATATCAAGAGAGAAAAGTTGAGAATAGAGACGTTGTTGTTGTTTAGACGTTAGTGTCGACCAAAATTCTAAGAGATGCTCTTGCTCTATAGCTCGAAGTCTCTCTGCTAACGAAGGCATATTTATAGCAGATGGAGAATATACAGAATCGATCATTATGAATTGCCTTGAGTTCCTATCTCTTGATTTTAGAATACTTATTATTTTTGATCTTTTCGATGATTTTTCTACGATTTATTAAATCTGAGAGTTGAGCAGAATCCTTTAATAAGAATTGTAGAGACTCACTGTGTTGTTTATAAAGAGAAGTTTGTAATGTTTTCAAGAGTTCCAAGAGATAGTCGTAATCCACAACACTAGATCTAGAGAAGAAAAAATCTTGACGTTTTTCTGCAAGAAGAGAAATACGCTCTGTTGTTATTTTCAGATCTTGAGATAAAGATTCTACCTTTTTTTTTTGTTCATGAACCCTATGCAAAGTACGGTATATTCGTTCTTTGAAAATTAAGGATAGGTTTTCAAGTTTTCGTGTCATTCCTGTACTAAAGTTTCTAGCTCTTTTAATGTATCTTCAAAATTATGATAGTTTGATAAGGGTTGGGTTAGAAATGCTTGGATATTAGGAAGAAGTTTTATTGCATCATCAAGATTTCTGTCTTGTCCTGGAGAATAGGCCCCAAGTTGGATAATATCTAAAGCTTCATTGTATATCTTGAGTAAAGATCGGAGTTTTTCTGCAGCAGCATAATGGTGAGGAAGTGAAAGAGATTGTGCAGATCGTGATAAGCTCGATAAAATATCTATAGGAGGGGAGGCTAAAGCTTTTCCTTGATTTGAGAGGAAGAAATGCCCATCTAGAAGAGATTTTAAATAATCTGTAAAGATATCGGGGTGTTTAGGATAGTGTAATATAGCATAAAGCGAGGTGATAGAGCCAATATCATTATTTCCGGAGCGTTCTGTAAATTCAGCAACATGATGAAATACTGAAGCAGCATAGTGGTGGTTTGCTAAGGTTTCTCCTCGTGCTAGAGCTACTTCTTGAAGTGCAGCTATCCAACGTGATAGAGAATCCATAATAAATAGAACATCATGACCTTGCTCTCGAAAAAATTCTGCAATAGTCATGGCTGCTCGTCCCGCGATAACTTTTGTTGGGGCAGTTTCGTGTGCTGAGGCGACAATAATAACAGCTTTGTGATTTCTTAGAGCTTCCTTATGTCGTTCTATATATTCGCGAACCTCTCTACCGCGTTCTCCAATTAAAGCAATAATGTTCACTGTGGATTGTGAACCCCGAGCTATAGCTGAAAGTAAAGAAGATTTCCCACTTCCTGGTTCTGAAAAAACTCCTATACGCTGACCTTTTCCAAGAGTTAAAAAAGCATCAATGACTTTAATTCCTGTAGGGAAAATATTGCAGACAGGTTTTCGGGTCATTGGAGATGGGGGAGGAGAAATTAGAGGTTTTCTATGAGTTTTTGGTAGTTCTGATTGATTGTCTATAGGATTTCCAAAAGCATCTAAAACGCGTCCAAGAAGATGATCTGAGAGATGAAGAGAAGGGGGACGACGAAGAGGAAGAACTTCTGTTCCTACAGAAACTCCATACATAGGAGATAGTGACATTAATAATGTCGTTTGATTATGGAATCCTATAACTTCTGCAAGTAGATTTGGAGATTTTGTAGAAGATATTTGACACAGCTCTCCTAGGCATGCTGAAAGACCTTGAGCTTCTAAGAGATTCCCAGATATTCGAGACAATAATCCACAGGAACGATAGGGTTGCCAATGGTGAATTTGTGATTTTTCCTTATCCAGGTAAGTCATGTCATTAAAACAGAAAGCAAATGATCGAGTTCTTCTCCGATATCTTGACGTAAGATTCCTTCGGGAATTTCTATTTTGTAACAAGCTCTTTTACATGTCGTATCAGGAAGAAACTCTGCATGTTTAATAAGAGGAATTTCATGAGTAGACATCCATGTATGAAGGTTTTGAAGATCTTCTGGATGAAGGAAGATTTTTAAAGAAGATAATGATCTTAAAGAAGAAAGACGTTTTACTGCAGCAGAAAGTAAGAGAGAGAGCTCTTGAGGATTTTCTAATTTCTTAGAGAGAAATTTTTCACAGGTAAGTAGGGCTAATTCTAAGAGATCAGGTTTTAATTTTTGAGTGACTTTCTCGACTTCTGCAAGCATATGTATAGAAAGTTTTCTAAAGAGTTGTACTAAGGAAAGTAATTCTTGAGAAGCCTTATTATCATTAAGAGGAACTTCCAAATCTGGTTGAAAAGGATCTGAGGCAGTAATGTTGTTAGAACAAGAACCAGGGGTTTGTGGTGTAGTCACAGGGTATACCTAATTCTAGAGTTTATATTTCAGTACCTGATGATGTATGTCTTCAGGCAGTTTGTTTAAGAGTTCCTCCGCTTTTTTGGGATCCAAGTATGAAAGGATCAAAGCAATTTTTTGTGGAGGTTCTTTTTGAATAATCTCTATCAGTTTTGTTATATTTATGCCTCGTTTTATTTTTCTTGGTTTTGATTCTATGCGTTCATAGGCGTGCCAGGCGAGGTAAAGACTTGCAAGGGCTACAATGCCTAGGCTAGAAAGTAAGATCATTCCTGTGATGAAGTATTTAGATATATCTCTTGAATTTTTTGTTTTATGAGCAAAAGGAATCTGTTTTGTCATTACAGTATAGTTATTGCTGTAATATTGATGGAGATAGTGTGATGCATGGCCCCAAACTCTTGCTGCATTTTCTTTGGAAAGGCAAGACAAATAAGTTTCATTTACATCTAACTGTAAAATGGGTTTGTCTTTGGTTGGAATACAGGAAAGAGCAAAATGTTCCTTGGGGAAAAGTTTGGAAAGATAGTTTTCTAAAGAAGAAAATAATAGAAAGTTAATGTTTATGGATTCTGGAGTATAGAAATTACCAAAGTTATCAGAAAGTGTTATGTTTTTTTTATCCAAACCAGGAAGACTACTACATAAATAGTCGGTAATAGAAAACAGTAATGTAGGAGTCAGAGGTTGATCCTTTTGTAGAGTAAGAATTACAGATAATCGTAAAGGAGTCTCAATCTCTGTTTCCGATGGTAAAGCAAAAGCAACTTTTGCAGATGCTATAGGATGAAATGTGATTAAATCTTTTTCTAGCTGTTCTTTTTTTGCTAGAGCTTCGCAAAATTTGAAGTTTCCTGCTTGTGAAATTTTTAACCAACTTCCAGAAGATTTTTCTATTTTAGGAGTAGATATTGCAGGAGTTTGAGAGGTTTTCCCAAAAAATAGAATACAACTGAGAACTCCTATACAAAGTAGAAGTCCTAAGGGGGGAATCCCTAGAGCAGAAACTTTTTTTCGTAATAGTTGGAAAAGCACAATTGTCCTAATAAAGAGTATAAAAATATCACTATAAAGCCATTTTATTACTCTCTATCAAAAAATGAGAATTATTGACAATTATTCTACAACGAAAGTCAATCAGAATCATGGAGATGTTGAGAGAAAGATAGTGACTCCTCTTGAACTTTGATTTGTAGCTCAGCATAGACATAGGCACGTAAGAGTTGGCCTATAGAATTTAATGTAGTTCCTATAGATGAAGGACATCCTGAACAATTTCCAGCGTAAGCAATGGTTACAACGTTCTCTTCTAGGGTTTCTATCGTAACAGCTCCACCATCTAATGCTACGTAAGGACTAATTTTTTCATCAGTTGTTGTTCTTAAAATCTGTAGTTTTTTTTCTATATCCAGGGCTTCCCAAGCCTCCTTCCCATAAGGAGTGGCATCTTCCATTCCTGGGAAAGCAGGAGTTTCTCCTAGAAAAGAAGGACCATCTTCTAGAGGAATCTCAAGACATTGCTCTATAGCAATATCCAAGGCATCTATAATGAAGTGATATAGGGGTAAACTATCTTCTGGAAGAGCTGGTTTTTCAGGATGCGAACGAAGTTCTCCATCAATATCATCGATACTAATTTTATAAGCTTGTGCGTAGCTTTTCCCTATAACAAGATTGCAAGTGACTTCTGCTAGGGGAATAAGGTAGGGATTCCCAAAATATTGAAATTTTGCATCAAGAACTTTTCCATTTCCTTTATCAATCAGCCAGTAAAAAATAACGCAGTTTCCCATAAGTCTATGACCTTGCTTACCAATTGCAAGATGGGCGTCTTTTGCCTCAGCATCTTCTTCTGAAAATTTACCAGAACAATATGGTTTTAATAATTTTTTCATCACTTTTGTAGAAAATGTCGCCCAGGAAGCTATAGGTTGAAAAGGAATAGTCATATTGAGTGTGCTATTAAAGGATTTAAAAATTGAATTCCGTCGTGTATGGCTTTGGTGAGAATGTCAAACTGTTCTCCTTTGTTTCTCTCTGTTAAAGAAAAATGAAGAGCTCCGTGACAAAGGAAAGGAGTTACACCACAGTTTTGTAGGACTTGAGACAAGGGTTGAAAGCGTTCATAACCTAGTCCAGGATAAATTCCCTGTTGATGTAAAAAGAAAGTTAGGCTTTCTGCAGGGATATCGGGAAGTGCTACAACGAGAATATTTGGTAAGAGATTCTTTATTTGAGAAAATAGAATTTGGATAGAAGGACACGTTTTTTGTAAGTTTGTTATGAGCTTGTTTCGTAGATTGATTGTGTTCAAAGAAAATAAAGGAAGAGCTGATGCTCGTTCTTTACACGCTGTTTGCATTGCTGCTACAGATGCAAGATTCAAAACTCCAGATGGAGAAGAGGGAAACCATGGAGAGAAAATATTCTCTAAGGATTTCTGGAGAAACATACCTCCTATATGACCTATGCCTCCTAATGCCATTGAAGAAAATGTGATAATATCAGATTCAAAGATTTCTGAAGGGAGGGAAGCTCTCCCTAGTATATCAGAAATATCAACATGAAGAAGAACCTTGCGTTCCTTACAGATTTTAAGAATTTTTTCGAGAGGTTGAATCACTCCTGTCAATCCATGTGCTGCTGACATAGAAAATAAAAGAGTTCGTGGTGTGAGGGCTTCTACAAGTTGTTCTTCAGAGATTCGTCCTTCTGATGTTGTTGTTACCCAATCATAAGTTGCTCCCAAACCATGACGTCGACATAAAGCATCAATAAAAATTTGTTGATCGTGGGAAGGAAGGATCAAATGATTTCTTCCTTGAAAGAAATTTTGATTTTCTAATAGTGCAGCAACAATAATCTTAACAATGTGTGGGTAATGAGGAACAAAGTGAAAAATTTCAGGAAGTTTTGCCCCTATAGATTTTCGAATGGATTCTTCAGCCTCTTTTAAGAATTTTACAGCAGAAGTTGGCACTAAAGAAAAAGGGTCCGCGTAAATAGAATAATTTTCTATGACCTCATGAGATGGAGGAATTGCTAATTGATTGTTTAACCAAACGGTTCGAGGAGTTTTTCGAATTTGAGGTTTTTCCATAAATATACTATAGGCTTTCCAGTTGGAATCTCTAAAGATAATACTTCTTCCTCACTTAACTTTTCTATATCCATAATCAAAGATCGTAGAGAATTTCCATGTGCAGAGATAAAAACATTTTTAGAATTTTTTAATTGAGAAAGAATAGTCTCTTGAAAATATGGTAGGACTCGTTGTTTTGTATCGTATAAGCTCTCTCCATGTGGGGGAGCGACTCTGTAACTGCGTCTCCAAAGTTTCACTTGTTTTTCTCCGAATTCCGCAGCAGTTTCTTCTTTATTTTTCCCTTGAAGTTCGCCATACATTCTTTCATTAAGTGCAGAAGAAGAGTATAAGGGTACCATTATTGCTTCTTCAGATTTATTATAAATGGTTCCTAAGCGACGTTGTTCTGAATTTTCATGAATAATATAAGGAACTTTTTTTGATTTATGTTGCGACATGGCAAGTAATGCTGTCATCAAACTACGAACTAGTGAAGATGTGTAGATGCAATCTATTGGAAGATCTTGAATAGCCTTTCCTGCAGCAAATGCTTCTTCTATTCCTTGTTGGCTTAGAGGGATATCTACCCAGCCCGTAAACAGATTTTTTGCATTCCAGACAGATTGACCGTGACGTAGTAAAATCAATAGAGTCATATGATCCTATATATAAGATTCAAGTTCAGAGGCCAAGCATAGGAAGAAAAAAACTTTTGTCTAGCAGAAATTTTTGTAAAAAAGTTTTTTCA
Organism: Chlamydia sp. 17-3921; assembly: GCF_902705545.1. Classification (GTDB taxonomy): domain Bacteria; phylum Chlamydiota; class Chlamydiia; order Chlamydiales; family Chlamydiaceae; genus Chlamydia. The sequence continues at coordinate 99,095 of NZ_CACSHH010000003.1, read as the reverse complement.
AGCAAAGAACTCTAGACCTCTATTTCTCCTCTCAGGCACAATAGTTGCTTTCCATAGAGATTTTTATGACAAAGATTCGCCTTAATAAATTTTTAGCCGCTGCTGGAATTGCTTCTCGAAGAAAATGTGACGAAATCATTTTTTCCGGAGAAGTAACAGTGAATGGGCGTATTGCTCAAGGTCCTTTTGTGCTTGTCGATGATCAATATGATAGAGTTCAGGTGAGAGGCCAAAATGTAAATAGCACTAAAAAAGTCTATTTTATGGTTCATAAGCCTCTGGGATTTTTATGCTCTTCAGAAAGAAAGTTCCCAGGGACGAAGCTTGTTATTGATATGTTCTCACATCTTCCTTACCGTGTGTTTACTGTCGGTCGTTTGGACAAAGAAACTTCTGGTTTGATCCTCGTTACTAATGATGGAGATTTCGCAAATAAAATAATTCACCCATCTTTCGGAATTACTAAGGAGTATTTATTAAAAGTAAATCGCGATGTGATAGAAAAAGATCTCGACGCTCTTATGCAAGGGACTGTAATTGATGGGAAACATATTCGCCCTGTTGTTGTATCTAAAATTCGTAGAGGAACAATAAAAATTGTTGTAAACGAGGGTAAAAAACATGAAATACGTCTTTTTGCAGAAGCCGCAGGCCTTCATATTTTAGAGCTTAAGCGAATTCGTATCGGTAGTTTGGTTTTAGGCGGTTTGCCTTATGGAGAATATCGCGAACTTACTGATGCAGAAATACTCACCTACCTTACTCTTTAATTGTTTTTTATAATAAACCTACATATAGATCGCCTATGGGATACATGATTTGTGTTGTTATTGGGGGAATCTTATGTGGAGCTCTTTTAGGAGCCTATCTCCAGTTATACTATGCCGTATTCAATGTTTCTTTAGCATGGGAAACCCTTGTGAAACATGCTATTGCTAAACGTCAGGCTTTAATTTCTTTAGCTCAACTCTTAAAGAAAAAGCATTCCTTATTGGAGCAGGAAGTAGCATTTCTTTCAGAACATCAAAACATGTCGTGGCGAGTATTCCTTCGTAATGGCTATACTATTCTTTTTGCTTTTCGAGAAATGGAAGAATCTTTACCTCAAGCTATGTCGGAGTTATTTGAATTTTTAGAGTCTTGTGAGGATCAAGACGAGGCTCTTTTATTGATCGAAGATTTCTGGGCTAGCGATAATTTATTCGCATTTGAAACGGCAGCCTATGAACAGGCTGTGGATAAATATTTAAAACAACGTCAACAAGCTTCTTTATGGTTCGCCCAAAGTCTTTTTAGATTTCTAGATATTCCAGAAATTCGTTTTGGTCGCTAAAACTTTAGCGATATCCTTTTCCAAAATTCTTATAAAATGTGTGGTAAGACATTCTAAAGAATGCTCTAAGACAACCGGATAACCGAGTAATATTTGTAAAGAAGTCGCAGGTTGTCCGACGTTTTGTAAATCTTCTTTTAGAGTGTTTGCATTGATCCCTATACCTAAAGCAATCCCAAGCATCCCTTGTGAAGGGAGTGTTTCACAAAGTACGCCACACAGTTTTTCTCCTTGTACAAGAACATCGTTAGGCCATTTTATTGTTGCATGTGGAATCTGGAGTTCTTGTGTTAACATAAGAACTGCTTTTGTCCCTAATCGGAATAATTGAGAGAGGTCTATGTCCATTTCTGTAATAAAGAAACAGTATGTTACTATGATATCTCTATTAGAACTTTTCCAATCTCTACCAAATTTCCCTTTTCCCGCTGTTTGGTTTTGCGTAGTTACTACTGTTAATGCTTTGGGATCCCAGAGATGCATTAATTTTTTTGCTTCTGCATTGGTAGAAGGAGTTTTTGCTACTTCGTAATAAATAATTTTCATATTCTAAAAGTAAATATTTTTCGAAAAATGATATTATGAAAAACTATAAATATTTTAACTACATCAATTTATGGATTTTTATCATCATCATTTTATTAATGACATTAAGTTTAATAGTCATTTCTTCAATGGACTCCTTAACAATATGGGAAGCTCCTTCTAAAAGCTTATTCACAACAAAAAGTCTAACTCAGATTAAGCATTTTGTTTTGGGATGGATAGTCTTTTTTATCTGTATGTATTTAGATTATCACAAACTCAGACAATGGGCTTGGCTGCTTTATCTTGTAATGATCATGAGTCTGATAGGACTGTTTTTTGTTCCTGCAGTACAGAATGTTCATAGATGGTATCGAATCCCTTTAATTCATTTGAGTGTGCAACCTTCAGAATATGGAAAATTGATTGTTGTAATTATGTTAAGTTATACTTTAGATGCTAGAAAAGCCACGATAGCATCAAAAACTACAGCATTACTTGCCTGTCTTATTGTTGCGATTCCTTTTTTTTTAATTTTTAAAGAACCTGATTTAGGGACAGCTTTAGTTTTATGTCCTGTAGCATTAACTATCTTATACTTAGGGAATGTCTACCCTCCTCTCGTACGTTTTTTTTCTATTTTAGCGGGGATTAGTATTATTTGCTCGTTGCTGATTTTTTCTGGGATCGTTTCTCATGAAAAAATACGGCCTTATGCTCTTAAAATCTTCAAAGAATATCAATATGAGCGTCTGAGCCCTTCAAATCACCACCAAAGGGCATCGCTAATTTCTATAGGCCTTGGTGGATTGAAGGGACGCGGTTGGAAATCTGGAGAATTCGCTGGGAGAGGATGGCTTCCTTATAGCTATACCGATTCTGTTTTTCCTGCTTTAGGGGAAGAATTTGGCTTTATTGGGTTGATTATTGTGCTTTTACTTTTCTATTTTCTAATTTGTTTTGGTTGTCGAACTGTTGCTGTTGCTATTGATGATTTTGGAAAGTTATTAGCAGGAGGTATCACTGTATATCTTTCTATGCATGTGTTGATCAACATTAGCATGATGTGTGGGTTACTTCCTATTACAGGAGTCCCTTTGGTTTTAATTTCTTATGGGGGATCATCAGTAATTTCAACAATGGCTTCTTTAGGGATATTACAAAGTATTTATAGCCGCCGCTTTGAAAGATATTAGTACCATTATTTTAGTAATCTTAATGCATTCACACCAACGATTATAGTACTTCCTTCATGGAGAATCACTGCTAACCAAAGAGGAATAACTCCAAGTGATGCAGGCCAGGATACTAGTAAAATAACAGCAAGAGCTAACCCAAGATTTTGTGAGACGATTTTCCTTGTTTGTTTGGCTTTTTGTAAAATCCATGGTAAAGAAGTTAGAGCATCATGTAAGAGAACTACATCAGCAGCTTCTATAGCCGTAGCACTCCCTGCTTCTCCCATAGCAATGCCTACGGTTGCTTGAGCTAATGCTGGAGCATCATTGATTCCGTCTCCAACCATAAGAATATGACGCTTTTTAGCTAATTCCCGAACTTTTTCAAGTTTATCGTCAGGAGAAAGATCTGCAAAAACTTCTGAAACGCCAACAAGTTGAGCTATGTTTTCTGCACTAATTTTATGATCTCCAGTTAGCATACTTACGGGATATCCTAGAATTTTTAGTTCTTGAATAATTTCAGCCGCATAAGGGCGAGGTTCATCTTTAAAATAAAATAATGCACAAGAAGATCCTAAATAAGCCAGAGAGCATATTTCTCCCCGTAATTTTGCATCGTAGATACGTTGTTGTAACTCTTCAATATAAGTTGCAGAAATAAATTTTAAAGCTGTTTCTGTTTTCCCAACAAATGCTTCTTGATCTTTAAAAAATCCACGAACTCCTTCTCCAGGAATCGTAAGATAACGGTCTGCAACTTGAGAAGTGAATCCTTGAGTTATTAAATATTCTACGATTGCTAGAGCTATGGGATGAGAGGAAGATTGTTCTAAAGCTAAAATAGAAGGAAAGAATGTAGGGGTTTTTAAACCAAAAAAATCACAGCCTATACAAGTAAGCTTCCCTGTTGTCAGTGTCCCAGTTTTATCCATAACTATGGAGTTACATGAAGCTAAACGATCTAGAACCACTCCCCCTTTAAGAAGAATTCCATGTTTTGCGCAAGCATTTATAGAGCTTAAGTATGCTATTGGAATCGCAATAATTAAAGCACAAGGAGACGCTGCTATAAGAAACGCTAAAGCTCGGTAAAAAGCACTATTAGGTCCTAGAAAAGGAATCGAGGTAAATAACGGAATTAAAATAGCTATGGCACTCGCAATCCCAAAAATTGTAATCGCGTAAATAGAAGAATATTTATCTAAACGTTGTTGTAAATCTGGTTTAGAATTTTGGGCTTGGATGACAAGGTTAATAATATGAGTGATAGTAGAATCTGCCCCTGTACGTAAAACTTTAAGATCAAAACTCCCTTCCATATTATATGCTCCAGCAGGAACTATAGAATCTTTTTGACAAGATTTAGGAACTTTTTCTCCCGTTAAATGCATCAAGTTTATAGATGATGAACCATGGATAATTTTCCCATCTAATGGAACAATTTCTCCACTTTTTATACGAATGGTATCACCGACTTGAATTTTATTGACGGGCATTTGTTGGAGATTTCCATCACTTAAAACAACCCAACCCATTGTTGGTGCTAATTGTTTTAAAGAAGATATCGAACTTTTGGCTTTCCCCGAAACCATCTGACCTAATGCTTCAGAAATAGCAAACAGAACGAGAAGCAAAGCTCCCTCTAAAGTCCCTCCAATGAAAATGGAGCCGAAGGCTGCAGAGGTCATTAAAATATCAATATTAATGGTCTTATTACTAATATTTTCTAAAGATTTAATTAATGCTGGGGTCCCAGCAAAAAAGAAAGTCAAAATTGTAAAGAGATGGGAAACATTGTTAGCGCTAAACCAATAACAAAATAGTGCTATAAGGTAGGTTGCTAAGGATAAATATGACGATTTAAGAGTAAGATTGTGGCTAAGTTTTCGGTGTTTTTCGGAAAGCATCGGACTTGTATCTTCTGACATTCCAGACTCAAAGAAGTTGGTTAGAATCTTTGCTGAAAATGGCGTAGAAAATATTCGGGAAAACACAAGCTACCCTATTTATAAAAATTTTATTAAAGAACAGACGATACTTACTGCTGTTAGGAAGATTCCTGCACTCCAAACAGTCTCTATAATAGCACTGTTCTCTAAAATCTTTGCCTTAACTATCGAAAGAATAATTATCATTACAACAGAAAAAAATCCTGCTAAGGAATAACTAGCACATAACACAAATGGAATAAAAATAAGAAGCCCTGCAAGGCCTCCTAGCATCCGCATCCATCCTTGTTTCAAAGGATGGGGGAAATCTTCTTTACGAATGTGAAGTTCTTCACGAATCATAGTATCTAGTAATAAGGTTGAGTCAGAACTAATGTAATCTACCATTTCATCAAGAAGAGAGCCTTTAAACCCTTGATCTGCAAATAAAACCCGTAACTCTTCTTTTTCTTGATCTAAGTTTTGCTCAATTTCTTTTTTTTCTTGAAACATAGAACGATGAGAGAGCTCCATGTATGACCAAGCACGTTTTGCTTTTGCTGCTCCCTGATAAAAAACCCAACCCAACCCTAGAGAAATTAGCAGCTTGGCTTGAAAGCTATGAGCTAGAGATGTAAGAAAAAAAAGAGTGCGAATGAAGTAGAGGAATACTCCTGTAGCTAGGGCATCACTAGCTAAGTGATAGTAAAATCCCTTAGAAGTAGTATGAGGCTCTCCTTTGCACACTGCATGTTTATCTCTGATTACACGGACGTGTTCTTCTGGAGTTTGTGAACGAAAATGGTCATAAGAATTTGTATTCATAAGGAAACATCCTAGAAACTCTGTGTATTTTCTTTATATTGCCCAGATATTTGCATATTTGCAACTTCTCATCCTTAATGAGAGGGATTGAGTTGTTCTTGTCCTCCTAAATAAGGTCGTAGGACTTTAGGAATCTCTATAGATCCGTCTTTCTGTTGGTTATTTTCTAAAATAGCAACAAGCAAGCGAGGTGTTGCCAACCCAGAGCCGTTAAGGGTATGGACAAAATGAAGCTTCCCTTGAGCATTTTTATATCGGGTTCTGGATCTCCGTGACTGAAAATCTGTACATTGTGAAATGGATGAAACTTCATAAAAAGCTTGTTGACCCGGGAGCCAGACTTCGGCATCGATGGTTTTAGAAGCCGTGAAAGACATATCACCTGTAGAAAGAAGTGAAAGACGGTAAGGGAGCTCTAGTTCTGTCAAAATTTCTTCAACAATGCCAAGCATTTTTTTGTATGCGATTTCTTCTTGCTCTGGAGTAGTAAAGGCGAACATCTCTACTTTATGGAATTGGTGAACACGAACAAGGCCTCGTTCATGAGAGCCAGCAGCTCCAGCTTCTCTACGAAAACAAGGAGTACAGGCTGCATAGTATAAAGGAAGTTTTTGTTCATCTAAGATATCTTGAGTATGGAAGCCATTGAGAACAACTTCTGCAGTTGGGATCAAATACAGGTGTTGATCTCCATCTTCTACGCGATAATATTGACCATCAAATTTAGGAATTTGTCCAGATCCAAATAAGATTTCTTTTTTTACTAACAAAGGAGGTAACCAAAGATGAAAGCCATGCGATTGTTGTTTGTGTAACATATAAGAGAGCAGAGCCCATTCTAATAATACTCCAAAATTTTTATAAGCAGGCCACCCAGATCCTGTAGTTTTTGCAGAAGCTTTGAAATCTAAGATGTCTAATTTTTTATTGAGCTCTAAATGATGTTGAGGTTGAAAATCAAATTTCCTTGGTGTTCCAACATTCTTTATAACTTTGTTTCCTGTTTTGTCTGGAGAAATAGGGACATCGTCAGCGGGATAATTCGGGAGTTGCGCAAGAGAATCTTGAAGATGCGAATTTTTTTCTTGAAGGAGTTCTTCTAGAGCCTCCATTTCCTGAGTTATCAAGGAAACCTGTTTGATCAAATCTTGAGTGTCTAAATTTTGTGTTTTAAGTTTTCGAATTTCCTCTGATAAGGAGCGCCTTTGGGCTTGAAGAGCTTCCGATTGGGTTTTTAATTCGCGAACGCTTTTATCTAAGTCCAGGATGGGTTTTAAGGAGATATTAGAATCTTTTCTACGAAGTCGTTGCTCACAATTTTCGGGCTCCTTGCGTATAATTTTTATATCCAACATGCTTATCTCTGCGTTATCTGAATTTATGGAGAAGTATATGGAAGATTTTTCCGAGCAACAACAGTTTTTTATGCGTCGTGCTATAGAAATTGGTGAAAAAGGAAGAATTTCGGCTCCTCCAAATCCTTGGGTAGGTTGTGTTTTGGTTAAAGATAGGAAGATTATCGGAGAGGGCTATCATGTCTGCCCAGGATCTCCTCATGCAGAAGACATGGCCATTCGAGAAGCAATCACTAACGTCGAAGGTTCCCAAGTTTATGTTACTTTAGAACCTTGTTCTCATTATGGTACTAGGCCTCCTTGTGTTAACTTATTAATTAAACACAAGATTTCTGAAGTTTTCATTGCATTAGTAGATCCCGATTCTCGAGTTTCTGGAAAAGGGGTTGAAGCGCTAAAACGATCTGGGATACGTGTGCATATCGGTTTAGAAGAAAAAGCTGCAAAAGAATCTTTGAGACCCTACTTGCATCAACGTTCTTTACGATCTCCTTGGATTTTACTAAAAAGTGCTGCAAGCATAGATGGGCAGATCGCTGACAGTAATAACCAGTCTCAATGGATTACTTGTCAAAAAGCTCGCCAGGATGTAGGACTGTTGAGGGCTTCTTCACAAGCCGTGATTGTTGGATCTAGGACAGTGATAATCGATAACCCCCAGTTAACTGCACGATTTCCTTCTGGAGAAATGTATTCTCGTCAACCTTTACGAGTTGTTCTTGATAGCTCTGGGAGAATCCCTAAAAATTCCCAGATATTTCATCTGAAGGGAGATGTTCTTTATGTCACCACACAACGTTGTCCTTTGTCACAGATAAGAGATTTAGAAGCCTTAGGGGTTGAAGTCCTCATTGTAGATTCTTCTCATTTAGGAGTTAATTTGCATCAATTAATCCAACATCTTGCTAGTAAAAATATTCTTCAAGTTCTTGTTGAAGGCGGAGCAACTGTACATACAGAATTTTTAAGAGAGCGATTAGCACACGCTTTAGTTGTGTATTTTGGCCCTAAAATTCTTGGAAATCAAAAAAAACCTATCTTTGGGGATATTGGATGTTTACTCAGTTCTGCTCAGACGTTGGTTCCTATCAGCTCTGAAATTATTGGGGACTCTTTAAAAGTTTTTTGGGAAATAGCCCCTCTGAATTCTTAGGGATAAGAGATTGATGGGAAAGAGTTTTTGGAGTAGCATTCCTTAGAGAAATTAATTTATTAGAGAAGGATTCTCGTGATAGAGGAACAAAAAAATAAGCTTGAATTAGGTTTTGTTTCCATAGAGCAGGCTTTGAGAGATCTTCAAGAAGGGAAATTTGTCATTGTTGTTGACGAAGCTACAAGAGAGGATGAAGGAGACTTAATTCTTGCTGGAGAAAAAATTACTGTTGAAAAAATGACTTTTCTTCTTCAACACACGACCGGAGTCGTTTGTGCTGCTATGGAGCCTGAACGAGCAAAACGACTTAATCTTCCTCCAATGGTGAAAGAAAACCGTTGTCGGTTTCGTACGCCTTTTACAATTTCTGTAGATGCCGCTCATGGAATCACAACAGGTGTTTCTGCTGCAGATAGGACTAAAGTTGTTCAACTACTTACAGATCCAAATAGTAAGCCTGAAGATTTTGTAAGCCCAGGGCATTTTTTCCCTTTAATAAGTTCTCCCGGAGGCGTTCTAAAGCGCGCAGCACATACTGAATCTACGGTAGATCTTATGCGTTTAGCTGGTATGGAACTTTGTGGAGTTCTAGCCGAGTTGGTAAATGAAGATTATTCTATGATGCGACTCCCTCAAATTATGGATTTTGCGAAAAAATATAATATTTCTGTTATTTCTGTTGCTGATCTTGTTGCATATAGAATGCTTTCAGAAAGACTTATTAAAAGAATTTCTTCAGCACGTCTTCCTACGGTATACGGAGATTTTATAGTTCACGTATATGAATCTTTGTTAGATGGTATACAACATTTAGCTTTAGTAAGAGGCGAGGTTGCTGGAGAAGAAAATATATTAGTAAGAGTGCATTCCGAGTGCATAACAGGAGATATTCTTCATTCAACACGCTGTGATTGTGGTGAACAGCTCAATGCTGCTATGGAATATATTGCAGAGCAAGAACAAGGTGTTATAGTTTACTTGCGAGGACAAGAAGGACGAGGAATCGGCTTAGGTCATAAAGTTCAAGCATATGCTTTACAAGATAGTGGTTACGATACTGTAGATGCGAATTTGGAAATGGGTTTCCCTGTAGACTCTAGAGAATATGGAATAGGAGCTCAAATTCTTGTAGATCTTGGATTGACAAAGATAAAATTGATAACCCATAATCCTAAAAAATATTTTGGTCTTCAAGGTTTCGGTTTGCGAATCGTTGAAAGGATAGCTCTTCCTGTACAAATCTCTGAAGAGAATCAACAATATTTACAAACAAAAAAAGAACGTATGGGGCATTGGTTAGATCTTCCTTGTGCTCAATCGGTTAATTAACAACATTTTAGGGCTTATGAATACTCTCAGAGGACGTATATCAGCAGAGAATTTGCGTATCGCTATTGTAGGATCTTGTTATAACTTAGCTATTGCTGACGCTTTAGTTGCTGGGGCTCAAGAGACTTTTCTAAAGCATGGAGGAGATGAAGACTCCTTAATAACTATTAGAGTTCCTGGAGCTTTTGAAATACCGTGTGCTATAAAAAAACTTCTTTCCTCTGCTTCTAAGGATAAGCAGTTTGACGCTGTCGTCGCTTGTGGAGTGCTTATTCAAGGCACAACAACACACTATGATCATATTGCTAACCAGGTATCTTCAGGAATCGCAGCTCTAAATTTAGAATTTTGCTTGCCAATAACCTTTTCTGTAATTACTGCTCCGGATGTTGCTACAGCTTGGGAGCGTGCTGGTATTAAAGGTGTCCATTTAGGTGTTTCTGGAATGACAACTGCTATAGAAATGGCAACGTTGTTCGCTCAGATTTAAGCATGAAAAGCATTATATTGTAACGCTAACCGCCCCATTTAAATGGATTCGCACAGAAATATTTTCCGAAAATACATCCAATCCTCCGCAAGAACTCGCTGTTGAAGAAAAATCTAAAACAGTGTTTTCTGGAAGAAGATGTTTATGAAGCATTTCTTTTTGTTCTTTTAGACTTTTTGTTAGCAATGATAAGAAAGTAGAATACACTTGTTGTGATCGATTTTCTGGACTAGTTGTTGCGTTGTGATTTGCACTAAATAACCCTGAAATTAAACTTGGCAGACCATAAAAAGATCGAGGGATAAGTTCTCCTTGAATTGTATAAAAGCTGTTAACAAGGGTTTCAGATTCTTCCACCGATAGATTTCTAAAGCTCCAACTTAAAGTTGTAGTTTCTGTTGGAGAAAGGTTCATTAATGTTGCTAATCGTACTAAAGTCATCTCAGTTCTCGAGGTTCCTTCAAACCCTAGGCGGTTTGCTCGATACGTAAGATGGCGAGAAAAAGCCTCTTCTACAGTAGCATGCTGTTGTAACATTGAAAGAAGATGAGAAAAGCTATAGTAAAAATCTTGCGAGTAGCTACCGTCTCCACAAACATCTAAACAATATAAATACAAATCTAGTACAACTAAGGAACGATGGGTCTTCCCTATAGAGAGTAGCTGGGGACTGGGGGCATCTGTTAACTTGAATAGCGATTCATAACTTCCAAGAAATCTGAGAGAATGGAAAACATTTTTTTGTTCCGGAGTTAAACGTGCAAAAGACGGACAAAGCTCTGGAAAAGTTTGTAGTACGTGGAGAGCTTTAGTATAAAAAGTTCTCGAACAGCAATCAGTAAAATAAGGTTTAAAGATCGTTACAGCTTTAGCAGAACAACCCAAATGACGTAAAACTATGGCTGTTTCTAAAATTTTAAATGTATTATCGAACTGTTTAGGAGCCTTTAAAAAGGATTCTAATTGTTTGTGAATAGTTTGGTATTGTTTAAATGTCATCCTTCCTTCAGAAGGAAGCATTTGTATGAGTTGGGTATAGGATTGACGCGATCCTTGTGCTATTAAGTGAAGGTAGATAAGACTGCGCATGGTGACATCAAACGCAGAGACTTTTTTGTTAAATAACGAGTGAGAATAGCTGTCTTTAAAGAAAATAGTTTGAGATAGTGGGTTCCCCGATGATTCTGTAAGCCAAAGTAACTCAGGAAATTGTCTCAGTTTAAGCTCTATCCAAGGTTCTGAACCAATTTTAATTTTCCCCTGGCTAGAAACTTGTTGCCGAGGGGTTGCCGCAACAACATAAGAGGGCAGCACTATAGAAAGAGCTGAAAAAAGGAATAAACCTTTTATAAAAAATCGTAAGAACATGAGAGCCTCTCGTTATCTAGCTATTTTGTTAATATCTTTATTTTTTAAGAGCTTAACTAAAAAGCTAATTTTGATAACAAATGCCCAATAACAAATCAACTCGAGAAATTCAAGGGAATTCCTCAGGAAAGCTTCTACACCACTCTCTAGAAAATCATTTATGTAGAACTTTTAAAGGATGCTCCTGAAGCTTATTATATGGAGATATGTTATAATTAAAAAGCTAATCTTTAATTTATTTATACAATGAAAAGATCGATATACAAAGTAATTCTTGGAAGTCTTCTTTTAATGACTGGTTTAACAAGTTGTTGTTTGAACCCCTTTAAAACTCGCAGAAGCTTAAAAAACTCTGGGGACTTAAATCAAAAGTCTGTTAAACTAACAGAGAAACGAGATCTTCCTCCTGTTACAAGAAGTTCTCGTCGTTTGCGAAGACTTTTTTCTCGGCGTAGTTTGCCCAAAAAGGATAAACAAGAAGTGCCTGCAAATTTTAAAACTTATTCAGATCATATGTCAGATCAAGACAAAAAAGATATTTCTTTTGTCGTAAGTTCTGTTGCAGAAAAATCTTCGCTGTCACTTGCTTTCTCTCAAAATGAGATAAAAGACGCCTTGAATCGTATTCGAGAAGTCCATCCTCTTGCCCTAATGCAAGCTCTTGCTGAAAATCCTAAATTAGTTGAAGGAATTAAGAAAATGCAAGGCCGAGATTGGATCTGGACTATGTTCATAACTCAATTGAGCCAAGTTTTCTCACAAGCTGTTCATCAAGGTGTTATCTCCGAAGATGATATTGCCTCATTTTCCTCTACTTTAGGATTAGATACCGGGACCGTTACCTCCGTTGTACATGGGGAAAGGTGGCCCGAGCTTGTGGATTTGGTGATTTCACAACCTTCATAAGTTCAAGAATAAAAGGTCTCCTTTCCCCGAAAACGAGTTGAAAGGAGGTTTTTTTATCAGCATTCCTGCTGTGAATCTCCCCTAGAGAATATTAAAAACAGAGTTACAGGAAAAAATATAATGATACATCTTCTAGAGAAATTTAACGAGTTGTGTACATCGCTTTGTGTATTCCCCGCAATAGTATTTTTAGGCGGACTTTTAACTTGGAAATTACGTGGCCTACAATTTCGAGGATTGAAGTTGGGCTTCAGTTTAATGGTGAAAAATAAACAAAAGGAAACCTCTTCAGATGATGGGAAGGTTTCTCGTTATGAAGCTATGGCTGGAATCCTTGCTGGGAATTTTGGAACAGGAAATATTGCAGGAATGGCTGTCGCAGTTGCTGGTGGTGGTCCCGGAGCTCTTGTATGGATTTGGATTGCTGCCCTTTTAGGCTCCATTGTTCAGTATGCCGGATCCTATCTTGGAATCAAGTATCGACAATCAAAAAAAGGAAGTGTTGGAGAATTTATAGGCGGTCCGATCGCTTGTCTTGCTTTTGGTTTACGTAGTAAATCTTTAGCTATACTTTTTGGAGTATTCACTTTGATAACAGCTTTTTCTGGAGGAAATTTTGTCCAGATGAGTTGTATTGTCCCATTGTGCGCTGATGGTATACTAGGTCGAACTTTGATCGGAATTTTATTAGCTCTAATAGTGATCCCAGTCCTAGCTGGAGGAAGTAATCGTATCTTACGATTTTCTGCTAAAGTGATTCCATTTATAGCGGGCTTTTATGCTCTGTCCTGCTGCTTCATCTTAATACAGCATGCCTCTTTTGTCTTGCCCGCTATTAAATTAATTTGCTCGTCTGCATTTGGAGTAAAAGCAACTATTGCTGGTTTCGGAGGTTATACTCTAGCTCAGGTAATTTCTACGGGAATGAATCGCGCTATTATGGCTACAGATTGTGGTAGTGGCATGGTTTCAATTCTCCAAACAAATTCCCAAAGTAAAAATCCTGTTGTAGATGGTTTAGTAACGCTGCTCCCCCCCATTATCGTCATGGTTGTATGCTCTATAACAATGCTTGTTCTTTTGGTTTCCGGAGCATATAATTCAGGAATTCAAGGGACTTTAATGGTGATGCATGCTTTTAAAAGTAGCATGGGTTCTTTGGGTGGCATTATCGTAATTGTCGCTATGGCTTTATTCGGTTATACAACAATATTGACATGGTTTGCTTGCGCAGAAAAAAGTTTAGAATATATTCTCCCAGGAAAGAGCGCTAACTTATGGTTGAAGACTCTATACATAGGTATCATTCCTCTAGGTGGAATTATTGATAGGCGTTTTGTTTGGGCTCTTTCAGATACAGGTTTTTCTGGTATGGTAATTCTTAATAGCATCGCTCTTATCGCTTTATTTAAAGATGTGATATCGTCAAGACGTGATGTAGCTCTACTACAAAAAGAAAATCAAATTGTTTGTGATTCCGCTCATCATTTAAATATTTAATTATGGAGATTTTGTAGATGCAGTTATTGTCGTCAGCTTTTACTTTCGGACGTCCTATCCCAAAAAAATATACCTGTCAGGGATTAGATATTTCCCCACCTCTAACATTTGAAGGGGTTCCTTCGCAAGCTGTAAGCCTAGCGTTAATTGTTGAAGACCCTGATGTACCAAAAGAGATTCGTAGTGATGGATTGTGGGTTCATTGGGTTGTTTTTAATCTCTCTCCAACAATTGTTAATTTAGCAGAAGGTGCGGTTATTTATGCTATGCAGGGACTAAATACTTCTGGAAAAGCTATCTATCAAGGACCGTGTCCTCCAGATAGACAACACAGGTACTATTTCAATCTTTATGCTTTAGATGTTGTCTTACCTCAAGAGCAAGATGTAACGCGAGATCAGCTGCTAGAAGCGATGCAAAATCATATCATTGAACATGCAGAACTTATGGGAACCTATGAGCAAAGTTAAGATTAACCTTCAATAGGGATAAACTCTTTTCGTTTTTTTCTGTGTTTCCAATAAAGCGGGCCGTAGTGATAACAAATCTCTTCGCCCGTTCGAATAGGTTGTATAGAACGAATAATTACTCGAAAAATTCCTTCGTAGAACATCCCAATAGCTTCAGCATTCGGCTGATCGCTGTGGTTTATAAATCTGGTAAAACTTCCGGATTGTTCACTGTCTATTGTAAAATAGCGAAAGGTAAACAAAGGTAGAGGATAACGAAAGCAATAGTCATTTTCATCCATCCAAATGTTTTTACGCTGACGTAAAATTCCTGCATATTCCCCGAGATAAGTCCATGGAGCAATATCTTCTCGGGCAAAAACTCCGTAGCCTATGTAAGAATTAATCCAACATATCGCTACGGGAGGAATTGTCGGTTTGTGGATTTCTTGTTTATGTAATTTCCCCAACCATTTAGCTAAAGGTGAAATTAATCCGCGCTTTTCTGACTTATTACATAAATTTCGAATGCGATTTTCTACCTGCCAGTCTAAGAATTTTAAATTAGGCAAAAATGAAAAGTTTAATAGATGACTCGCTCTAGCTATCGAGTAGGGGTGATAGTCATTTCTATCTTCACTTAAAGAAAGATAAATTTTTTGTTGTGAGTTAAAACTTTTGTTCAAAGTTACACTCCAATAAGATTTTGCGTAAAATATACAGGATCTGAGATAGATTTTGGAGCCGCTATTACAGGAGATATCTTTATAAAAGACTCAATGGCTTTAGAAACTGTTGCAAAAGCTAAATTTGGTTCATTACAAGCACTAGAAAGATGTGCTAGATAAAGTTTCTTAATTTTTGGTGAAAGGATTTTTTGTAAAAGTTCTCCGCATTCTTGATTGGAAATATGACCAACTTTACTCAATACTCGTTTTTTATAAACATCAGGACGAGGTGATTGACGAACTAATTCTGGATCATGGTTAGATTCTATAAGTAAGTAATCACAATCACGTAGTTCATGAATAATGAGAGATGTTCCCCATCCAAGATCTGTGCAAAAACCAATTTTTTCTTCTTTATAGAAAAATGTAAATCCTACTGGGTCTATGGCATCGTGAGGCACATTGAATGTTTGTACTTTTAAATCATGAAAGTGAAATATTGTACCCGTTGAAAAAATTTTAAATATTAGTTTGACGTCTAATAGTTGGGAAAGAGCTCTTGCTGTTTCTAAATTGCAAATGATTGGAGTATTATACGCTTTTACAAAACTACGGATCCCTGCAATATGATCTGAATGTTCATGAGAAACGAAAATGGCTTGGATATCCTCAGGGTGTATACCCATAGAAAGTAAATCATGAGTGGCTTGTTGTTTACTGATTCCCAAGTCTATAAGAATTTTGCAGGATGCTGTGCCTAAATATGCACAGTTCCCTTTAGAGCCAGAGGCTAAAGGGAAGAAGCCTTCCATAACTACCCTTCTTGTGGAGGTTGTTGCATCAATACTTGGCGAGGCTTGGCTCCCTCAGAAGGCCCGATAATCCTTGCTTCTTCAAGTTGATCTATCAAACTCGCAGCTCGAGCATAACCTATTTTCAATTTCCTTTGTAAAAAAGTCGTAGACGCATTTCCCGTTTGTAAGATCAATGTTTTAGCTTGAGAAAACAGAGGATCTCTGTCCGAATCCTCAGCATCATTTAAAGCGTCATCAAAAACATTAAATGATGGAATAATATATTTTGTTGGAAAACGAGAGCATAAATTTTTGATGACTTTATTAATATCTTCATCACAAATATAAGCTCCTTGAGCTCGAGTTGCTCCAAAGGATGATGGAGAGACTAGAAGCATATCTCCATTCCCCATAAGATTTTCTGCTCCAGGTTCATCTATGATGATCTGACTATTCACTTTGTTTGCAACTTTAAATGCTATACGAGAAGGGAAGTTTGCTTTAATAAGTCCTGTAATGACTTCTCTAGAAGGTCTTTGTGTTGCTAGAATTAGGTGAATGCCTACAGCTCGAGCCATTTGTGCTAAGCGAATTATAGGGGTTTCTATATCTTGAGAAGAGGAAAGCAACAAATCAGAGAGTTCGTCTATAATCCCTACAAGAAATGGCATTTTTTCTGGAATATCTTTATCATAAGAAACTTCTATCGCTTCATTGCGAGATCGAGAGTTAAAAGCTTGGATATTTCTGAGTCCTAAATATCTTAAAATCTCATAGCGAGATTCCATTTCCTTTACTAGCCAAACTAGAGCATTGTAAACTTCCCGAGATTCTGTAATCACAGGAGCTAACATATGCGGTAATTGTGAATAACTTGTTAACTCTACTTTTTTGGGATCTACAATTACTAGTTTTATGTCCGTAGGAAGGGAGGTCATTATGATGGACATAACTATCGTATTAATACACACGGATTTGCCAGAGCCAGTCGTTCCAGCAATAATTAAATGTGGCATTGTTGCTAAATCTGCCCATAGATTATCTCCGTTTGCTTTTTTCCCAAGTAATAGAGGAATTTGTAGCTTTTGATTTTGCTTACGATAGTCTTCTAATAGATCTCGGAAATTAACAGTTTGTGGGAAAGGTGTTGGAATTTCTATTCCTACAGCAGCTTTCCCCGGAATTGGTGCTATGATGCGAACACTAGATGCTTGTAATTTTAGGGCTATATCATTTTCTAATGACTTAATTTTTTGTACCTTGACTCCAGTATGTGGAAAAACTTCAAAAGCTGCCAATGAAGGCCCTGAACAAATATTACCGATATCAACTTCTATACCAAAGCTTGTTAGCGTTTGTTTCAAGATTATTGCTTTCTTTTGTAATTCTGCCTGCAAAGATTCTGGTTGTACGGTTTGATTTTTACTCAATAGGGAATATTGAGGAAGCTCTATCTCTTGTTCTTCCTGATTTTTAGATTTTGAAATAGCAGCTTTTTGCGTAATAAATGTTTGTGGAAGAGGAGTAATTTTAGATTCTTTATATTCTACCGCAGGAGATTTAGAGGGTTTTGTGAATTTTGGTAATAAGCGCTTATAGGGATGCGGAGTAAGAAAATGCATGCCCTCTCCAAAAGATATCGATTGTTTTATAGTTGAGTCTTGAGAAAGAGAGACAGAAGTATCTGTAGAAGTTGGGATTTTAGATTGCGTTTTTGGAAGAGTTGTTTGGAAAAAATCTTTCTCAGGAATTTTTATAGATGGCTTAGGAAGATAGGTTTGTTTACTTGTGAGTTTTTTGAAAATTGCGAATAGTACGTGCCAGCATTTTGAACATTTTCTGATAAAAAAATGTTGAAGGGTTTTTTTTTTGATTAATGAAATTTCACCAAGCAAATAAAACAAAGAAAAGAGAAGAAGAAAAGAAAAAATAAGTGCTGTTCCAACAGAACCTATAAGATGTTTTAAGCAGATTGATTGTCCTGAATATAATAAATAAAAAGGAATACCTCCGAGATAAGCTACGGGAGCGTCATTCCCTAAGATGAATTTCGGAAGGCGAAAATCTAATGCTGAAGGGAGAGTTTCCACAGGAGATATCATAGATAATAACATCGCGACGCATATAGGTATAGAGAAGAAAGCTAATGCTTTTTTTCGTACTTGTGTTGGAGATGTCTTTTTTATGTGTAGTATTGATAACCATAAAAAATGTAAGGGAATAAAAAAAGACGCTGCTCCAAAACAATAAAAAAGGAATGCACTACAAGACCAACCTATTAAGCCAATCCAATTTTGTACACAGGGTTGGTCTCTATGAAAGCTCCATAAACTTAATCCTAGAAAGCATGCTATAGCTAAGTAAAGACAGATTTTAGCTGCTAAAGGAATAAAAGGCCGGGATGTGGATTTCTTTTGCTCTCTTACCATAGAGTTAACACAAGATTCTCAAGTAGAGGAGTTCTTTATCAAGTTCTTCGTTATATCAGGAAAAACAAAAGAAAAAAAGAAGATAAAAGGGCGAACGACGGGGCTTGAACCCGCGACCTTTGGAACCACAATCCAATGCTCTAACCAACTGAGCTACGTTCGCCAAAAAAAATAAGATACTATGTCGGAAGGATATTTATCCAATTAAATAAAAGAGATAAGCAGAAGAAATTAATAGTGAAATAGAAGACTTGTCGTCTAGCGAATCTTCAAACAGAAAACACAAATATCTCTAAAAATACGTTTTCTTGTGCTTAGAATTTGCCATAGGTCGTTTTTGTGAAAGTTGTTTTTAGAGATGAGAAGCGCGAAGAAAAGACTAAAAATAAAAAGATGGCGAAATATATTGCACAAAAAATGCTGGTTTTTATAGGATCTTAGCTTCTTCTTAATTGTAAGACACAACAAGAGGAAAACAATTCACACTTCGATGTGGGTGGACAATGAAAGTTTGATAGTAAAAAATCAAATTTTCTTCTTAACAATGCAAATGAGATAGAATGCAGGCCAGTATAAAATGCTTGTGAGGATTCATATAAAGAATCCGTTAATTTTTTTATTTTTATTTTTTCTGAGAATTTGATCTTGGTTCAGATTGAACGCTGGCGGCGTGGATGAGGCATGCAAGTCGAACGGAATAATAGCTTCGGTTATTATTTAGTGGCGGAAGGGTTAGTAATACATGGATAATTTGTTCTTAACTTGGGAATAACGACTGGAAACGGTCGCTAATACCGAATGTGGTATGTTTAGGCATCTAAATTATATTAAAGAAGGGGATCTTCGGACCTTTCGGTTGTGAGAAAGTCTATGGGATATCAGCTTGTTGGTGGGGTAATGGCCTACCAAGGCTACGACGTCTAGGCGGATTGAGAGATTGACCGCCAACACTGGGACTGAGACACTGCCCAGACTCCTACGGGAGGCTGCAGTCGAGAATCTTTCGCAATGGACGAAAGTCTGACGAAGCGACGCCGCGTGTGTGATGAAGGCTCTAGGGTTGTAAAGCACTTTCGCCTGGGAATAAGAGAAGTTGGCTAATATCCAACTAATTTGAACGTACCAGGTAAAGAAGCACCGGCTAACTCCGTGCCAGCAGCTGCGGTAATACGGAGGGTGCTAGCGTTAATCGGATTTATTGGGCGTAAAGGGCGTGTAGGCGGAAAGGAAAGTTAGATGTCAAATCTTGGGGCTCAACCCCAAGCCGGCATCTAATACTATCTTTCTAGAGGTTAGATGGAGAAAAGGGAATTCCACGTGTAGCGGTGAAATGCGTAGATATGTGGAAGAACACCAGTGGCGAAGGCGCTTTTCTAATTTATTCCTGACGCTAAGGCGCGAAAGCAAGGGGAGCAAACAGGATTAGATACCCTGGTAGTCCTTGCCGTAAACGATGCATACTTGATGTGGATGGTCTCAACCCCATCCGTGTCGTAGCTAACGCGTTAAGTATGCCGCCTGAGGAGTACACTCGCAAGGGTGAAACTCAAAAGAATTGACGGGGGCCCGCACAAGCAGTGGAGCATGTGGTTTAATTCGATGCAACGCGAAGGACCTTACCTGGACTTGACATGTATTTGATCGCGGCAGAAATGTCGTTTTCCGCAAGGACAAATACACAGGTGCTGCATGGCTGTCGTCAGCTCGTGCCGTGAGGTGTTGGGTTAAGTCCCGCAACGAGCGCAACCCTTATCGTTAGTTGCCAGCACTTTGGGTGGGAACTCTAACGAGACTGCCTGGGTTAACCAGGAGGAAGGCGAGGATGACGTCAAGTCAGCATGGCCCTTATGTCCAGGGCGACACACGTGCTACAATGGATAGTACAGAAGGTAGCAAGATCGTGAGATGGAGCAAATCCTTAAAGCTGTCCTCAGTTCGGATTGTAGTCTGCAACTCGACTACATGAAGTCGGAATTGCTAGTAATGGCGTGTCAGCCATAACGCCGTGAATACGTTCCCGGGCCTTGTACACACCGCCCGTCACATCATGGGAGTTGGTTTTACCTTAAGTCGTTGACTCAACCTTTTTTTAGGAGAGAGGCGCCCAAGGTGAGGCTGATGACTGGGATGAAGTCGTAACAAGGTAGCCCTACCGGAAGGTGGGGCTGGATCACCTCCTTTTAAGGACAAGGAAGGCTATCTTCGGATAGCTTGACTAGGTTGAGCAAGCATTTTTGCGCTGCATTCTATTTCTTTTGCATTGTTAAGATTTGGTTTTCAATACATTCAGTATTACGATCAAGTATGTTATGTAAATAATCATGGTAACAAGTATATTTTCACATATAATAATAGACGTTTAAGAATATCTGTCTTTGGTGAAGTTATCTTGCATGGATCAAAAATTTACAGACCAAGTTAATAAGAGCTATTGGTGGATGCCTTGGCATTGAGAGGCGATGAAGGATGCGTTTACCTGCATTAATCTTCGGCGAGCTGGTATAAAGCTATGACCCGGAGGTGTCCGAATGGGAAAACCTGATAGATTAATATTCTATCATTATATACTGAATACATAGGTATATAAAGCGATACCTACTGAACTGAAACATCTTAGTAAGTAGAGGAAAAGAAATCAAAGAGATTCCCTAAGTAGCGGCGAGCGAAAGGGGACAAGTCTAAACCACATTTTAATGTGGGGTTGTAGGGTCGATAACATGAGATCTTAAGTTTTAGTTGAATACTTCTGGAAAGTTGAACGATACAGGGTGATAGTCCCGTAAACAAAAAGACAAGAGACTCTATTCGATACCTGAGTAGGGCTAGACACGTGAAACCTAGTCTGAATCTGGGGAGACCACTCTCCAAGACTAAATACTAATCAATGACCTATAGTGAACCAGTACTGTGAAGGAAAGGTGAAAAGAACCCTTGTTAAGGGAGTGAAATAGAACCTGAAACCAGTAGCTTATAAGCGGTCGGAGACCTATAACTCTTCGGAGTCATGGTTGACGGCGTGCCTTTTGCATGATGAGCCAGGGAGTTAAGTTAAACGGCGAGGTTAAGGGATTTACATTCTGGAGCCGAAGCGAAAGCGAGTTTTAAAAGAGCGTTTAGTCGTTTGATTTAGACACGAAACCAAGTGATCTATTTATGACCAGGTTGAAGCATTGGTAAGACTTTGTGGAGGACCGAACCAGTACCTGTTGAAAAAGGTTTGGATGAGTTGTGAATAGGGGTGAAAGGCCAATCAAACTTGGAGATATCTTGTTCTTTCCGAAATAACTTTAGGGTTAGCCTCGAATATTAAGCTTTTGGGGGTAGAGCACTGAATTCTAGCGGGGGCCTACCGGCTTACCAAAGGAAATCAAACTCCGAATACCAAAAGCGAGTTCGGGAGATAGACAGCGGGGGCTAAGCTTCGTTGTCGAGAGGGGAACAGCCCAGACCGCCGATTAAGGTCCCTAATTTTATGCTAAGTGAGTAAGGAAGTGATGATTCTAAGACAGTTGGAATGTTGGCTTAGAGGCAGCAATCATTTAAAGAGTGCGTAACAGCTCACCAATCGAGAATCATCGCGCCAATAATATCCGGGGCTCAAGCATAAAACCGAAATCGCGGGTGTATATTATTTAATATACGCGGTAGGAAAGCGTAGTATTCAGCTGAGAAGGTATACCGAAAGGAGTGCTGGAGCGGATACTAGTGAAGATCCATGGCATAAGTAACGTTAAAGGAAGTGAAAATCTTCCTCGCCGTAAGCCCAAGGTTTCCAGGGTCAAGCTCGTCTTCCCTGGGTTAGTCGGCCCCTAAGTCGAGGCACAAATGCGTAGACGATGGAGCAACAGGTTAAATATTCCTGTACCACCTAAAACTTTAGCAATGGAATGACGGAGTAAGTTAAGCACGCGGACGATTGGAAATGTCCGTATCACAATGAGATTGGTTAGTAGGCAAATCCGCTAACACAAGGTCAGGTTGTGGTTAAGGGAAATCTTCGGAGGAACTGATAGTGTGGCGCGAGGCTTTCAAGAAATAATTTCTAGCTGTTGATGGTGACCGTACCAAAACCGACACAGGTGGGCGAGATGAGTATTCTAAGGCGCGCGAGATAACTTTCGTTAAGGAACTCGGCAAATTATCCCCGTAACTTCGGAATAAGGGGAGCCTTTTGAGGTGATTACCTTCGCGGTATGAGCTTTGAGAGGCCGCAGAGAAATGGCCCAGGCGACTGTTTAACAAAAACACAGCACTATGCAAACCTCTAAGGGGAAGTATATGGTGTGACGCCTGCCCAATGCCAAAAGGTTAAAGGAATATGTCAGCCGTAAGGCAAAGCATTGAACCCAAGCCCTGGTGAATGGCCGCCGTAACTATAACGGTGCTAAGGTAGCGAAATTCCTTGTCGGGTAAATTCCGACCTGCACGAATGGTGTAACGATCTGGGCACTGTCTCAACGAAAGACTCGGTGAAATTGTAGTAGCAGTGAAGATGCTGTTTACCCGCAAAAGGACGAAAAGACCCCGTGAACCTTTACTGTACTTTGGTATTGATTTTTGATTTGTTATGTGTAGCATAGCCAGGAGACTATGATCACTTTTCGTCAGGAAAGTGTGAGTCATCGTTGAAATACTGGTCTTAACAAATTGGGAATCTAACATTACTCCATGAATCTGGAGAATGGACATTGCCAGACGGGCAGTTTTACTGGGGCGGTATCCTCCTAAAAAGTAACGGAGGAGCCCAAAGCTTATTTCATCGTGGTTGGCAATCACGAGTAGAGCGTAAAGGTATAAAATAGGTTGACTGCAAGACCTACAAGTCAAGCAGAGACGAAAGTCGGGCTTAGTGATCCGGCGGTGGAAAGTGGAATCGCCGTCGCTTAACGGATAAAAGGTACTCCGGGGATAACAGGCTGATCGCCACCAAGAGTTCATATCGACGTGGCGGTTTGGCACCTCGATGTCGGCTCATCGCATCCTGGGGCTGGAGAAGGTCCCAAGGGTTTGGCTGTTCGCCAATTAAAGCGGTACGCGAGCTGGGTTCAAAACGTCGTGAGACAGTTTGGTCTCTATCCTTTGTGGGCGCAGGATACTTGAAAGGAGCTGTTCCTAGTACGAGAGGACCGGAATGGACGAACCTATGGTGTGTCGGTTGTTTTGCCAAAAGCATAGCCGAGTAGCTACGTTCGGAAAGGATAAGCATTGAAAGCATCTAAATGCCAAGCCTCCCTTAAGATAAAGTATCCCTATGAGACTCCATGTAGACTACGTGGTTGATAGGTTGGATGTGTACGCACAGTAATGTGTTTAGCTTACCAATACTAATAAGTCCATTGACTTGGTTTTTATCATATGAAAAGCTGAATAGGCTTTTCTGTTGAATTAGCCGATCTATGCAAGTATATTAATTAAAGACTTTTCTTAAGCGTCTATTAGTATACGTGAAAAAATACGTTACAAGATCTAGCTTGGTGATATTGGAAAAAGGGACACACCTGATACCATTCCGAACTCAGAAGTTAAGCCTTTTATCGCTGATGGTACTATACACAAGAGTATGGGAGAGTAAGTCGTTGCCAAGCTTTTTATTAGATATTTCCTTGGTCGTAGACTGAGTTTTTAGAAGAAGGAAAATAAAAAATATTTTCCTTTTTTTTTCTTTAGATAACTACTGTGTTTTCTCTTTAAAAGGTTTTTTCTTAAAGAGTAAATAAGTCGTTAGTCCGTTATCCCGTTATATGAAATCACTAATTTTTTTATTTTCTTATTTAATCAATATAAAAAATTAGAGAGTTATACCCTTTTAGCTACCAAAATCATCTAAAACGATAGAAGAGCGCTCTATTCCATAATTATCTAATAATTTAAGAATACTGCTATTGTGTAAAGGTGGACCACAAACATAGTACAAATAATCTTCAGGATTATCTAATTTATTAAGTTGCCCTAATTCAAAAGCTCGAAATAAGAAATTCGTTTTTGTGAGATCATCTTTATCCCAACCTGAAGCAATGTCTTCAGAACTTGGAGATGAAAGCACTAAATAGTAGTGAAAATTTGAATGAGTCTCAGCTAATTTTTCATATTCATCTTGATAAATATTCTCTTTCAAAGAACGAGCTCCATACCATAATGTCAGATCTCTTTTTGTATTCTTTTTTAATAAATCAAGAATATGACTTCTCCCAAATGAAGATCCTGCTCCACCAATAAGGAAAATTACAGGACGATCGTCTTCTTTCATGAAAGATTCACCGTAAGGGCCTGAAACAGTGATTTTATCTCCAGATTTCAAAGAGAAAATGAATGAAGAGCAAACCCCCCAAGGAATTTCTGGATCAGGTTTCCCATCAACAAGAGGTGGTGTCGCAATCCTTATGTTAAATTTAATAATGGGTAGTTCTGCAGGATATGATGCCAAAGAGTAGGCTTTATTAGCAGAACCAGAAACTAGCAGACTATTATCTATTGTCTTATTAAATAATTGAAAAGTTTCCCAATCGCTGTGATATTCTGGAGCCATGGTTTGTTTCCAATCAGAAGTGTTTGTCATGTAAGGAGGAACAGAAATTTGTAAATAGCCTCCGGGTTTATAAGGAATTGGTTTGTTTGGATCTATGGAAATAATAAGCTCTTTAATAAACGTAGCAACATTTTCATTAGATATGACAGTCCCTTCCCAAGAAGCAGCGTGTAAGCAGCGTTCTTCTATTTCTAAGTGCATGTCATGTTGCACTTTTGTCTGACAAGAAAGGCGCCAGCCTTGTTCTAATTGTTGCTTAGTAAATGTTGCTCGATCTGTCTCCAGGGGATTGTCTGCGTTTTTAATAATACGAACTTTACATTGCTTGCATGTCGCTTTCCCTCCACACGGAGATGGTATGGAAATTCCAGAATCTAAAAGAGTCACAAGTAGTGTTTTCCCGCTACTTACAGTCTTTGAAAGAGATTCATCATCATTGATTGTTAGCTTACAGGGATGAACTTTAATAAAAAGTTTTCGTGCTAAGAGAATAATTCCAGATAGAATCAGGCCAATAATACAGAAGACAAAACACGAGATAAAAATAAAATAAAGACTAGAAAGCCAAGTCATAACAATTAGAATTTCAGTTTTAGTGAAGAGTTCATAATATCAAATTATAACTAGGCTTATAAAAAAGCAATCCAGGTTTCTCTAGATTCACAGAGATGTTTTAAGTTTTTGTACCATCTGACTTCAAGATTTCAGAAATCGCAGCTTTAAGAACTTCAAGCTTTCCAGAAGCAATATTTAAGATAACAGTGTGCTCTCGTACTTCATCAATTACCCCTACAATTCCCATAGCGGTAACTTTATCTCCCTTCTCAAGCTCATTTTTGCGCTTTTCTGCAGCTTTACGTCGCTTTTGTTCCGGACGCCATAAGATGAAATAGAAAAATAAAATAGCAATACCAAGCATAACAGCTGGCTGTAAAAAAGTATTTTTTGTCCGAGCGACCTCTTCTTCAGCAAATGCTACTGACGAGCTCAGAAAAAATAAAAAACATGTGATGTAAGATAGCATGAAACCACCCTTAATTCGGTTAATTCAAAAGAAAGCGTACCATAATAGGAAGCGCTCATTCAATGCTTTTCCTAGAGGATATATTTATTATTTTTCTAATAAAAGAATGTTTTCTAAGTGCGGAGAATGCGGAAACTGGTCTATAGGTTGCATTTTTTTAATACGATAACCGGCTTTTACTAGGCAAGAGCTCTCTTCCAACTGTGTTTTAGGATTGCAGGATATATAGATAAGCCGAGGGGCTCCTATTCGTAAAATATATTTGAGCACCTTATTTTGTATTCCACAGCGAGGAGGGTCTATAATGATAATGTCTGGAGCTATCTCTGCATTCATTCTTTGACAAAAAGTTTTCACATCTTCAAGAAAAACTTCCATACAATCTTCTTTGTGATTTATTTGAATATTTTCTTTTGCGGACTTTATGGCTTCAGGAACAATTTCTACTCCTATGACTTTTTTTACATACGAAGAAAGCATAATTCCGATAGTTCCTACTCCACAATAGAGATCCAAAACTTGTTCCGATCCTTGTGGGTTGATCAACTCTCTAGTTATATCAATAATTCGTGCTGCTTGAAAATTTTGAGGTTGAAAAAAACTTTTTGGATAAATGTTGAAGGTTGCACAATCCTTGTTGCTTGGAAGAGTTAGTGTTTGCTGAATGTAAGGCCTTCCGTGAATAAGTGTCGAAAGATAACGTGTAGGACTACCTTTAATAGCATGTTTTTCTTCCCAAAAAATAGAAGTAATATCAAGAGAGGAATTTAGTAACATTTGTTTCCAATCATGTACAATCTCTGAATTTACAGAGTATCCTGAAGCTCCAGATGTTGTCAGGATGACCATGATTTCTTTTTTTGGGTAACCAAAGCGTACTGTTAGATTACATAGAGACCCTCGATTTTTAGGGGGAAAGTATGCTTGGAGATTCGGATACTTGTCCCACCAAAGTCGTGTGAGTTGAAGAATGTCCATTGTGTTTTCGTGAATTAACAAACATTCTGTAATTGGAACGCCTTGTTTAGGTTTGGTAGAACTAATGAAACCTAAACTTTTCTGATGATCCCGAGATTGAAAAAAGGAAAACTCCATTTTATTTCTTCCTCGTAAGATGGGATCACAAGGAATCACTGGACAAATCAGAGACTCTGAGCAAAGAGGTGAAAATAGTGTTTTAAGAAGTTGTTCTTTGGCTTTTAAAGAACTTGCATATGCCGTTTGCGGGGAAGAGCATCCTCCACAAAAATGAAGATGCCGACAATCTTTAATTACAGTCATGTAGTAATTTTTTTTGGCAAAATACTACATGAAATGAAGCGTTAAGTATAGAAAGAAATTGTGAGCTCTTAACAAAAAAAAGAGGATAATTGTAAGAAAGACTATCCTCTAAATAACTAAAAACAAAAGACTATTTTCTTAGAAAACGGGATTTAGCGACTTTCTTAACTTTTGGTTTTGGGCTTTTGGCTACTACTTTTTTAGGAGCAGCTTTTTTAGCTTTTACAGGTTTTGAAACTGGTTTTGCGACTTTTTTAAGTGTAGTTTTTTTAGTTTTTGCAGGTTTTGAAACTGGCTTACGTTTCATTAAACCAGATTTTTCTGCTTTAATAGATTCTTTGCGATAAAGTTTCGCAATTTTTTCTAATTTAATAGAATCTGTGCGAACTCTCTGTGCCGCAGCTTTATTCCCTTTTTCAGCTTTATCTAAGTCTTGTTGGATACTTTCCAACAAATCTCTCATTTTTTTTGCCGTATCTTTTAGCGCCATGAAAAGCGTCCTCTAGTTGCTGTTTTAAACTATTTTTACTTGTTTTATTTTTTAATTAGTTTGTTTGTTCAAATTCGTGCAACCTTTTTTTTAGAGTCTAATAAATTTAAGAAATTTTTTATTTTAAAAAATTCTATTATATTTCTTTGTTAGTCAATGTGTTAATGAATGAAAAAACTTTAAAAGTTTCTTTTTTCTTGAAAGCTTTTTTTTATAGTAAAAATCGTTTGTTAACGTGATTTTATACGTTGAAAAGTATTCAGAATAGAATATTTCATTTTTAATGAGATTAGGTTGTCCTATGATCGTTTTTAAAGTGCTTGATGAAATTGCAAAAATTGAGTTTCTTATTGTGAGAAGTTGTAGAACATGGTTATAAAGAGAGTGAAACTCTTTGAACGTTTTTTTTCTATATTGTGTGTATTTCTTGTCTTCGAAGGATCAGTATGCGCGGCTCCTCATTTTTCAGATAAACCTTTTGATATTTGTTGTGGCAATATTCACTCTGTTCTGAAATCTAATAAAGATTGTGATGCCTTATTTGAAGAATTTATAGATCATATTTTAAAAAATAGAATTGCTCTTACTGTTAGAGATTGGGAAACTATTGGTGCTTTGGTAAGGCTGTATGTACAGAAATGTATCAGAGAAAAGAAATGCCAACAAGGAGAGAATATTCTTCGTCAATTATTAACTTTACCCTTACCTAACGTAGTAAAAAATGATTTTCGAATTCTTTGGTATCGCTTAAATCCTAACGGAGTCCCCTTAAGAAATCTTGTTGAACAGTTTTCTTCCTTAAATTGTGAAGATTCTTTGCAAAATCGTCTTCTTAGAGAGCTTTATAAACTAACTCTCTATAGTAATTACGAGGATCGTAAACAAAGCATATTGTTGGCAAAAGAACAGGGTCTTTATAAAGAAGCACACGATCAAATCTTGGTCTTACTACAAGCTATAGAAAAAGGAGAATGTAGCCCTCATTTCGAAGTTTTAGATGTAGAAAAATGTTTTTTGCAAAAAAAATTATTGGCTTTACAAATTTTAGAAACAGAAATTTCTGAATTATGTGAATCTTTACTATCTTCTTACTACTTGGCAGAGATTGCTTATGCCGATGCTATTGAAAAATTAGTTCGTCGTATTGCTAAAGGAGAAGTTTCTCGATCTCAAGAGGTAGATGCTGTTCTTCTATCACATGCCTTATGTCGCCTTTCTACAGACCGTAAAGAAACTATTCAAGAGTTGGAAGTTCTTATTGATAGGGGGAAATATTTACAGTCCTCTTTGTTGTATTATGGATATTTCTCCTTACTTGAAATTTATCTGCAGGATAAGAATTTTTCTTCTATAGAACGTTTGCTAATTGCCGGAGAGCCTGTTTTCACTTCAGATCACTCGTATTTCCCTGAATATATGTATTTCTTAGGTGCCTATTCTTATGCTCATGGTGAATACACCAGAGCATTTGATATTTTTTCACAGATTATAGAGCCTGCAGCTCGTTTCGGAGTTACTCTAGCAAAAGTTTATGAATATTTAGGATGTATAGCTTTTTCTCAAAAAAAATATGAACTCTCTGAAGAGTTTTTCTTGCGATCTTATAAAGGTTGGAGTCGAGAGGATGCAGGTATAGGCCTTTTTCTTGCTTTTACTGTTCAAAATAAGAAAAACGCATGCGAAGAGCTATTGAAACAAGTAGAGTTTTCTTTTCATAATCTTCAATTATTAGAATCTTTATTTGCTCTAGTACTAGACTCACAAGAAAACTCTAAATCACTTTTTTATAAAGACTCAACGACAGAGTTGTCTTCTTTGCTTTCTGATGTCTATAGTCGTTGCATTTATAGTATGATAAAACACAAAAATATTGTTTCAAACAATCCTGTTTTAGAGCTCACTTATAATTATATAGATTCCACTGAAAAAGATTATTTCACAAGAATACAAAATATTTTCCAAGAATCTTCTGAGTTGAGTATTTTAGAGTTTTGGAAGCAAAAGTTAGATAAGAAGGACTCTATAGCTTTTAGCTTCCCAAATAAGCCTTCAGGAATTATTCCTCGACAAGAGGAGTACATAGCAGCTCTTTGTTATCGAGCTTTGTATGAAGAAGATCAAGATGCTGTGTCAGCTTTGCCTTCTTTTTTTTCTAAAGAATTTTCATCTATACAGTCTGCTATACGTCTTGTCTGGGCTTTAACAAGATTAAAGAAAACTCAAAAGCAAAATACGTTATATTGTTATGGTCTGACTTTGCGATCTTTGGGAGATCGCCTATACTTATTGGCATATGATCTTCAAGATTATTTGGATGGAAAGGAAGATGCTTTGACTCATTTATCTTCTTTCCCAGAGTTATTTCCAAAATCTTCATTATTGACTTTGGTTTATTATCTCTTGGGGAAAGGAGAAACTTCTTTATTTTTAAAAGCTGCATGGTTTGTTAAAGCTTTGGCAGAGTTTTCAGAAATATCCTTATTTGGAGAGCAGACTAAAGCGTGGACCTATATTTATTATGGTTTGAAGTTAGACCTTGCTGATACTTATTTTTTTTTAGGAGACATCGTTCGATCTGTAGAAACTTTGGAAGAGGTTAAAGAAGACTGGTATGTAAAAAACCATCCTCGCCTTCTTCTTTTAGGAGAGGATCCTTGTCGACAATTTATAGAACGACGTTGGTTAAAAGGTTTAGCTTGTGGTTATATGTTGCTCAATGAAAAAAGTCGGTTAGCTCATCATTTACTTCAACACATTGAGAATACTTTATTATTTTCGCGGTCTTTAAAGGAATCTCAAGAGGATGCAACGGCTATAATCACAGCTCTTTGCCCTGTATCACATACTAAAGTGTTGCAATAGTATTGTATGCTGAAGCTATACAGCGGTTTAATCCTGGCCCAGCAATATTTTGCCCTACAAATTTTAGTGTTTTTGGCAAAGAAGGTAAAATGCGCTGTCTAGCTTCTAAAAAACCTACACTGTGTTGAGGGACCCCATCTCGAGGAGAAAATAAAGAAAACGCATCAGGTTTTTGGGAAATCCCTAGGTATTTGGAGATAGCTGCTATAGAGCAAGCATAAGCTTCGGCTTCGTGCCAAAATCCCTCAAGAAGTAGAGATAAAGAGGTTTTTCCTAAAGCTTGTTGGGGAAAAATTTGAGAATTCCAAACGATTCCTAGGAGAGGAGGTTCTTCAGCAAACAGCATTCCGTAACCTTTAGGAAGAGAAAATTTTGAAGAATGCCAGCCTAAAGCTGTGCTAGAAAAATGCCAGGATAAAGTTCTTTCTTCAAGGATTTTTAAGTTAGAGATATTCGTTAATGAGGATAAGAGGTTGAGAGGACCTGTATAAATTGCAAGATCAGCGGAAAGTGTTTCTGAAGGAGTCATTATCTGAACATTTTCTGAAGAACTTATTATTTTAATCACAGGAGAAGAAAATTTCCATTCCGCAGGAATTTTTGCTTTTAATGTATCAATAAGAACCTTTAAGGAAGGTTGTAACGTTGCTAGAGTATGTTCTTTTTTTGTCCTCTTCTGACATGAAAATAGTTCTTTCAAATAGCTTCGTAGTAGTGATCCAGTTTCAGCTTCGCGTTTTGCTAAAGAGGGGAAAGCCATATATGTGGAAAGATTAGAGCTGCGTCCTGCTCGTATTGCAGTTACAACAGGATTGAGTATGTATTTCGTTAGATTTCTTGTACTGTGCCTTTCAAAGAAAGCTTCTATGGAGCTGTCATGTGGATAACAGGGAGCAAACAGATCTTTAATTAATGATGTGAGTAAGCCTTCTTGTATTAAAGATAAAAAAGATATTTTTCGTGTTTTTCCTTTGTAGTGAATATAGCGTTTTTTTGCAGCCTTATTATTAAAAATAAGAGCATCATTGAGTCCCAATTCTTTTATTAACTTTAAAGTAAACTCACCCTCACCTTGTGTAAGAAAACCTTTTGGACCCAAATCAAATGAAAATCCCTGTTTTTGTATCGTAAAAAGAAGACCTCCAGGAGAGGTTGCTTTATCAAGAATTATAAGTTGAGCATTAGGAAATTTTTTATGTAACCACCAAGCAGAAGCTAGGCCAGATATGCCAGATCCTATAATGATAACTTTATTCATATTGAAGCAGAGAATCGTGGCGTTGAAGATACTTTTTTAAGAAAATAATGATCAAAGGCTGTGGCAATGACTCTTACAAATAGTTCTCCTAGGGGGGTCACAGTGAGTAAGGAAGAACCATTATGAATGAGGCCAGTACCTTCCATACTTTGAAGTCTTCCTTGGCTTTCTAAAAAATAATGATCGAAATCGTAACCAAAATGATTAAAAAAGTCTTCTTTCTCAACCATAAAAGAACACATAAGTTTGTGAATCACCCATTTTCGAATGATATCATCTTCAGAAAGAATTTTACTTTTTTCTGTCGCTAAGGATCCTGAAAGAATTTTATTATGATATTCATCTAAATTTTTTGTATTTTGTAAATAAATTCCTCGGATGAAACTAGTTGAAGACATCCCAATGCCAATAAGATCCTCTTCTGGAGGTAAAGAATACCCCTGAAAATTCCGAATAAGGGATTTGTTTTTAAAAGCTAAAGTTAGAGGATCATTGGGAAGAGAGAAATGATCCATACCAATGGCTTGATACCCAGCTTTGATTAGGCTATGCCTAGATTGAGAATATATGATAAATTTCTCTTCCATCGAGGGCATATCAGAAGCTTTCATGGCTTTTTGGTGAGGTTTGATCCAAGGTACAGAAGCATAAGAAAATAGAGCCAATCTGTCTGGACGCATAACTAAGATATCTTGAATCGTTTGAGCAAAAGAGTGTCGAGTTTGTTTAGGTAATCCATAAATGAGATCGATATTAATACTTTTGAATCCTAAATCTCTAAATTTTTCATATGCTTGCTTGGATTCTTCATGGGATTGATATCTTTTTACAGCCTTTTGTACTTCTATTTGAGTATCTTGAACTCCGAGACTGATACGATTAAATCCTATTTTCTGAAAAAATTCAGCTTTATCTATATCTTTCCTTAAGGAACGAGGATCCATTTCTATAGCAATCTCTTCGGCATAGGAGAGATCAAAAAACTCATGAATTTTTTTAAAAAGTTTCTCAAACATTGCTTTTGAAAGACGACTAGGGGTTCCTCCTCCGAAATGAATATGAGAGACTATGTGTTTTCCCCCTAGATAATGAGAGATTAGCTCTATTTCTCTTATCAATGTATTGATGTAAGCTTCAACAACATCTTCTCTACGATTCAAAACTACAGTACAGCCACAATAAAGACACATCGACTGGCAAAAAGGAATATGAAAATACAATGAAAGAGGTTTAGGATTTTTTTTAATCCTTTCAAAAGCGAGCTTTGTCGGAGAGTCATCAGAATTTTCCCATTCTAAAGCTGTAGGATAACTTGTATATCTTGGTGCCGGTTGATGAAGTCCTTCTAGGAATTTAAAATCGATGTTGAACATGGGCAACGACAGCTTGAATATTTTCTAAAGGAGTCCCTGGAAGAATTCCATGGCCAGAATTGAAGACGTACTTCGAAAAGATTTTTGTGGAATCTAGGAATATGTCCAAATGTTTCAGAAGTTTTTCTATAGGTAAAAGAAAAAAGGCTGGGTCAAAATTCCCTTGAAGAGAAGGCCTATGAGAGGATCTTGTGTATATCTGAGAAAGGTTCACATGATAATCTGGGTGGAGGGTGTCTGCATTGGTCTCGTAAAGCTTGATAAAGTTTTCTTCAAAACAGCGGCAAAATAGGCTAACGGGAATGTTATGGGATTTGAGTTTAGCAATAAGAGCCTTATTTGGCTCTATAATGTAGCGCGAAAACAGAGAAGAAGGTAGACGAAGGCTTGCAGAATCAAAAAGTTGAACAGCAGAAGCTCCTGCTTGAATTTGAATTTCCAGATAGGTAGCTGTGCTGTTAGTAATTGTTGTTAGAATTTTCTGAAATTGTTTTGGATAACGATAAAGAAATGCCATCGTTTTTGACGAATCTTTGGATGCTCCTCCATCTAGAAGATAGCTTGCTAAAGTGAATGGAGATGCAGCAAAAGCAATTAGGGGAACAGAGAGTTTTGATGAGATTTTCGAAATAGCGTTAAGAAGATAGCTAAAGGTTTCCTTTGGATCCTGCGTAAAGGTTAAGAGATCCCTTGGGGAAAAATCAATTTGAGGCCCTGGGGCAAAATCATAGGAAATAGAAAAGCCATCCAAGATTGAAAGGATGTCAGCAAATAGAATTGCAGCATCAACATGTAGCAATTCTGGTCCTAAAAGTGTAGCTTCTGTAATGGCATCAGAATTATGGAAAAAAGTTTTTAGAGATTGAGAACCTTTAAGTTCATGATATTGGGGCATGTATCTTCCGACTTGGCGTAGAAACCATACCGGAGGATGTTTTGAAGCAGATGGTTGTAAAACATCAAAAAATGACATAAATCTCTTTATCAAAAATTTTTTAGAGGAAAGGCTTTTTCTATCGACTCGAAAACTTCTTTTACTAACAGCTCTGGAGTCGGGGATAGAGAGTAAGGTAAAGTCTTTTTAATTTGTTCTGTTTTACTGTGGCTTTGTTGAATGAGTAAAGAATTTTCTGTTCCTTTGATACTCACAATATTATGTTGTAAAGAAAAAAGACGTATTTGGGCAAGAGCAAGAAGCCACTTGATTTCTAGAGGCAGAGGGCCGAAGCGATCTAGAAGTTCTTGTTCTATGGCTTCTAAAGCTTCCTTGCTTTCTGTATTGCCTATTTTCTGATAGAACTCTATTCGCAAAGAGGCTGACTCTATATAAGACTCTGGAATTCTAGAATTATAAGGAAATTCTATTTTTACTGTGTCATGAAACAATAGAGGACTAGAAGGATTTTTTAAAGCCGCTATCGTTTTTTTAAGAAGCTTACAATATAAATTAAATCCTATAGCGCTTATATGCCCAGACTGATCTGTTCCTAAAATATTCCCAGCTCCACGAATTTCTAAATCATGAAGAGCTATTTTCATGCCTCCACCATATTCTTGTTTATTTAGTGCTGCTAAACGCTTCGCTGCTGGTCCTGACAATCTATCCAAATAGGGAACTAAAAAATAACAGTAAGCTTTTTTATTCCAACGTCCTACTCTGCCTTTCATTTGATACAAGTCTGCCATACCGAATTTGTCTGCATGATCTATTAAGATAGTGTTTGCATTAGGGATATCTATACCGTTTTCTATAATTGCTGTAGCAATGAGTATGTTTGTCTGTTGTGTTTTGAATTTATGAAAAATAGAGGCCAATTCGTCTGAAGTCATTTGTCCGTGAGCAACTCCTATACGAGCTTCAGGAATAAGATTTCGAATATTTTCTGCTAATCGAAAAAGGCTTTCAATTCGATTATGGATAACATAGGCTTGTCCTCCTCGAAGAAGCTCATGACGAAGAGCTGCCGAAAGAGTCTCATCATTATGTTCCATAAGAAATGTACTCACAGGAAGCCGATCCAAAGGAGGCATCGTGATAACAGAAAGATCCCTAGCTCCTGTTAAAGACATGTATAATGTTCTGGGAATTGGAGTGGCAGATACTGTTAAACAATCAATATTTGGATAACGCTCTTTTAAACTATCTTTTATTTTTACTCCAAAACGTTGCTCTTCATCGATAATTAGTAATCCTGGGTTATGAAATTCAAGACTTTTATTAATGAGTTTATGGGTTCCTATAAGAATATCAATTTTTCCTGTGGAAATATCTTGAAATATGATTTTTTGTTCTTTAGTCTGCGAAAAACGAGACAGAACAGCTATGTTTATAGGCAATCCTGTCATTCTGTGTTTAAAAGTTTCATAGTGTTGATTCGCAAGAATCGTTGTCGGAACCATAACAATGACTTGACGATGACCATCACAGACAGCCTTTACTGCAGCTCGCATTATAACTTCTGTTTTTCCAAATCCTGCATCTCCACAGATAAGTCTATCCATAAGCTTATCAGACATCATGTCTTCATAAATTTGATTGATAGCTTTTAATTGATCAGGAGTTTCTTCATAAGGAAATGTTGAGGCAAATTTCATCACAGCATCTCCGTGTGGAGGATGAACAAAAGCAGACACTGTATTGCGTTGTGCTTCAATTTGAAGGAGTTTTTCTGCGTAAGCTATTAAGGATTTTTCTGTAAGTTCTCGGGAACGTTTCCATTTGGACCCATTAAGATTGTGAAAATCGGGGGCTTTATCAGAAGCTCCAACATAACGAGAGATGAGATAGGCTTGATCTGAGGGAACATATAACCTCGCGTGATCGGCATATTCTATGACTAAATAATCTGTTTCAATATTGAGATGATTGGGTTTTTTTTCTACACCTATAAATTTCCCAATGCCGTTATGTAGATGAACTACAGTTTCTCCAGGTGTAGGAACATACACTTCTTCTGTTGTTATAGAAAAATAATTTCTCTGTTTTTGACGTCGTAATATTTTTGTTGAAGAGAACTCTGATAAGGAAATAATGGCAAGTCCTTCACTAACTAAAGCAAAGCTAGAATAAAAATTTCCTATTTTTTCATAGATTACAGTCTCAGTATTATTTAGTTGTTGAATCAAAGCTCGAGCTTCTGTTAGCGATTTTGTTTTTGAGCTATAGATTACCAATTTTAGAGAAGTATCTTTCCTCGAAAAACATTCTTGAAGACGTTGAAGAAAATTTTGTAAAGGATTTTTACTGTCTTCTAAGATCATATCGGGATAGATCAGAGAAAGAGGGAGTCTTCGAGCTTCAATTTGTCGATTGAAAGCGTGAACTTCAACAAAGTTATTTTGCTTTGTCTGCACATTGGGAAAGTATTTTTCTGCAAAATAAATTTTTTGAGTTTCGGAAACTCGTTTGAATAAATCTCCTATGGATAGAAATCTTTCGGGAAAAGATGCTAATGTTCCTGAAATTTCGGCAAAATCGTTTTCTAATACTTCAAGATCATCAAAAATGCATAGGGGAGGCTCTTTAAAATAATCAAGCAGCGTGTGAGAAAGTTTCTCTGTTCGTGTATCTTTATTTGCTGGAGAAATTGAAATTTTTGTAGTTTTTCCTGTAGATAACTGATCAGAAGGATTATAAGAACGTAGGGAAATAATCTTTTCTCCCCAAAATTCTATACGGAAGGGCTCTATCGCTGATAAAGGAAAAATATCGATAATTCCTCCTCGATAAGCAAATTCTCCTTTTTCTCTTGCTAAAGTTACATGAGTGTATCCCAAGTCTTTACATAGTTCTATAGCTGTCTCTGGATCCAAAACATCTCCAACACGAAATTCCAAATGATGTTCTGTTGTTTCTTTGGGTGAGAGTGTTTTTTCAAGAAGAGCTTTTAGTGTGGTAACACAAAATATAGGATCCTTCTGTGTTTGAATAGTGTAAAGAAGATGGTCTCGTTTCCCTACGGCGTCTATATTTACTAGCTTGGGAGATAAGTCTATTTCTGATGAAGGGAACTCTAAGGGAGGAGTATATAAAAATGTTGAGAGGTTTTCAAAAAGATCATCCAGACGTGCAGGAGTCGAAACCATAACAATAGATTTTTTATTGTCATGAAATAGCTTTGCTGCCAGAAAGGCAAGAGCTCCTTGATGGACATTTTCAATTAGATAGGGATCAGGATTTTGATATAACTCTCGGGTGAAGGAAAGTTTTAAGTTAATTGGGTCGAAATCCATTGCCATAGGGTTTTATTTAATTCTGCTGTTTCTGGAAGCGAGGATGCGCTACCTTGTGCTGATTCTTTCTTCCCTCCCCAACGTCCCCCACAAGGAGAAAGAATTGTTTTTAAAAGATCTTGCGCTTGCAAGCCTTGTTTGATTAAATCTTCAGAGATTCGAGATAAGACAATATATTTCCCATTTTTTTGTGTTATCCATAGAGAGATACACTTTTGAGGGATCCTTTGATGCAAGTAGTTGGCATATAGTTGTAAGCGATGACTCTCGTTCTCTGATAAATGATGTACGAAGTAAGAAATGTTGTTAGTATGTTGACAAAGACCCATGAGTTTGTCTAATTGCGAGTTAATGAGTTTTGTCTCTAGGTCAGAAATAAGCTTGTCCTGTTTTTTGCGGTATTCTAAAGTGTTTGTAAGCTTAGCTACAACTTGATCCTTGGGAGTTTGTAATATCAGAGCAATCTCATCCAAAAGTTTCCCTTCTTGGCGGCTTATGACTTCTGCTTCTTCTCCGGAAACAGCTTCTATTCTTCGAATTCCAGTTGCTACAGAGTGTTCTTTAACAATACGAAAATATCCAAGATCCCCAGTAGCATTAGCGTGAGTCCCTCCACAGAGTTCATGAGAGTTTCCTGCTGAGACGATGCGAACTGTATCGCCATATTTATCTCCAAAAAATTGTTTGATTTCTGAAGAACTCATAACATCCGAGTACAGGGATTCCCGTACCTGTACTGGGTGATTTTCTCGGATAGAATCGTTAACCAAGGACTCTATTGCGGTAAGGTCTTCGGGAGCAATTGTTTTTGGATGCGTGAAGTCTAGGCGTATTTTTGTATCATCGACATAAGATCCTGCTTGGCGAATATGGCTTCCAAGAACATGTTCTAGAGCTTGATGCAATAAGTGGCAGCCTGTGTGATTATTCGCTATTTTTTTTCTTCGAACACAATTTACTTGTGCAGTGACAGCAGAAGTTTGTTCAAGCTTACCCTGAGACATTATTCCATGATGGACTATAAGCCCTACTTTAGGTGTTGTTGTGTGAGAGACAACAAAAGATCCTTCTTCGGAAAAAATCTCCCCTGAATCTCCGATTTGACCTCCCTTTTCTGCATAAAAGGGAGAAGATTTTAAGATAAGCGCACCTTCTTCACCTTCTTTAAGAGACGAAACAACCCTATCTTTAGAAACAATAGCTTCGATGAATGTATCGCAAGAAAGATCTTCATACCCTATAAATTCCGAAGAAAGGTTTAAGGGCAGAAGATCATAAACTAGTTTTGTTATCTCTTGAGCTTTTACAGAGTTTTTTCTAGAACGTTCTTTAGCCTCGTGCTCTAGGTGGATGAAAGTGTCCATATCTATGCTAAAGTTATAATCTTTTGCCAATAAGGCTATTTCATCTATAGGAAGACCGTAGGTATCTTTTAATTTAAAAACATCTCTTCCGGAAATCTGAGAAGAAGATGATGATGCTTTTAAAACTTGTTGTAAGAGATTGCCTCCTCGATTAAGAGTCTTGAAGAAGTTTTCTTCTTCAGCAGAAACAACTTCTTGAATCTGTGTCAAAGAAAGTCTTAATTCGGGATAAGCATCTCCCATAGAATCTACTAAAGTCGGAACTACCTCTGCTAAAAATGGAGAATGAAATCCTAAACGACGGCCGTAGTTTACAGCTCTTCTTAAAATTTTTCTTAATACGTATCCACGCTCAGTATTTCCTGGTAACAAACCATCAGCAATGGCAAAGGATAAAGAGCGAACATGATCTGCTATTACACGAA
Organism: Chlamydia sp. 17-3921; assembly: GCF_902705545.1. Taxonomy (GTDB): domain Bacteria; phylum Chlamydiota; class Chlamydiia; order Chlamydiales; family Chlamydiaceae; genus Chlamydia. The sequence goes on along the minus strand of NZ_CACSHH010000003.1, from coordinate 60,026 downwards.
ATGCTGCTCCTAGTGAAGCGTTTTGATTATAAATTTGAGAGCTAAGTTGTTCTATTTTTGTTATGAGGGCTCGTAACACGTCTACTTCGAAAACCGTATTCGTTCCAGAGATAATAGAAATAAGTCTTTCTAATCCTGCACCAGTATCAACATGCTTGTTTGGTAAAGCTAATAAATCTCCTTCAACAGAGCGATTGAATTCCATGAAAACTAGATTCCAATACTCTAAAAAACGCTCTCCTTCTGTATCTTCAAAAGGATTCCTTGCAGATCCAAAACTAGGCCCTCGATCGAAAAGAAGTTCCGAACAATAACCACAGGGTCCTGTATCAGCCATGCTCCAGAAGTTGTCTTTGTCTGTTAATCGAAAAATACGTTCCGAAGGAAGATAACGTTCCCAAAGAGAAAAAGCCTCATCGTCTTTTTCATGAACAGTAGCATAGATTGATTCTGGAGGAAAATTAAAGATAGAAAGAGAAGCTTCCCAAGCGAAAGTAATTGCATCTGTTTTAAAATAGTCTCCAAAAGAAAAGTTCCCCAACATTTCAAAAAACGTAAGATGTCGGGATGTATGGCCAACATTTTCTAAATCATTATGTTTTCCTCCCGCACGAATACATTTTTGCGAGGTTGTTGCTCGGGTGTAATTAACTATTTCTTTGTTTAAAAAGACATTTTTAAATTGATTCATGCCTGCATTAGTAAAAAGAATCGAGGGATCCTGGTGAGGAAATACTGGGGAAGAGGGAACTATAGTGTGATGACGATTAGCATAAAAATTGAGAAATTTAGAACGAAGGAGATTGCTTAGCATAGGGAAAGATTGTGCATTATGAAGGTTTTTGGATGCTTGCATTATAAAAAAATGCTTTTTTTGTCTCTACTCCAGATCGGTTTAGATATAGAAAACAGCGAGACATGTCGCCTAGCCCTTCTTTCTATTAAGAGTTGCTTGCTTTTTGGTTGATGATACCATATGATCGCATATTTTTTAAGCAGGTTTTAAGACTAAGAGTATGATTGCTAAAGAACTAGACTTAGATCTTTTAGAAAAAATTGCAGGAGCCATTAAACAGCTTAGCATAGAAGCTATTCAAAAAGCTGCTTCTGGCCATCCAGGACTTCCCCTGGGGTGTGCAGAGTTGGCAGCATATTTATATAGTCATGTTCTCAAACATAACCCCAGAGACCCAAATTGGATAAATAGAGATCGTTTTGTTCTGTCTGCAGGACATGGATCGGCTATGTTATATGCCTGTTTGCATCTTGCTGGATTTAATGTCTCTTTAGAAGATATTCAAAATTTTCGTCAGTTATTTTCTAAAACCCCAGGTCATCCGGAATATGGAGAGACTGATGGAGTTGAAGCTACGACTGGACCGTTAGGTCAAGGTATTGGTAATGCTGTAGGAATGGCTCTAGCAGGTAAAATGCTCGCCGATAGATTTAATCGGCCGGAGTTTAAAATTTTTGATAGTAAGGTATACTGCCTTGCCGGAGACGGCTGCATAATGGAAGGCGTTAGCCACGAAGCATGTGGATTTGCTGGGTCTTTGTGTTTGAATAACCTTGTTGTTATCTATGATTATAACAGCATTATTTTAGATGGTAATTTGAGTGAAGTCAGTATTGAAGATACCCGAAAACGATTTGAAGCTTATGGTTGGGATATTAGAGAAATTGATGGGTACGACTTCTTTCAAATGAGGGAGGTATTCTCTGAGATAAAAAACTCTCAAGAACGACCTTTATTGATAATAGCTCACACTGTTATAGGTCATGGTTCTCCAAAGGAAGGAACTTCTTCTGCTCATGGCTCTCCTTTGGGAGTAGAAGGTGTTTTACAAACTAAACAGTTTTGGTGTCTTTCTGAAGAGAAATTTTATGTTTCTCCTACTGTTAGAAATTTCTTTTCACAAAAAATACAAGAGGATAAAAAACTTCAAGAGAAGTGGCAGGATGATTTTCGTGTCTGGTCTAAGCAGTTTCCTCAATTGCATGAAGACTTTCTCGCTCTCACGTCTCATAAATTATCAAATGATTTGGAAACTTTGTTACGTAGTGTAGATATGCCAGAGTCCAATGCTGGAAGAGCTGCATCTAACAAAATCATTCAACTTTTGTCTCAATATTTACCCTATTTGATTGGAGGATCTGCAGATCTTTCTAGTTCTGATGGAACTTTGATTCGTGATGCTGGTGTTATACATAGTCACGATTTCTCTGGAAGAAATATCAAGTATGGCATTCGAGAATTTGGTATGGGAGCTATTATGAATGGCTTAGCTTATCATCGAATTTTCCGGCCTTTTGGAGGCACCTTCTTAGTCTTCTCTGATTATATGCGTAATGCGATTCGTTTAGCAGCTCTTGCAAAATTACCAGTTATTTATCACTTTACTCATGACTCTATTTTCCTGGGCGAGGATGGACCGACACACCAACCTGTCGAGCAACTAATGTCTTTACGAGCAATTCCTGGTTTGCAGGTGATTCGTCCTGCGGATGCAAATGAAATCAAAGGAGCTTGGTTAGCAGCTTTGAGATATAATGGTCCAACAGTTTTGGTTTTATCTCGTCAATCTCTCCCCACACTGATGCATACCGATCTTCATTTTAGAGAGGGAGTTGGAAGAGGGGCGTATATTCTTATGAAAGAATCCGGAGTAAAACCGGATTATACTTTATTCGCTACTGGTTCGGAGGTTTCTTTAGCTTTAACTGTAGCAAAGGAATTAGAGTTTTTAGATAAAAGTGTTCGAGTTATTTCATTCCCTTGTTGGGAATTATTTGAAAAACAAGATGCTGATTATAAAGAAAAAATTCTTGGAGGAGATTTAGGGATACGTGTTTCTATAGAAGCTGGGTCAGCTTTAGGATGGTATAAGTACATTGGATCTTCTGGAATCTCCATAGCTATGGATCGCTTCGGATGTTCAGCTGCTCCAAGTGACGTCGCAGAGATTAACGGATTCACTACAGATTTGGTTTTGCAAAGGATTCTTTCTCAATAATCCTCATCAGAAGTCGCGGAATCTTTTGCCATGGTGTCGTCAGCCTCGCCAAGTTCCATATGAGGTAAGCCTTTGTTGTGGCAAGAACGGTTTCTCAATGTTTTCTCAAGCTTTGATATGATTTGAAGACCAGTTAAGATATGATCTTTTGTATAAGTCTTCAGAACGAAATTACTACTTTCCTTTGTCTTAATACCTTCTTTTCTTAAAGGTAAGTCTGAAATCAGTAATAAAGCTCCAATAGGAAGATTTCTGCGATAACCTGCAGCAAAAAGTGTTGCACATTCCATTTCTGCAGCTTGAACTTTTGCTTCGTAAAGCTTTTTCCTAAACTCTTTATTGAACTCCCAAAATCGGATATTTGTTGTATGGGTGATTCCAATATGAAAATTTGCTTTATTTTTCTCTAAGATTTCGGTGGATGTTCTTTGGACCATAAAGTTGGCTAAGGCTGGAACCTCTGGAGAAAAATAGGCGTCAGAGGTGCCTTCTCCTCGGATGCTTGCTATAGGAATAAAATAATCCCCAACTTGGTAGTGAGAGCGCAAACCTCCACACATACCAAGCATTAATGCTGCTTTTACGTCGGGAAGAAAAGAGCATAAATCCATAGTTAGAGCAGCTCCAGGAGATCCTAGTTTAAAATCTAAAATAGATGTGCTTACCTGAGGTGCATGAGCCGCGGAGAACATCGAGCCTTCATGAATGGGTACTTGATGAATCTCTGCAAAACTCTGAACGTAGTAAGAGAAGTTCGTCAGTAGTAAATAGGGACAAAACGATTGTATCTCAGAGCCAGAGTAGCGCTCAAGAGTTTCTCTAGCAATTAGAGCTTCACTAATAGTAATATTCTTCATAATTTCTCCCAAAGGAACTTTGAAAACACTTAAAAATCTTTTATATTATTTATATTAAATAAAGGATTAGAATTCTTAGGTCTCTATAAAAGTTTGTGAAGACATTCTTCTGGACAAAGGAGAAAAGCATAGATAACATAAATATGAAAAATTAAGGAATAAGAACCTTATGGTCCGTGTAAGTACTAGTGAATTTCGAGTAGGATTGAGAGTAGAAATTGATGGTCAACCCTATCTTATTTTACAAAATGAGTTTGTAAAACCTGGAAAGGGGCAGGCTTTTAATAGAATAAAAGTTAAAAATTTTTTAACAGGACGTGTCATCGAAAGGACGTTTAAATCTGGAGAGTCTATAGAAACTGCAGATGTTCGAGAAGTCAGTATGCGCCTTCTGTACACAGATCAGGAAGGAGCTACTTTTATGGACGATAAATCTTTTGATCAAGAAACTATTTTTTGGGACAAATTGGAAAATGTAAAAAATTGGTTATTAGAAGATATTATCTATACTTTGATTTTATATAACGGTGATGTTATTGCTGTAGAACCTCCAACTTTTATGGAGCTTTCTATTGCTGAAACCGCCCCTGGAGTTCGTGGAGACACCGCTTCAGGACGAGTCCTGAAGCCTGCAGTTACGAATACTGGAGCAAAAATTATGGTCCCAATCTTTATTGAAGAAGGGGAAATTGTTAAAGTTGATACTCGAAATGGTAGCTATGAATCGCGAGTTTCCAAATAATTCTTTAAAAGTTCTATTGTGAAAAAAAAACCACTAACTTAGATATTAAATATGGTAGAAAAAAAAACAAAAGAACTTTCAAAAGAAGCTCGTTGGCTAAAACAACTAAAAGATCGCGCGGTTATTCTTGAAGAAAAAAAGAAACGCCAAGCATGGGTAAATAAGCTTGTTGTTATGCCCGATTCTGTTCGAGATATAGATATTCAAAGTACTCCGGAAACACCTCAATTATTTCAAGATATAGCAGAAAAAATTTTAGAAGAAGGTATATAAAAACCTTCTCTTTTTGTTGTTTTGGAATTCTAGGATTGTAAAGATGTTTTGATAGATATCTTTAAAGGCTCTTCGTATTTTAAGAGATTTGTAAATACCGCTGTATAAGCCAAGTAACTTCTAGGATATAAATCTAGTATATGAAAACGTGCATTGCTAGGAAGAGATACCGATCCGCTATTAAGAATGAGGCTTGGTGAAAAACCTTTGTTGTTATACACCGCAGCTTGATGTTCGTGTCCATGAAGGTATAAATGTACATTGGGATAGTTTTTGAGCGCTCGTTGTAAAAGTTTATGATTAATAAGATCATGAGCTTTCTTTTTAGAGGGTAGTAAAGGGTAATGGTTTGCTATGATCACGTTTTCATTGGTAGGAAGAGTTCGCAAAAAATCTTCAAGATTAGAAATTTGTGTTTGTTGAATAGCTCCATTTGCTGCAAACCAGCCATTGAGACACGAGCAATCTAAAAGTACAAGCCACCAGTGTTTGGTGAGTCTATTAATGGAAAGTTTTTCCTTTTGTAGTTGAATATCTGGAAAGTAATGATAAAAGGTTTGCTCTCTTAAAGCTTTTTGTGTGTAAACATCGTGGTTTCCAGGAAGAACATAGATTCGAGCATATTTTGATAAGCGATCAACACAATAACGTGCCAACAGAAACTCTGCATCCAAAGCTGTTAAAGTTAAATCTCCTGTGAGGCAAACACTGTCGGCTTGGAGGTCATGTAAAAGATCTGGGAAACGTTTACAAATAGTAGATGCATGAAAATCTATAGGACTAAAAACTTGTCGGAGTAGTCCTTTTAATCGCTTATTAAAGCAGCTCAAAGGATTCCAAGGAAAAACTCGAAAATGAATATCAGAAATATGTACCAAACGAAAGGCTTCTTGAGATTTTGGTAGCATGAGGATTTCCTTTGAAGAATTACTAGTGCAATTTTATCAGATGAAGAAATTACTTTTCTTTAGAATCTAATGAGAAAATAGCATGCTCTTCTATTCAATAGTTTTAGAAGAGAGTATCATTAATGCTGTATCCATAGCACAAGATAATGCTGTTGAAATCGTAGCCAAGGAATCTAATACTCCTCCAGAAATTAAATCTTCAATTTCTTGAGAAAGAATATTGAAGCCCATGCTTACAGTTGCTAGTGTCTTTAATTTTTCTATAATTGCATTACTATCAAGATTGGCATTGAGAATCAATTGTTCTAAGGGAGCTTTGCAAGCTGCTTGTAAAATATATGTTGCTGCGCGTTCTTCTTCGGGAAAATCTTTAGGATTTCCTAAATCTAAAGATGCATATAATAAAGCTACTCCACCTCCAGGAATATAGCCGTGTTTTGTTGCTGAAGCTATAAGTGTAAGACCTAATCTATAAAGAGGTTCTGTATTTTCTTTGACTGAAAGAAGAGCTACAGAACATTGAAGTCGTTGCATCCTCTCTATTAATGTAGACTTAGCTTCTAACGAGGCTGTTGTGCGAATTTCTTCTTCAAGTTGTCGGACTTTTAATGTAAGAACCTCTGGAACGTGTTGTCCACCAATTAATGTCGTTTGAGTTTCTGAGATCTCTACAGACGAGCATGATCCAAGAATAGTTGTATTGAGATCCATATTTTGAGAATAAATATGAGTGCCTGTAAATAAAGCTATATCTTCTGCTAAAGTTTGTTTGTCTGTTGAGAGTCCAGGAATAGTAATGACGGAAACCTGCAGCAATCCTCGAAGTTTATTTACAATTAGAGTTGCTAGAACATCTTTATCTATATCTTCACAAAAAATAAGTAAATGTTTGTCTCTTTGAGAAATGTCTTGTAACAGAGGAAGAAGTATATGAATGTTAGTAATTTTTTGGTCCAAGATAAGAATTCTAGGAAATAAAATAGTTGTAGTGCGGGTTATAGGATCTGAAGCAAAATAAGCTGATGTAAAACCAAAATCTATTTTCAGACCTTGAGTTGTCTGCATTTCTAATTGATAATTTTTTGTAATGGATATTAAGCCTATAGTGCCTGTTATAGCAAAAGCTTCAGCAAGATCATCTGCGATAATAGGAGAACGAAGAGCTGTAAAGATTAAACATTGTACTTTTTTGGCATCTTTTATTGGCCAAGAGTATGTATTTAAAATTTCAAGAAGTTGAGAGATTTTTTTCTGAAGGGCTTGAGAAAGCTTGAGAGTAGAAAAACCTTCCCCTAAAGCTTTATAGCTTTCCTTTAAAATCGTGTGAAGAAGAATGAGTCCTGTTGTGGTTCCATCGAAATGCTTTTTATGAATTTTATTGGCCATTGCTTTAGCAAAACCTACACCAGCATTTTCGTAAGGATCTTCTAATTCTGTTTGAGAAAGAATAGAGTATCCTCGTTCTTCCAAAAAGGCTAAAGAGGACAGATTATGTCGAGGCCCATAAAACTTTCTAACAAGATCACAAGCTTTGTCTATACCAAGAAAAAGTTTTGGATTGGCATTATGATGTGATAGTTTTCCTTGATCGGACATGTGAATCCTCGGTAGAAATATATAAATTCACACTACCAAGTCGTATTTTAGTTCACAATATCTTAGGCTGGAAAGGTGGCACCCGGAATCGAACCGGGGATAGAGGCTTTGCAGGCCTCGGCCTTACCGCTTGGCTATGCCACCAGAAAACTACAAGATCTTTTAGTTTAAGCGAAATGAGATTTTATAGTAAGAGAGAATTCTCAATTTCACTATAGGGTGTATTATCTTTATTTATATTATTTCTTAGAGATAATTGAACTTGTCAGAAATTGTTGGAACTGAACGTTAGGAATAAATTATGAAATCTACATTGGTAGAGGACTGGGTTGCATTAATGTTACCGGAAGCTTCTTATTCAAAATCTATGGAAAAGATTTCTGGTGTAGCTATTGATTCTCGATTAGTACAGCCCGGAGATTTATTTTTTGCTCTTTCAGGCAATACTACAGATGGTCATTGTTTCCTTCGAAATGCTGCAAAAGCTGGAGCTGTAGCAGCTGTTGTTTCTAAAAAATATCGAGGAGAAAGTTTTGGCTTAGAATTAATACGTGTTGAAGATCCAAAATGTGCTTTAAAAGAAGCTGGACATAGTCAGTACAATTTGTTTCAAGGAAATGTTATTGGAATCGCCGGCTCTTTAGGGAAGACTACAACGAAAGAATTTTCCAAAATATTCTTATCCTCAACATATAAAGTTTTCTCTAGTCCAAAAAGCTATAATTCTCAATTAACAGTGCCACTGAGTTTATTAATGGCTGATGGAGATGAGGATTTTATTCTTTTAGAAATGGGAGTTTCTGAGCCAGGAAACATGCAAAATCTCCTTTCAATAGTTCAGCCTGATATAGTTGTCATGACTCATATCGCAGATCAACACACAAAGAACTTTCCTTCTGGAGTTCAAGGTATTTTGGAAGAAAAAAGTCTTATTTTAAACAATAGTCGTTTACAACTCCTTCCTAAAGATTCTCTTTGGTATGACCATCTTAGATCGAAATCTTCTCTAGCAGATATTTTTTCCTTTTCTTTTCATGATCAATCTGCAGATTTTTGTTACAAAGCTATAGATTCTCAGACAGTCACAATCCAAACTCCTGATGAAGATATCCATTTACCAATAGCTCTTTCCTATAAACCTGCTTATGTAAATTTGCTCATAGCAGTTTCCTTAGCATGGCTTCTGAAAGTTTCTATAGAGAATCTGATTTACTCTTTGCCATCTTTACAACTTCCTCCTATGCGTTTTGAACAAAGCATTAGAAATGGTATTCATATTATTAATGATGCTTATAATGCTTGCCCAGAAGCTATGCTCGCAGCTCTTGATGCTCTTCCTAATCCTAGTGAAGAAGGACGGATTATTTTAATTTTAGGACATATGTCAGAACTCGGAGCATATTCTGATGAAGGTCATGCTATTGTTGCAATGAAGGCTTTATCAAAAGCTAATATGATATTTTTTGTTGGAGAAAAATGGAGCTTAATTCAACACACTCTAAAAGATCAGCCTTGCCAAACGAGTTTTTACTCATCTGTTCACGATATAGAACCAATCTTAAAAAATATCGTTAAACAAGGAGATGTCGTTTTTCTTAAGGGATCACGTTGTTTAGCTTTAGAATCTCTTTTGGTTTGTTTTTAATTTTAGGTGTCATGTGATTTACCTAATATATACTTCTTTTAAAACTCCATCTCTTTTTAATTTGATTCTTGTCAGTGTTTTAGCGTTAGTTTTAACTATTTTGTTAGGTCTTCCGATTATTCAATGGTTACAACATTCAAATTTCTTAGATCAAATCCACAAGGAACACTGCAAAGAACTAGAAATTCTTCATAAAAATAAGGCTAGAGTTCCTACTGGAGGAGGAGTTCTTCTGTTTGTCGTATTTCTAATTTCTATATTTATTTGGTTCTCTTGGCATAGCTTGGTAACTTGGATAATTGTAATTTTAGCATTTTGTTGGTGTGCTCTAGGATGGTATGACGATAATATCAAAAACAAAAAAAGAAAGGGTCATGGTTTAAAAGCTAAACATAAATTTTTAGTACAAATGCTAATTGCTGTTGCTACTCTGGTAGTTCTTCCAAAAATTTATGGAAGTACTCAACCTTTGTTTTTATTGCGAATCCCTTTTGTATCCGAATCTATATATATGCATTCTGTGTTTGGAAAAATATTTTGCTTAGGACTTGCTCTTGTTGCAATTGTTGGGACTTGTAATGCTGTAAATCTTACGGATGGTTTGGATGGTCTTGCTGCAGGAACTTTTAGTTTTGCTGCTCTTGGCCTCCTTATTGTTGCTATGCACAGCCCCATGCTTCCGAAGATATCTCAAGAAATTGTTTATGCTCTTGCAATACTTGTGGGTATGAGTGTTGGCTTCCTATGGTATAATGGATTTCCTGCTCAAATTTTTATGGGAGATACAGGATCTTTATTGTTAGGAGGGATGTTGGGAAGCTTTGCTGTTATTCTCAGAGCTGAGTTATTTCTAATAATTATCGGAGGAGTTTTTGTTTTAGAAGCGGGCTCTGTGATCTTACAGATCGTACATTATAGATGGAGAAAAAAACGTATTTTTTTGTGCTCTCCTTTACATCACCATTATGAATACAAAGGTATTCCAGAATCTAAAATAGTTCTGCGGTTTTGGTTATTTGGGATTATATGTGCTGGTATAGGCGTTCTTTCTGTATTTTGGAGATAGTATGTCCCAGAGAGTTGTTATTTTAGGTGCTGGAATTTCTGGAAAAACTTTAGCAAAATACTTTTATGAACAAGGACATCATGTAATTATTGTAGATCGTTCTTCAGAAGCTTTAAAGTATGTAAAGCATGTCCACGTTAAACTTTTGGAAAAAGAAAACAATTTACCTAGCGATGTCGATAGTGTTATTCGTTCTCCAGGAGTCCTTCCTTCTCACCCTTGGGTTAGAGAAGCTAAATCTCGAAAAATCCCTGTAGAGACTGATATACAAATTGCATTAAAAAGTTCTGAGTTTCAAAAATATCCTTCTTTAGGAATTACGGGATCTAATGGAAAAACAACAACAACAACATTCCTAACACATCTTTTAAAGACTCTAGGAATTCCTGCATTGTCTATGGGGAATAATGGACAACCTATTTTAGAGCAAATGAAGTTACCTGGAATTCGTGTTGTAGAAGTTAGCTCTTTTCAATTGGTAGACCAAGAAGAAAAAATTCCAACATTATCTGCTGCTGCAATATTAAATTTTTGTCGAAATCATCTTGATTATCATGGAACTATGGAAGCATATTTCTCTGCAAAAACTTGTATTATGAAAAGCTTGAAAAAAGACCATTCTTTATGGGTTGGGGAGGGAATTTCTTTGGGAAAGCCTTATCAATTTTATTCTGAAGAAATTCAAGAAGTTTTAGATAAAGCAAGTGCATTAAAATCAATATATTTGCATGATAGAGATAATTATTGTGCAGCCTATGCTTTGGCTAAAGAGGTTTGTCACGTCCCTTTTGCAAGTTTTCTGCTGGCAATTCAGACATTTGAAAAGCCTCCCCATCGAATAGAATATCTTGGAAAAAAGCATGATGTGCGTTACTACAATGATAGTAAAGCTACAACAATAGATGCTGTAGAACGGGCTCTTATTGCTTTGGGCAAGAGAGTGATTATCATTTTAGGAGGCAGAAATAAAGGTGGAGATTTCTCTACTCTCTCTACTATCATTGCTCAAACAGCAAAATATGTTATAGCTATGGGAGAGTGCCGAGAGGAAATAGCACAAGCTTTAAAAGGGAATGTTCCTTTAACCTTGGCTACAAACTTAAAAGATGCAGTAAATATGGTTCAAGAAATTGCTGAAGCAGGAGATTCTGTATTGTTGTCCCCAGGGTGTGCAAGTTTCGATCAATTTCAAAGCTTTGAAGAACGTGGGGTTCTTTTTAAACAACTAATCGGAGAAATGGAGGCTTAGAATTCCTTATGAATCGTAGAGATATGGTAATCACTGCTGTTTTGATGAATGCTATGTTGCTCATAGTTTTGTTTATAACATCAAAACATAGCTCAGTTAAAAATTATGCAGAAAATTATCAAGAGTTTTCTACTAATAAAATAGTGCAAATTCATTCTCCAGAAGAAGTTGTTGAGAAACAGATAGTTCAAATTCCTGCAGTATCTGTTGTTCATCCTGTTGCAAAAGAAACTTTAGCCGCACAGTTTGTTGAGGAAAAACCTATTGTAGCTGTTCCTCAACCTAGTCCTGTAATAGAAACTTCAGAAACTACATCCTTGCAATCTAAGCCTATTCAAGAAAACCCTAAAGAAAATTATACAACAATTGTAGTGAAAAAAGGTGATTTTTTAGAACGTATAGCTCGTGCTAATCAAACTACAGTTGCAGCTCTAATGCAAATCAATGACCTTACTTCTACACAATTGAAAATAGGTCAAGTGATCAAAGTTCCTATAATAAATCGAACTGATAATACGAAAGAGTCTTCACAAATAACTAGTTCTGAAAATTATTATATTGTGCAAGAAGGTGATAGTCCTTGGACTATAGCTTTGCGCAATCATATTCGTTTGGAAGAGTTGCTCAGGCTTAATAATCTTGATGAGCAAAAAGCTAGACGTCTCAGACCCGGGGATCAATTACGTATACGCTAGACGTATCTTTTCTATGAAATGGTTTGTCATTTCTTGCCTGTTAGGTATCTTTTCTCTAGGGTTAATCATGGTTTTTGATACTTCTTCTGCAGAGGTCCTAGATCGTTCCTTGGCTTGTAGCACGCATAAAGCCTTAATTCGTCAAGTTACTTATCTTGTTCTTGGCTTGGGAGTATCTTTCGTTATCCATATAATTGGATGGAAAGATTTTCTCAAAATGAGCCCTGTTTTGCTAGTTATTGCAAGTATTGTCCTTGCTTGTATATTGATTCCTGGTGTTGGAATTTGTAGAAATGGTGCTAGACGCTGGATCGGTATAGGGCAGTTAGCTCTACAGCCCTCGGAATTCGTTAAGTACCTCATTCCTCTTGTCGCTATAGAATATCTTAGCTCCTATCAACAATATCGTAGGAATTTTCCACTTTTTCTTAAACTTATGGTATGTTTATTTATTCCAATATTACTTGTCGCCATAGAGCCTGATAATGGTTCCGCCGCTGTTATCGCCTTTTCTTTGATCCCAGTATTTATAATGACTTTTGTTCGCTGGTGGTATTGGCTTGTGCCTTTAATAGGGATTATTTGTATTGGTGGAACTCTTGCTTATAGAATGCCTTATGTTCGACATCGACTGAGCGTATATATTCATCCTGAATTAGATATAAAAGGTCGTGGCCACCAACCTTATCAAGCAAAAATAGCTGCAGGTTCTGGAAAGCTTTTCGGTAAAGGACCTGGAGCTGGATTACAAAAACTTACTTATTTGCCAGAGGCTCAAAATGATTACATAGCAGCAATTTATGCAGAAGAGTTTGGTTTCGTAGGTATACTACTTCTTATACTTCTTTACATGTGTGTTATTTTCGGGGGGTATGCCATTGCTATCCATACCACCTCTATAAAAGGAGCAGCCTTGGCTATTGTGATTACTGTTATCATTGGTATTCAGGCTTTTATTAATCTTGGAGTTGTCTCTGGACTCTTACCTAGTAAAGGAGTAAATCTTCCTTTTTTTAGCCAAGGAGGATCATCCCTAATTGCAAATATGTGTGGTATTACTTTGTTATTAAGGGTTCATGATGAAGAAAATACGTAAAATCGTTTTGGCCGTAGGAGGTTCTGGAGGTCATATTTTTCCAGCTTTATCCGCAAGAGATTCTTTTCTTCACGAAGGTGTTGATACTCTACTCCTAGGGAAAGGGCTGGATGGTCATCCAGCTTTGTATCAGCAATCCGTAAGTTATAAGGAAATTCCTTCAGGACTTCCTATTGTTGCAAACCCTATAACAATGATGCTTCAAGGCAAAGCTTTACTCTCAGGATATATGAAAGCGTGTAAGGAATTACATTCTTTTCACCCAGATTTAGTTATTGGTTTTGGAAGTTATCACTCTCTCCCTATTGTTTTAGCTGCGTTAAGAAAAAAAATTCCTTTATTTCTCCATGAGCAAAATCTCTCTCCAGGAAAGGTAAACAAGTTGTTTTCTCGTTTTGCTAAGGGTATTGGCGTAAATTTTTCTCCCGCTAAGCAAGGTTTTAAATGCCCATCTCAAGAAGTCTTTTTGCCTAAAAGAAGAGAAAAACTAGCATCTTTTAAAAAAGATGAGAAGATCTCTCCAAAAATTTGTATTGTTGGAGGATCTCAGGGAGCTAAAGTCTTGAACCAGGTAGTCCCCAAAGCTCTTTCTCAGCTTAGTTTTGAATTTCCTAATATGTTAGTTCATCATGTTGTTGGCCCTAAGGGAGACGTTTCGAGCGTAGAATTTGTGTATCGGCAAAACAATATAGCTTGTTGTGTTAAGCATTTTGAGACGCATATGTTGGATGAACTTTGTTCTTCAGATCTTGTGATCAGTCGTGCTGGAGCAACTATATTAGATGAGCTTTTATGGGCAAAAATTCCTGCTATTTTAATTCCCTATCCAGGGGCTTATGGCCATCAAAAAGTAAATGCAGAATTTTTTGTTCATACGGTTCATGGTGGAGATATGATCTTAGAATCAGATCTTAATGAGAAAATATTAATAAAAAAAATAAAATTAGCCCTAGATCCCCAAACTAATGAAGCTAGAAGACAATCTCTTCAAGATTATAAAAAATACCAATCTCAAAAATCTTTTTATCAATTTATTTGTGAGCATCTGTAGGTAATATATGAATACAACGCCTCATTATCATTTTATTGGAATAGGCGGTATAGGTATGAGTGCTCTAGCACATATATTGTTAGACCGAGGATTTTCAGTTTCTGGTAGTGATTTATCTCAAAATATCACTATAGAAAAACTTAAATCTAAAGGAGCAAAATGTTTTTTAGGTCATCATGAAAGCTATGTTCCAGAGAATAGTACGGTAATTTATAGTTCTGGAATCTCTCAAGATAATATAGAGTTATGCCGAGCAAAAGAGAAAGGTCTTCCTCTTCTTCATCGTTCTCAGTGCTTAGCTATGCTCATGGAAGGATATGTAAAAATTCTTATTTCAGGAAGTCATGGGAAAACAACAACATCATCATTGATAACAGCAATTTTTCAAGAAGCTAATTTAGACCCTTCATATGCTATTGGAGGCTTAAATTCTGACTCTTTAAATGGTTATTCTGGATCTTCTTCTATATTTATTGCAGAGGCTGATGAAAGTGATGGATCTTTAAAACATTATTGTCCTGACATTATTGTTTTAACTAACTTAGATAATGAACATCTCGTTAATTATGATGAAGACTCTGAGAAACTATTGCGAACTATACAAGATTTTTCAGAGAAAGTTCTCGATTTTCAAAAAGTGTTCTATTGTGGGGATAGCCCCACGCTTTTTGGAAAGATATCCGGAATTTCTTATGGATTTTCTTCAGAATGTCAACTACGAGTTCTTTGCTCTTCTCAAAAAGAATGGCAGTCCGTATTTTCTTTAGTTTTTCATGACATAGAATACAAGGACATAGTTTTAAATCTTCCTGGACAACACAACGTAGCTAATGCTGCGGCTGCTTGCGGTGTTGCTTTGACTTTTGGCATAGATATCGCAATCATCCGTAAAGCTTTAGAAAAATTCTCTGGAGTACAGCGACGTTTAGAAAGAAAGAATTTCTCTGATAGATTTTTATTTCTTGAAGATTACGCTCATCATCCTGTGGAGATTACTAGTACCTTGAGAGCTGTTCGAGATGCTGTTGGATTACGTCGAGTAATTGCTATTTGTCAACCTCATAGGTTTTCTCGGTTACAAGCATGCCTAAACCTTTTTCCTGAGGCTTTTAAGGATGCTGATGAAGTTATTTTAACAGATGTTTATAGTGCAGGAGAAGCCCCTTTAGATATTTCAATGTCTTTATTGAGTTATAAAATTTCTTTGGAGTCTCTTGTAAAATGTTCTTATATTCCTTTTGATCAGTTAGTAAATTGTTTGAAACAGAAAATAAGAGTTCATGATGTTTGTATCTCATTGGGAGCTGGAAATATCTATACTTTGGGGCACTCTTTAAAATTTTTTGAACCAAAAAAATTAGCTTTAGGCGTTATTTGTGGGGGGAAATCTTGCGAATATCAGATTTCTTTACTTTCTGCAAGTTATGTTACTCAAAGACTACCTTCAGAATATTACGAATGTACTTTTTTTGTAATAGATCGTGATGGTTTATGGAATATCGTTGATGATTTAGAAAAAAGTTTTTTAGAAGGTTTGGGAAGTCACGTATTCTCTTCAGAGATTGCCCAAGCTATAGCAAAAATTGATTGTTTTTTTCCAATTTTGCATGGACCTTTTGGAGAGGATGGTTCTATTCAGGGATTTTTCAAGACTATAGGAAAACCTTATGTAGGTTCTGATTTGCTTCCTGCAGCTATTTCTATGGATAAAATTATGACAAAGCGATTGGCTTCTGCTATAGGAATACCTGTTGTTCCTTACCAGGAAATATCTTTATTTTCTTGGAAGAGAAATGCTGATGGTTGTGTGCTTAGTATTCTAAAAGCTTTTACATTTCCCATGATTGTAAAGTCTTCTCATCTTGGTTCTAGCCTTGGAATTTTTCTTGTACATAATGAGGAAGAACTTCGAAAAAAAATATCAGAAGCTTTCCTTTATGATACAGATGTCTTTGTTGAAGAAAGTCGATTAGGATCTCGAGAGATCGAAGTCTCTTGTATAGGCCAATCTTATAGTTATTATATTGCTAAGCCAAATGAAAGATCAGGAACTCAAGGGTTTATCGGTTATCATGAAAAATATGGCTTAAATGGAATGACTAGTGCAAAAATCTCTTTTGATTTGAAGTTGTCCTCTGAATCAGAAACTCGAGTTAAAGAGCTTGCTGAACGTGTTTTTAAAGCTATACAAGGAAAAGGAAGTGCTCGTATTGATTTCTTTTTAGATGAAGAAGGAAATTTTTGGCTTTCCGAAATAAATCCCATTCCAGGAATGACTGCCTCGAGTTCTTTTTTAAAGGCATTTGTACAATCCAATTGGTCTATTGAAGATGTTTTGGATTATCTAATTATTGAGGGATTACATAGATTCGAAAGACAAGAGAGAGTATCTCGAGTAATAGAAACTTCCCCAGAATTAATAACAAATAGCTAAAAGTAATAATGTTACTTTTAGCTATTATGATTACAATAAAGTTGTGAAAAAATCTTAGTGATTATGACTGCAGGTACAACTGCATTGAACCTCTGACTGTTCTTCTTCTAACTCTGACAACGCTTCTTCTAAGTTTATCTCTTCATTACTACTACATGAGCTACTTAGTTCACATTGAGAATTATGATCTTCTTGTTGATCAAGAAAATCTACTTCGGATTCATCATAGTTATTTTCATGCATGGTTTTTTCCCCATTTTCTGGTTGGATTAAATCAATTTGAACTTTTTTTCTTAATCTTGAACATACACGCCTGAGAATAGTTCTTAAAGCATGTATAGTGTTACCTCTTCTTCCTATAATTTTCCCAATATCTTGAGGAGCCACGCGAATTTCTAATTTAATAGAATCGTTATCTTTATCTTCAATAGAAGTAATTTCAACAGCTTCAGGATCGGCAACTAAATTTTTAACAATATATGCTACAAACTCTTCCATAAAATCCAAATAAAAATGAGATGTAGAATTGGAAATACACAACGATTGTATTTTCTCAAGTTCCTAGAGGGAGTATAGTCTATTAGGTGAAAAAGTCAATGTTTATTCATGCCTAAAAGGCTTATTAGTACATTGATCTATGAGCCATTTTGTATAACCTGAATTTTCTTCTTCCAAAGGAATTAGAAGTATTTCCGGACACGTATAAGAACAAAATTCTTTAATTTTCATAGACACTTTGGAGATATGTGCACGAATAGTTTTGATTTGTATTTGATATTCTTCATGAGAGGTTAGTTTTCCTTCCCATAGATAGATGGAACATCCTTTTGGTAAAATGTGTACACAGGCTGCTATATGCTCTGTTATAAGAGCTGTCGCTAGTTCATGACCTTCTTTTTCAGAGGGAAATTGTGAAACAATAATAATCGGTGTCATAGCTTCTTTAAAAATAAAGTATTAGGAAATCTCAAATCATAAATGTAGTGACTATTTAAATCGATTAGAGAAGGATCGGTTCGAACAATTTTATATAGTTGTAAAGCAGATAAAAAAGCTTCTCCAGGAAGTCTTAAAATATCCCCAGAAGATAGAGAAACTACAATTTCACCAGGAAAATTATCGTAAGCTGTTAAATCTATAGTTTTTAAATTTGAGAAAGAAAGCTCTTCAATTAGCTCCATAATAAGAGCTGTTTTGATTTTTGGTAATTCAAGAGTAGCAAGGTCTTTTTCTGAGAAAAAAACTGAAGGAAGATTGAGAGGTGGGAAAAAAGGGGTACAAGGAAAGCAAGATCCCTTCAGATCAAAAAGCATGTTAGATTGATTTGCGACAAAAGCTACTGGAGTTTTTAAAGAATAGAAGATGGCAATACCTTTGTTGTCGGGAACTTTGTTTATGACAATAGAGGAAAAAATGCCTATCTCACGTAAAGTTTTTTCAGCATGTTTAACTGAAAAATGTTTTAAAAATGTTGGATCATTTGCAGAAAGCTCTAGAAGTTCTGAAAAGACAATTCCTGGTAGCTTGTGCAAACTTGCAGACTTTAAAAATAAATTCTTTATAGGAACATCACATATTTTAGATGTAAAAATATTTTCGGGAAAAAACAACCAGCAAAGTGTCGGAACGCAAATCAAACTACTTAAAGCAATGATGATAAAAGAAGAAAAAACAGAAAACTTAGGCCCTGGAGAAAAAATTTTTTTAAAAAAACTGTTAACCATGCGAGTACGTTGTTTTTTATCTTTATCGTAAATAATATGCCTAATATTTGCGAGATACTGTTGGGTAGGGAGGTACTCCTTATGGATTTGTCAATAAAGGAATATGGAGACATTGTAGTAGTTGTTCTTCGAGGAGTTTTCGATGCTGTTGCTGTACCGAAAATTGAGGATTTTTTAAAACTACAAATTTCTCAGAGTAGATGTAAAATTGTTTTAAATATGCAAGAAATAAATTATATAAGTAGTGCAGGAATTCGTCTTATATTGTCATTATTTAAGTTGTTACAAGGCTTAGATGGGCGGCTATGTATATGTTGTGTTCAAGATCAAGTCGCAGAAGTTCTTCGTATTGCTGGAGTAGATCAACTTTTGTCTTTATGCCATTCAGAACAGGAATGCTTCAGTAAGTTTTAGTTTTGGTATGTTATCTCCAGGTTCTCACTCCCTTACTGCTTCGCCACCAATAGGATACGACGTATGTCTTGAACTTCAAGAGCAGTTTGTGAAACTCTTTAAACGTACTGTGATTTTACTTGCTGGACCTACAGGGTCTGGGAAAACAGAAGTTTCTTTACAGCTTGCCTCCATGATTGATGGAGAGATTATTTCTGTAGATTCCAAACAAGTTTACCGAGGCATGGATATTGGTACTGCAAAAGTTTCTCGGGAAGCTCAAGGTGTTATTCCTCACTACTTAATAGATGTTTGTCATGTACAAGAGTTATTCAGCGTTGTTGATTTCTATTATGAGGCGGTGCAAGCTTGTCAAAACATTTTATCAAGAAATAAAGTGCCAATTCTTGTTGGGGGAACAGGTTTTTATTTCCACGCTTTTCTAACTGGTCCACCAACAGGGCCTTCTGGAGACGCTTATTTTCGCTGTATTTTAGAATCTCGTGTCAAGCAATTTGGGATATCTTCTCTTTATGAAGAGCTTTCATCGTTAGATCCTCAATATGCTCAAACTATCACAAAGCATGACAAAAATAAGATAATTCGTGGTTTGGAGATAATTCATCTTACAGGAAAGCGGGTAAGTGATCATTCGTGGAATACAGGAGGTTCTTTTTCTCCAGAATATCCCTGTAGGGCATGGTTTCTTTCTCCTCAAAAGGAACTTTTGAAGCAAAATCTTTCGATTCGTTGTGAGAAAATGTTACAAAATGGATTGATAGAAGAAGTTCGGAATTTATTAAATCAAGGCATAAGACAAAATCCCTCTGCCGCAAAAGCCATAGGCTATCGTGAATGGATAGATTTTATAGATCATGGGGAATCAGAAGAATTATATGAAGAGACAAAAAAAAAATTTATCTCTAATAGTTGGCGTTATACGAAAAAACAGCGAACTTGGTTTAAGCGTTATAGTATTTTTCGAGAGCTTCCAACAATAGGTTTGTCGGCTGTTGTCATTGCTCAAAAAATAGCCGAAGATTATCGACTTTATGGGTGAGTTGTTGTTTTTTTGATGTGTTGATAAAAAGAATCGCGTTCTACAGGAGTAAAACCCGCACTACGAATGAGTTGTTGTATCTCATCTTCTGTGCTCTGTAATGACCATCCTGTGCATCTGTGTACACTTTCATCTAAGATAGTTCCTCCAAAATCATCGGCTCCATAATGCAAAGCTCGCTTTCCAACTTCTTTCCCTTCTCCAAACCATGAAGCCGCTATATGATCAAAATTATCTAAAAAAATTCGAGAAACTGCCAATATTCGATAGTATAGTTCCTCCGTGTTTCTAAAAGAAATTTTTCGACCTAAAGCTGTATTTTGAGGCTTATAGCTCCAAGGAATAAAACTATAAAAACCAGATCGTTCATCTTGGGCGTTACGTAACGATTCCAAATGGGTAAGAATATCCTCAGGAGTCTCTATATGACCAAACATCATAGTGGCAGTTGTATGAAAACCTAATTTATGACTTAGCTTATGGAATCTAAGCCAACCTCCAGGCTCCATTTTTTTTGGAGAAATAATTTTTCTAACTCGTTCTGAAAGGATTTCTGCACCGCCCCCTGGAATAGTTCTTAAGCCAGCTTCCCATAATCGAGATAGAGCTTCTTCTTCAGAAATTTTGGAGACTTGAGCAGCATGATTTATCTCTACTGCAGAGAAGAAATGAGGATGTATGGAAGGGAATTCTTGAACGCTAATACGTACTAATGTTTCAAGATAATCTATGCCAATAGTTGGATGAACGCCCCCTTGTAACAATACAGTTCTAATTCCTAATTTTGTATAACGCTGTAATAATTGGCGAAAGTCGTCTAAAGTAAAAAGATACGCATCAGGAGAGCGTGGCTTTCTATAGAATGCACAGAACGTACAATCCATTTTACAAATATTTGTATAATTTGGATTGGCATCCAACACGTAAGTGATTTCATCCGCAGGATAACGCTGTTTTCTGAGATGATTTGCCAAAAGTTTAAGCTCTTCCAGCGGCATAGAAACTAGCATTTCAAGTCCTTCCTTAGAAGTTAGTCTAGTGGAGTTCATAAAACAATTGACGATAAAGGTTTAGAAAAGCACACTTTAGTTCCTACATATTTTCTTTTCAAGTTCTAGCCTAAGTTGTTTTATGGATACCACAGACAACAGCTTTATATCTTCCCAAACGGAATCGAGTTCTGTGACAGAGATTTGTGACAAAAGATGTTCTTTAGAAAGCAAAGAAGTCAGAGACGTTGATAATTCTTTTGCAATTTTTACTAATGAATTTGCAAAACTTTCTACCTTGGAAGAGCAAATGACTTTTAGTCTTAATCGGATGGAAATAGCTTTAAGTGAGTCTTCAGGAATTAATTTAAAGCTTTTTTGGGCTATACGTAAACATAGTTTACCTTTATTTCAACAAGAGCAAGATCTTTCGAAAAGAGCGAACGCATGGCGTCGGTATATAGAATTGACAAAAGAGGGTAGGCGCATCAAAGCTTTTCATGAAGAAGGCGATTCATTCGTTATAGATCAAATTGAACTGGCTATATCTTGTTTAGAAAAAGATATAAATTCTGTTTTACAGAATATTGATAGTGAAGAAATTGATCCAATTTTTTTGGAAACTTCAACTTTAGAAAAACACCATGAATTTTATAAAACTCAGCACGCCTCTTTATTGTGGTTAAGTAGCTTTTCTACAAAAATCATAGCTCTTCGAAAAGAACTAATGAATGTTGGAATGCGGATGAAGTTGAAAAGTGAATTTTTTCAACGCTTATCTGTTTTGGGCAATCATGTTTTCCCTTTGCGTAAAGAGCTTATAGAAAAAGTAAGTCAGGTTTTTTCGGAAGATGTCGACTCTTTTGTTGCGAGATATTTTTCTAAAGCTGATAAAAATGTTTTGAAGCGATCTGTTTTTTTTTTAAGAAGAGAGATAAAAAATTTACAGAGTGTTGCTAAAAAACTTTTTGTTACCTCTAATGTTTTTTCTGACACACGTTTAAAGCTTGGTCAGTGCTGGGATCAGTTAAAGGGTTTAGAAAAAGAGATTCGTCAAGAACAAGGAAAAATACGTCTTGCCTCTATAGAAAATACAAAAGAAGTACGGTCTCTTTTGGATGCTGCTTCTATGCAATTGGATGCAGAAGAAGATCTTACTAAGATCCAAAAGAATTTAGAAAGCATTGCTAAACGTATTCGTGCGTTAGACTTTGTTCATGAAGACGTTGTCACTTTAAAAAGTGAACTTCATATTTTATATGATCGTCTACATGCGAAGCAGGAAATTATTGAGAAAACTTGTCAAGAACGATTGATAAAAGATCGTCAAGTAAAGCAAAAAGCTATTGATTCCTTATCTTCTCGTATTGCTGAGTTCGTTCAAACTTGTGATGCTGGAAACATAACACCATCTTCTAAAGAGTCTTGGAAGGAGTTAAAAGAATCTCTTACTAAGATGACTTTTTTGTCTAATTTCGAAAAAATTTCTTTAGACAACCAATTAAATCAAGCTCTTCAAATTATTACTCGATTTTTTGAAAATCAGCTGTTATCTGATTCTAGAGCAAATATTGAAAATATGCGTCAGGTTTTATCTCAAAGGCAAATACGTCGTAAAGAGCTGAAAAATAAGTTAGAGCAAGATAAGAAACTATTAGGATCTTCAGGGCTCGATTTTAATCGCGCTATGCAATATAGTTCTCTTGTTGAAGAGGATAAGCGATCTTTAGAAGAGCTAGATCAAAGTATCTTAAGTTTAAAAAAGCAAATCCAGCAAATTTTATGACTAGACGTTGCATATATGCTTTTGATTTAGATAAAACTCTTCTTCGGGGGAATAGTAGTTGGAAGTTCTACCGTTACGCTTTGTTGCGTCAACTATTTCCCTATAAGAGTATTCCTGGTTGTATATTACGATTTTTGGGATTTAAGTTTTTTTTTGACCTGTCCTCCTTTTACACTCGAATAGTAAATCGTTTACTTTTGAATACCCCTCAGGAAAGTCTTTTTAGTTATGCTAGAGATTTTGTCGCAACTTTAAAAAATAATGATTTTTATGCTCCAACTATAGAGAGATTGGAAGAAGCTTTTAAGGATCCTTTTGGCCAAGTTGTTTTATTCTCTTCTTCTCCGGATTTCATCGTGGGTCCTATAGCAGAACGATTGGGAGTACATTTGTGGTATGCCTCATATTATCAAACTGAATCAGCTGAGCAAGTCGTATATAAAAAATGTTTGACTGGGGAGAAGAAAGCGCAAATCCTTAGTTATCTAAAAAAAATATGTCAAGCTCGAAGTCATACCTTTTCGGATCATATACTAGACCTGCCTTTCCTCCTATTAGGGGAAGAAAAAACCGTTGTGCGTCCTCGAGGTCGTTTAAAAAAAATAGCTAAAAAGTGTTATTGGAATATCATCTAAAGTAATTAAAAAAGCTCGACCTTATCTTAGAGAATCAGGTATTCTCGAGCAGACCTTTATGGAGTTGTTTTATATTAATTTATTGAAAACTATAGCTAAAGTTATAAATCAAAAAAAAGGTAATAACCTTATTGTCTTGGATGTAAGTAATATTTCAGATTTTACAAATTATTTTGTATTTGCTGAGGGAAATGTTTGCATTCATGTTAAAGCTTTAGCTAATGAAGTCATTCACGTTTTAAAAAAGCAAAATCTACTCCCTCATGTAGAGGGTATGAATCATGGTGACTGGATAGTTATAGATTATGGATATATCGTTATACATTTGTTCATCTCAGCAATTCGAGAACGATATCGTTTAGAAGAGCTTTGGAAAGATGGTTCCAATATTGCATTAAATTTCTGACTTCTTAATGGAGTGGAGAGCTATATATGAGTAGAAAACGTGTGGTTGTTACAGGCTTGGGTGTAGTGTCCTGTTTAGGCTACGAAGTAGACACCTTTTATGATAATTTGCTTGCAGGTATTAGTGGTGTTAAAACGATTTCTTCTTTTCCTTGCGAAAACTACGCCACGCGATTTGCTGGATGGGTCCCTGAGTTTAATCCAGAACCATACTTAGATAAAAAACAAGCTCGTCGTGTAGATCCTTTCATTACATATGCTATGGTTGCTGCAAAAAAAGCTATAGCAATGTCCCGTTGGGATAAAGATCATCTTCCAGCAGATCCGTTGCGTTGTGGTGCTATTATTGGCTCAGGAATGGGAGGATTGGCAACTCTCAATGAGGGAATGGAAAAAATTTTGATAGGAAAGAAAAAAGTCTCTCCTTTTTTTATTCCCTACATTATTACAAATATGGCCCCAGCCTTAATTGCTATGGATTTTGGTTTGATGGGACCGAACTTCTCAATATCTACTGCATGTGCAACCTCCAATTATTGTATTGATTCTGCTTACCAACATTTAGTTTCAGGTCGGGCCGATATGATAGTATGTGGTGGTACAGAAGCCGCTGTAAATCGCATTGGTTTAGAAGGTTTTATAGCAAATCGTGCTTTGTCAGAAAGAAATGATGCTCCAGAAAAAGCTTCTAGACCTTGGGATCGAGATCGTGATGGCTTCGTTATGGGCGAAGGTGCAGGTGTTCTTGTTTTAGAGACCTTAGATAATGCTTTGCGCCGTGATGCTCCAATTTTTGCTGAGATTTTGGGATGTTATACAACTTGTGATGCTTTTCATATCACAGCTCCTAGAGACGATGGTGAAGGAATAACAGCATGTGTGTTAGGTGCTTTGCTTGCTTCTGATATCCCTAAGGAGCGGGTTAATTATATTAATGCTCATGGAACCTCTACTCCTTTAGGAGATATTTCTGAAGTTTTAGCATTGAAAAAAGCTTTCGGTAGTCATGTTAAAAATCTTCGTATGAACTCTACAAAATCTTTAATAGGTCATTGCTTGGGGGCTGCTGGTGGTGTAGAAGCTATCGCAACCATACAGGCAATTCTCACAGGTAAAGTTCACCCAACAATTAATTTAGAAAATCCTATTACTGAAGTCGAGGATTTCGATGTAGTTGCAAATAAAGCTCAAGATTGGGATATTGACGTGGCTATGTCGAACTCTTTTGGTTTCGGTGGACATAATTCAACGATATTATTCTCGAGGTATATACCCTAATTATGATGAAGGCACAACATGAATACTCTTTTGGTATTATTCCAATAAAGTTTTTTGGAACTCCAGATAAAAGCACATTAAAAATTTGTTTTATTTGCCATACAAAAGGTAGGCATTGGGGATTCCCTAAAGGTCATCCTGAAGACAAAGAAGGACCCCAAGAAACTGCAGAAAGAGAGCTTGTCGAAGAAACTGGTTTAGGAGTTGTTAATTTTTTTCCAAAAATTCTGGTCGAACAATATTCTTTTACAGATGAAAATCAGATGCTTATTAGAAAAGAAGTTTCTTATTTCTTAGCAGAAGTCCGTGGGGATGTTCACGCAGATCCCTCAGAGACTTGTGAGCATCGTTGGATATCTTTTCAAGAGGGATTACGTTTAGTTAATTTCCCTGAATTGCGAGGATTGATAGTAGAAGCTGATAAGTTTGTTCACAACTATCTATTTTCTTCTTAAAAGAGGAGAGAAAAAATCTCTCCTTTATTAAGTATTATTTGATTGCTGTAGCCTCATTGTTAATATATGCTAGATAGTCTTCATGAGCTAAATGAATGACCTTTTGAGCTTCTTTTTTCCCATAGATTCCCACAATTTCTATTTTCGCAGCTTGTCCTTGCATGAGGTTTTCTGGAGTTGCTTTGTAAGTTAAAAAGTAGTGCTGAATCATATCTAAAACAGTACCAGGACAATCAGAAACATCATCTATTCCTGCAAAAACTAAATCATCTTCTAAAACTGCGATAATTTTATCGTCTGCTTCGCCAGAGTCAATAATGCGTAATCCTCCGATAGGACGTGCTTGTAATAGGATATTTCCATGAGTTATATTTTTCTCTGTAAGCACACAGACGTCTAAAGGATCTTTATCCCCTTGAATATTCTCTCTTAGAGTTTGCTCACCACTATATTTTCCTGAAGCTTCCCCACAGTATGTTTGCGGTAATAAACCGTAAAGACAAGGACAAAAATTAGAAAATTTTTGAGGTCTATCTACTTTTAAAAGTCCAGTAATTTTGTCTAATTCAAATTTTACAGAATCTTGAGGAGTAATCTCTATATAGCAACATAAAGATTCATAATCATTGTAAGTTAATGTAGGGCCATGCCAAGGATGGGCAACATTTGTGGGAAGTTTAGACATATAAGTCGCTCTTTTGATTTAAGAATTCTTATTCGAGTTTTTAAACCCTATAGATTATCATGAGTGCAATTTTATGAGAAGAACATGCCTACTATAATTGACTTTTAATTATTTTTATAGAATGCTTTGTTTTTATAAATACATTTCGAGTTATGAAGTATCCTCTAGTATTCAAAGATATAAAATTAGCCAATTATGAGCGTGTAATTGAAATTACATGTGATGATGTAGGACTGCACGCAATCATTGCTATCCACCAAACTATTGTAGGCCCTGCTTTAGGAGGAACTAGAGCATCTGTGTATGGTTCGTTTGATGAAGCTTTGACTGATGCTTTGCGCTTATCTAAAGGAATGTCTTATAAGAGTATAATTTGTGGAGCCGGTACCGGGGGAGGAAAGAGTGTTATCCTTCTTCCTCCGCATGCACCTCGATTATCCGAGGATATGCTTAGAGCTTTTGGACAGGCTGTAGATTCTTTGAAAGGGAAATATATTTGTGCTGAAGATCTTGGTGTTTCAGTACGTGACATTGCGATTGTAGCAGAGGAAACTCCTTATGTTTGTGGTCTTGACTCTATTAGTGGCAATCCCTCTATTTATACAGCGCACGGAGTGTTTTTATGTATGCAAGAAACTGCTCAGAAGTTATGGGGTTCTCCATCTCTAAGATATAAGAAAGTTGCAATTCAAGGAATCGGATCAGTAGGAAAACTGTTACTACATTCTCTATTCTTTGCGGGTGCTGAAATTTACGTTTCAGATATTGAAGAAGCAGCTGTTAATTATGCAGAGAAGCTTTATGGAGCTATCCCTATTTCAGAAAGTGATTTTGTTTCTTTCGAGTGTGATATCCTATCTCCATGTGCTCGAGGTAATGTTATTCGTAAAGATAATATTGCTAATTTACGGTGCAAGGCTATAGTCGGTGCAGCCAACAATATATTAGAAGATGCTTCTATAGGAGCTTCTCTTCATGAACGAGGTATTGTTTATGCTCCAGATTATTTAATAAATGCTGGAGGACTGCTAAATGTTGTTACAGCTTTAGAAGAGTCTTACAATCCTAAAAAAGTTCTATCTCGTGTAGAAAAACTTCCTTGTACTCTTAGAGAACTTTATGATCAAAGTGATATTTCTAATAGTGATACTGTAACTTTGTCAGACTTGTTTGTAGAAGAAAGGCTTGCTGCTCTCTCTTCCTCATGATGCTGAAGAAGCCGTCGAAAGTGAAGTATTAAGACGGCTGTGTAAGGCTTGTAAGGTTGTTTCATGAATTTCTTGGTTCCCTGAAGCGAGTATAATCGGGTGATTATCTAAGAAGAAGTCCTGACGACTATAATCTAGGGGAGCCCCTAACAAATCTGTAACTACTCCTCCGGCTTCTTCAACAAGAAATGCCCCGGGAGCATGATCCCAAGTTCTTGCTCTAGTAGAAATAAAGGGATAGCGAATGAAAAAATCTACAAAACCTTCTGCTACTAAAGCATATTTGTATTGACTTTCTACTCGATAAGGTCGGGGACGGCCAGGAAGATCTAAACCTAATAAGCGTGTTGCATGATGTTGTTGGTTACACGCTGCTAGAGACGCTTCACAATAACGATCAGTCCTTTTTTTCTTACAATAAATTGTTTTTCTCTCAGGAATTTCTGGCCCAAAAATAGATAAACCATAATTTTTTGCTGCAGAATAAATTTTAAAAGTCTGATTTGAAGTTGGACAGGCTAGGACTGATAGAACTGGAAAATTTTCATAAATTAGTGTCAAAGCTAAGGCAAAAAAACGTTTTCGAATAAAACCTGCAGTACCATCAATAGGGTCTGCAAGCCAAAATAGAGAAGATGCAGGTTGAGGTGTTGTAAAAGTATAAAGCAAGTCTGCTTCTGTTGCACAAGGATCTAATTTATGAACAAATTTTAAAATTTCAGGAATTTTTTTATAGTCTTTCTTAGGAAGAAGAACTTCTTCGCCAACAAAAGGTATATGAGGAAAAGCTTGATAAAGCTGTTTTTGAAGATAGTATTGAACACCATAATCTGCTGGAGTTACAAAAGAAAGATCCGATTTTTCCCAACAGAGAATTAAATGATTTTTTTTTTGGTAATTAATGAGTTGAGTGGCAATTTTTGTAACTATATTTTCCGCAACAGACTGGTAGTCTGGCAAATTAGACCACATGAGATTCCCTAGGTAACATAAGGATGCTACCAAATATTGAGATTATGTTAAACTTGTAGTGAGTGTCTCCTAAGGAAATTTCGGCGATGGTACGAAAAGTTTGGCGAGCTATTTATGAACGTTTGTACGAGTTTGTTATTGGCGTGATTTTAAAACTCCGCTACAAACTTCAAGTTGATGGTATAAGTTCTTTGAAGCTAGATGGTAAAAAAGGTAATTTGTTTTTATCCAATCATGTCGCAGAAATTGATCCGATCATATTAGAATACCTTCTTTGGCCTAAATGCTATCTTCGTCCTATTGCCGCAGATTATTTGTTTCATGATCCTGTAGTTCGGTGGTTTTTGAATTCTGTGCGGGCAATACCTATACCTTCGTTCATTCCTGGAAAATCTAAAAAAGAAACTCTAGAGCATATAAATAAACTCTATGATTATGTAGCCGCTGGTCTAGATCAGGGTGAGAGTTTTTTACTTTATCCTTCGGGAAGATTGTCAAGAAATGGTAAAGAAGAAATTGCTAATCAGCATTCTGCACATGTGTTATTGCATAGAGCTAAGGAGTACAATGTTTATTTAATAAGAGTGTCTGGTCTTTGGGGGAGCGCATTTTCTCGATATAAACAAAATTCAACACCGAAATTAGGGCGCGTTTGTAAGAAGTGTTTCTTTTTTCTGTTGCGACGGGCATTTTTTTTTATGCCTAAGAGGCTAGTGAAAGTTACTATAAGTCAATTTGATAGTCAAACTCTTAAGCAATTTCCTAAGAGACAGGATCTAAATAGTTTTCTCTCTACCTGGTTTAATCAAGAAGAAGAGATTCTTCCCGTAGAAGTGCCCTACACATAATGTGAGAATAGTTGGGTATGCAAAATTCATGGAATACACCTAATAAAAGTCGCGATTTACAACTTCGCTCTGAAAATTCTGTTTTAGAAAATTTTCTAATGTTGTGTTCGCAACTCACATCTCATACGGTTTGTTTTGATGAGTATCTTGGAACTCTTACTTATACAGAGATGCATCGAGCAGTTGTAGCTTTAGCTATTAAAATTTCCCAATACCCTGAGCTACATATAGGAATTATGATGCCCTCTTCTGTCGGGGCCTATATTGCTTATTTTGCGACTCTTTTAGCGAGAAAAATTCCTGTAATGATTAACTGGAGTCAAGGTTTAAGGGAAATTCGTATATGTGCAAACCTCGCTGAGGTTCAACGTGTTCTGACTTCTATTCGTTTGATCGAACATTTAAGCCAAGCACATGGTATTTTAGAATATCCTTTCGAGCTCATTTATATAGAAGAATTGAAAAAGCAATTTTCCTGGTGGGAGAAATGTCGCATAGGTGTGTATTCTAAATTTTCTCCATCTTGGTTGATGAAAGTTTTTGGTGTAAAAAAATCTCGAAAATATGATGTTGCAGTAATTTTATTTACATCAGGAGCTGAGCAATTCCCTAAAGGAGTTCCTCTTACGCATGAAAATCTCATAGAAAATCAAAAAGCATGTATAAAGTTTTTTGATCCTAATAAAAAAGACGTTATGTTATCTTTTTTGCCTCCTTTTCATGCTTATGGATTTAATTCATGTAGTCTATGTCCTTTGCTTACTGGGATCCCCATTGTTTTTGCTTCAAATCCTTTGAATCCCAAGAAATTAGTAGAACTCATAGAGTCTAAAAAAGTTTCTATTATTGGCGCTACTCCAATATTTTTTGATTATATTTTAAAAACAGCAAAAAAACAGGAATCTAATTTAAGCTCCCTAAGATTAGTTGTTATTGGTGGAGATTCTTTAAAAGACAGCCTTCGTGCAGAAGTAAAAACACAATACCCTCATATAGTTTTACATCAAGGCTATGGAGCTACTGAATGTTCTCCAGTGATTACAATTACAACACAAGCAAGCCCTAAAGTACAGGCATGCGTAGGTTCTCAAATAACGGGAATGGATGTTGTCATTGTTTCTAAAGATACCCATGTTCCTGTTTCCTCCGGAGAATCCGGCATGATTGTTGTTCGTGGTTCTTCTGTTTTCTCTGGTTATTTACAGAAAGATCCTTCTCAGGGGTTTATTTCTCTCGGAGGAGAACGTTGGTATGTTACAGGAGATCTTGGATATATAGGTGTTTCGGGAGATTTATTTCTTTTAGGAAGATTAAGTCGATTCGTGAAAATCGGCGGGGAAATGGTCAGCCTTGAAGCTTTGGAATGCATTTTACGTCAAGGCCTGCCCGGAGCTCTTAATCAAGAACAAGCAACAACTTTAACTGTCTGTGAGATTCCTGGAGACAAAGTAAAATTGTGTTTATTTACGACTTTTCCCACAAATATTCATGAAGTTAATGATGTTTTAAAAAATGCAGAAACTAGTAATATAGTGAAAGTTTCTTTCATACATCAAATTGAAACAATCCCCCTATTAGGTATAGGGAAACCCAGCTACGCATCTTTAAAGGCTTTAGCTATCTCATTATTTGGATAACTATTTGAATTTATAAAGCGTATTCAGAGATTCAATGAATACTTTGATTACAGAATGTATCGATTTTGTTTCTAACGATTTTTTAGGCTTCTCACGATCTACTCTATTAAACCAAGAAGTTTGTCGTCGTTACTACGAGATGTCCTATTCATTTTTAAATATGAGGATGGGAGCGGGAGGATCTCGATTGATGGTAGGAGCTTCTCCTCTTATGCAAAATTTAGAAAGCAAAATTGCAGCATATCATGGAGTGCAAGAAGCTTTCATTGTGAATAGTGGGTATATAGCAAACCTTGGATTTTGTTATCATGTCTCCCAAGATGACGATATCCTCCTTTGGGATGAATATGTGCATATGTCAGTAAAATATGGCTTGTGCGCAACAAAAGGGACTCAACAATCTTTTCGTCATAATGACTTGAATCACTTGGAAACTCTTCTTCAGCACTATCGAGAAAGTTCTTGTGGACGTATTTTCATTTTTATTTGTTCTGTATACTCTTTTGAAGGAACATTTGCACCTCTTGAAGAAATTCTAGGTTTAGCATTTAAGTATGATGCTAAGCTTATTGTTGACGAAGCTCATGCTGTAGGCTTGTTTGGGAAAGAAGGGAGAGGATTATGCAAGAACTTGGGATATGAAAATTTTTACGCTATATTAGTGACTTTCGGAAAGGCCTTGGGATGTATGGGTGCTGCGATTCTTTCTTCTAAGGAAGTAAAAGAAAATCTGATGTTTAATTCTCCTCCTTTACGATACTCAACTTGTTTATCTCCTAGTGTTTTAGTTGCTATCGATGTTGCTTATGATTTTTTGTCGTCAGAAGGAGAGAAATCTCGTCATCAACTTTTAGTTTTGCATCGGCATTTTCAGCAGAATTATCCAAAGTGTGCTTTAGGCTGTGTACAGCCTATATATGTAAATAAGTCACAATTTGATTCCGCTATTGTTGCTTTGCAAGATCATAATATTCAAGTAGGAATTCTAACTTTTAGAAGTGAAAACCCTTTCATTCGGGTGAATCTTCATTCATTTAATACTATAGAAGAAATAGACTTATTAATAAGTGTATTAGATCCTTATTTAGAAAAAAGTTGTTATAGGGTCAACGTCGACCATAAATTTCACTTTTGGAGAGAGCTTTGCTGAAATTAATACTTCCTGAAGCTTTTTATTTGCAGGTAGTATTTGTTTGCTCTTTATTAAAAATTGATAACGAAAGGTGTCTTTGATTTTAAAGTGTCCACATGGGGATATCTGCATTAAATGGGCTGTATCCTTTAGTTTCTCTTCAAGAAGAGAATGTACGCGCTTAGTTTCTTTCCATGTAAGCTTAGGACATTTTCCAACAAAAATACAGCGAATCAAGCGGATGAAAGGAGGATAATCACATAACTCCCTTCCTAAAATTTCCTGTTGGTAAAATGCTGAAAAATCTTGATTCATAGCACAGCGAATAATCTTGTTTTCCGGAAGAAAGGTCTGAATAAGAATTTCTCCAGGAAGGTAACTTCGACCAGATCTTCCAGCAACTTGAGTAATAAGTTGAAAGACTTGTTCAGATGCCCGAAAATCAGGAATATATAATCCAGAATCTCCGTTGAGAACTATAGCAAGAGTTACTGCAGGAAAATGCATCCCTTTAGCGATCATTTGTGTACCAATGAGAACATCCGCCTTTCCTGTAGCAAACTGCTTTAATAAAAATTCATGACTTCCTTTGAATTTTGTTGTGTCTGAGTCTATGCGTATAGTGCGGATTTGAGGAAATACTTGCTGTAATACTCTTTCTATTTTTTCTGTTCCGGAACCTCGGTATTGTAGTGTCATAGTTCCTCGACATTTTGGACAAGAATGAGGTAAATCTTTAGGAGAAGAATTACAAAGATGACAAAGAAGAACGTTCGCATATTTATGAAAAGTAAGAATCATGTCACAATGAGAACACTTTAAAGTATGCTTACATGACACACAGGAAACGTTAGTATGATAGCCTCGACGATTAAAAAATATTAAGGTTTGTTCTCCTAAAGCTAGACGTTGTTCAATTTTTTTTAAAGCTGCTCGAGAAAATAATACTTTAGTTTTAGTTTGTTCTTTCTCTAAATTCATATCTATAAGAGAAATTTTCGAAGGGTGTATTGCTATAGCTTTTGAAGATAGTGTTGAAAGCTTATATTTCCCTGATAAAGCATTGGTATAACTTTCTATGCTTGGTGTAGCACTCCCAAGAATGATGGTTGCATTAGACAATTTCCCTCTCATTACAGCCACATCTCTAGCATGATAACAAGGGGGAGTTTCGTTTTGTTTATAAGAAGAATCATGTTCTTCATCAACAATGATTAATCCAAGGTTTTGTACTGGACAGAAAAGGGCTGAACGAGGTCCTATGATGATCTGAATTATCCCTTCTGCAGCTTCTCTCCAAACTTTATTTTTTTCACTATCACTAAGTTTATGATGAAGAATGCCGACTTCTTTATTGAAAAGAGCTTTAAATAAAGTTTCTGTTTGTATTGTTAAGGCTATCTCAGGAACTAGCAAAATAGCACTTTTCCCTTGAGCTCGTGCTTCATAAATTGCTTGGATGTAAACTTCTGTTTTTCCACTTCCTGTTATACCAAACAGTAGGTGTGTACAAAATTGAGATTGAGATAATGATTTTTTTATTTTCTCTAGGGCTACTTGTTGTTCCGAATGAAGAGATTTCTTCTCAGGAAGAAAGAAAGAAAGATTCCTTTCTTGTATGGCTAATGTAGAAGCATCTACGACTTCTAGAGCTCCAATTTTTTCTAAGGAGTTTATGGGAGATTGAGATACTCCAGCTTGTTCCATCAAAGCCGATAATCCTAGAGGAGAAGAACTATTTAGTAATACCTTAAGTACAGCAGCTTGTGAAGGGTGAACCTTTTGTAGTTGTTGAATAAGTTCTCGAGATTTGGCTTTACTTTTCTTTAAAATGACCCGATATTGCTGTTTTGGTTGGATAATTGTAGAAGAAATTGCAGGAAGAAAGAGTCGTAAAGTTTTCCCTAAAGGAGCAAAATAATACTGACTCATCCAAAATAGTAACTCAAGAAGATCCTTAGGGATCTTAATTCCTGAATTAATAACTCCAAGAATAGGGAGCACGTGTTTACAACATGTTGTTGCTTTGATGTGATGTACTATACCAAATTTCTTTGCTCCACGAAGAGACACTATGACTCCCGTCCCTCTAGAGATAGATTCGAGGTTCTCCGGAATACCGTAGTCAAGCATTTTGTTAATGTTAGAATTTACTATGACTTCTGCGTATAGGCGAAAGGTTGACGGTTCAGTATAGCCCATAGATCTCGCTTTAGCTGTGCGTCCTTCTCATACTGTACACAAGAATAAAGAGGAATAAAGGTACAGTCATTTTGTGTGAGGGATTCATGATATTGTGCGCTAGAAATTTTATAGCGGATCACGTTTAAAGGGGCTAGGCCTAAAACAAGACTTTTATTATTAGAAAAAATGTTTGTACGAGAATGTACAAGTGTTAGACGTGTTGGGAAAAGCTGTTGAGTAAGAATTTTAGTTAGTCGATTAAAAAATAAAATCTCTTCGTCATTATCTTCATCTGCAAATATCGTGCATGGAGGAATTAAAGAATGTTTAAGTCGTATGCTTTCTAGTGATGGGTATTTTTCTTTTAAGATTTGTTCTCTAGACATATCAGGGTGAAAAGGCACTCGCTCCCATAGCGAAGTCTTAGATTTTTTAGCCGGCGGTACAGATACACAAGAAGCTTCTTTTGTAACGGAAGAATTCTTTTCTAAAGGTTCTAGAAATGTTCGTGAAGACTTTTTAGTTGATTGCTGAGATAGTGTTGGAGCTAAATTTGATAAATTTAAGGGAAGTAATTGTGCAAGTGTTGGATTAAAATGTTCAAAATAACGTTCAATAATGTGTTGAAGAGTGGAAAGAAGAATCGATGAAGGGGTCATGTATTTTTCTAATTTATGATCTGCAAAGCTTATACTCACTATAGATCTGTTAGATTTTTTTCTTCTATGAACATTATCAGGTTAGAAATTTCTATTATTTTTCAGATAAGATAAGTATAGAAATCTTCATGGGTTTTATTATAAATTTCTTAAGGATTATATATGAAACGTTGGTTACAAGGAAGTGCTATAGCACTTTGTTTATCAATAACTTTGTCTTGCTGTGCAGCACAAAAATACCCTCGTGCAACTGTGCTTACTAATGAAACGACCGCTTCAGCATCTCTTATTTGGGAGTCATACCTACAGGCAATGCAAAATTCTCAGAAAGATAACCGACCTGTATGTTTATTCTTTACAGGATCCGATTGGTGTATCTGGTGTATAAAGATGCAACAGCAAATCTTAACTACTCCTGATTTTATATCTTTTGCTAAAGATCATTTGCATATGGTGGAACTTGATTTTCCTCAGAATCCTTCTCAGAAAAATTTGGATCCACAGCGATATGAATTGAAATCTCAATACGACGTTAAAGGCTTTCCTCAGCTGGTGTTTATTGATGAACAGGGAAAAGAGCTTGCTAGAATGGGTTTTGAATTTGGCGGCGGGGCTGCTTATGTAAATAAAATAAAAGCTTCTTTGAGTACTCGTTCTTAAAAACTTTTATTTCTAGGTTTAGATAAGTTCTCCATTCTATGTCTTTTTATTAAAGAAATCGTTCCTCTTTTTTTTTATTTCTGAGAAAATGTTTCTAAATTTTTAATCATTCTTTCTAGGTAGAAGGAAACCATGTCTACAAAAGCAGAATGCGAACGCGAAGATTTCCTGTATAGAAGTGGTAAGCTTCATGAAATCAGAGCTTTGGGGGTAGAACCCTATCCTTATGAATATTCTAATTGTTCTCGAGTAGAAACAATTTTAAAAACTTTTTCAGAAAAGATTTTAGGAGACAGTGAAGCTGCAACAAATAAGCTTACTCCTAAAGTAAAAATTGCTGGACGGTTAGTTCTTTTTCGCTCTATGGGGAAAAATGCTTTCGGGCAAATCTTGGATTATAATCAAAAAATTCAAGTGATGTTTAACCGAGATTTCACACATATATTTGGACTCTCTTCAGATGCTGAAATTTCTTCTATGAAGTTTATAGAAAAAAAACTTGATCTTGGAGATATTTTAGGTATCGAGGGTTTCTTGTTTTTCACCCATTCCGGAGAACTCACAGTTCTTGTTGAAACCGTGACTTTATTGTGTAAATCCTTGATTTCTTTGCCAGATAAACACGCTGGGTTGTGTGATAAAGAAGTTCGATATCGTAAGCGCTGGCTTGATTTAATTTGTTCTCAGACTGTTAGCAACACTTTTCTAAAAAGAAGTCGGATTATCAAGCTTATTCGTGAGTATATGGATGCTCATGAGTTTTTGGAAGTTGAAACTCCGATTTTGCAAAATATTTATGGCGGGGCTGAAGCTCGTCCGTTTGTTACAGAATTAGAAGCTTTGCATTCTGAAATGTTCTTAAGGATTTCTTTAGAAATAGCATTAAAGAAGATCCTCGTAGGAGGAACTCCTCGGGTTTATGAGATCGGTAAAGTCTTTCGAAATGAAGGTATAGATAGAACCCATAATCCAGAGTTTACCATGATAGAAGCTTATGCCGCTTATATGGATTATCATGGAATTATGGATTTTGTTGAAAATCTTGTTGAACATGTTGTCCGTTGTTTAAACAATGGAAGCTCCGTAATTACCTATTCTCATTGGAGAGAAGGCCCTCAGGAAGTCGATTTTAAAGCTCCTTGGATTCGTATGACTATGAAGGAGAGTATAAAAACATATGGGGGTATTGATGTAGATCTTCATGGAGATCACGAGCTTAGGGAGTTGTTGAAAACAAAAACAACCCTATCAGAAGAATCTTTTATCAAGGCTAATCGGGGAATGCTAGTTGCTCTACTGTTTGACGAACTTGTATCCGAAAATTTAGTAGCCCCTCATCATATTACAGATCATCCTGTAGAAACGACTCCTTTGTGTAAGTCATTGCGTTCTGGAGAATCTACTTATGTTGAGCGTTTTGAAAGTTTTTGCCTCGGGAAAGAACTTTGCAATGCATACTCTGAACTTAATGACCCTATTCAGCAAAGAAAGCTGTTAGAAGAACAATTAACAAGAAAAGAATTACTTCCTGATAGTGAGTGCCATCCTATTGATGAGGAATTTTTAGAAGCTTTATGTCAAGGGATGCCACCCGCGGGAGGTTTTGGAATAGGAATAGATCGTTTAGTAATGATTTTAACAGATTCTGCATCCATTCGTGATGTCTTATATTTCCCTGTGATGCGACGTTTAGCTAAAGACGAAGATTTTAAAGAGGCTTTAACTTAGGTCCTGTTTTGTTGTCTTCGACAACAAAACCTAATCCTAATATCTCGTTGCGCAAAGAATCAGCAAGAGCCCATTCTTTAGCTTTGCGAGCCTCTTCTCGTTTCGAAACAAGTTCCCATACAGCACTAGGAATTTCAGTTGTTGAGGATAGAGGAAGAATCCCCAGCACTTGATCCAAATGTTTTAAAAGGTTTAGAACGTAAGAAGCATCTGCTTCGGAAAAAGTTCCTTTGTCTATAAGACTGTTGATTTCATGAACAAAATCAAAAAGAGAAGCTAACCCTACAGCTATATTTAGATCATTAGCTAGAGAATTAACGAAATTATTGAAAAGTTTTTCTGAAAATACTTTAGTCTTATTTAAAGGAGTATCTCCTTTGGCATAGGGTTCATTAAGTCGATGGATGAAATCCCGAAGTCTTTTTAGCGCTTGGCGGAAAGACAGTAAAGCCTCTTCAGTAAAATTCATCTGCATGCGGTAATGGCTTTGTAAAAGCATGTAGCGTATTTCTTTTCCAGAGAAGCCTTTGTTTATGAGATCTCGAAAGGTTAAAAAATTTCCTAAGCTTTTAGACATTTTCTTTCCATCAACTAAAAGATGTTCTGAATGTAGCCAGTAACGGGAAAAAGGTTTCCCTGAAAGCAATTCAGATTGTGCTATTTCGTTTTCATGGTGTGGGAAAATATTGTCAACACCACCAGCATGGATGTCTATAGATTCTCCTAGAATTTCCATTGCCATAACAGAACATTCCAAATGCCATCCTGGGCGTCCTTTTCCAAAAGGACTTTGCCAGTAAATTTCTCCATCCCTTTCTGGGGAATAAGCTTTCCATAAGACAAAGTCACTGAGGTCTTCCTTGTCATACTCATCAGAATTTAAAGAGGCTCGAGTACAGCACTGTAGATTGCTCAAGTCAAGATGAGAGAGTTTCCCGTAATCAGAGAAATGATTTATGGAAAAATAAACAGATTGATCATGACCGATATACGCGATGCCTTTTTCTAGTAGATTTTCAATAGCTTTTATCATTTGTGGAATGTAGTGTGTAGCATGAGGATAGAAATCTGCTTTGACAATATCGAGTGCTTCTAGATCTTTGAAGAAGGCTTGAATATAAGGCTCAGTATACTCTTGAAGAGAAACCCCTTGTTTGCGAGCTCCTGTAAGCGTCTTATCATCAACATCTGTAATGTTCATAACATGTATTACAGAGTATCCAAAAAATATTAAAGTCCTCTTTAGAAGGTCTTCAAAAATATAGGTTCTAAAATTTCCTATATGCGCAAAATCATAAACTGTAGGACCACAAGTGTAGAGTCTTACAGGATCGTGTAAAGGGGAAAAAATTTCTTTCTGTCGAGAGATTGTATTGTAAAGGCGTAAAGAACTTTTGAAAGAAGGAGCATAGAACACCGAGTAACTCCAGAATACATTTTAAATAAAATTACAGAAAGATTAGAAGCTGTTTGTAATAATCTCGAGAAGAATATTTCTCGTCATGCTATCACAACGTGGCTTGTGAATCTATGGTTTTCTACATGATTTATTTTCTTCAAAAGAAGATAGAATCACATGAATCTTTTTAGAGGTTATCATATTTAGCCGAGAACAACATTTTAGTAGTGTTTTTTTATTTCGTTTTAATAAAAAAAAGACTATACAACAAGAATTGCCAGGACAACGCCCTTTAAGCTTATCTGGCTAAGCCTAGGTGAGACACGGTTACGTTGTTGGCGTTAGGAGAAAGAGAGGTGGTCTGTGATCCTATTACGAAATATAAAGAGATGCTCTTTGAGACAGCTGAAAATTTTGGCGACTCTTTTATTAAGTTTGAGTGCTCCTACTCTTAGTGCTGCAATTCAAAGCGATTCCCAAAAACTTATTTGGTATACGAACTATCGTGAAGCTTTACAAAAAAGTCGTGAATCAACCCTTCCGATGATGATTTTTTTCTCAGGATCTGATTGGAATGGCCCTTGTATGAGGATTCGTAAAGAAGTTTTAAATTCCTCAGATTTTGCAAAAAAAGTTTATGGAAAATTCATTTGTTTAGAAGTAGATTATCCTAAACATTCTCCTCAAAATGAAAGCATCTATCAGCAAAATCTTGTTTTAAAAACGCTATTTAAAATTAACGAACTCCCTTGTTTAGTTTTACTTTCTCATGACGAACAAGAAATTTATAAGATTGGCTCTTTTGGGAATGAAACTGGTGCGAATTTAGGAGAAAGTCTTTGTCATATTGTAGAAAGTGACTCCCTCTTAAAAAGTGCTTTTCCTGTAATGGCAACTCTTTCTATGGCTGAGCTACAACGTTACTATCGCCTCGCAGAGGAATTGTCTAGAAAAGATTTTCTTTTACAAGCTTTAGAGCTTGGTGTACGTAATGATGACTATTTTTTTCTCTCTGAGAAATTTCGTCTTCTTGTTGAAAATGGGAAAATGGATTCCGAAGAATGCCAGAAAATAAAGAAACGTCTACTGAGCAAAGATAGCAAAAACGAAAAGCAAACGCATTTTACTGTTGCCCTTATAGAGTTTCAAGAATTAGCAAAACGCTCCAGAGAAGGAGTTCGTCAAGAAGCCAGTCAAGTGATTGCACCTCTGGAGTCCTATCTTTCTCTCTTTGGTCACCAAGATAAAGAGAGTGTTTGGCGTATCGAAATGATGATAGCTCAATTTTACTTAGAGTCAGATCAATGGAAAAATGCTTTACAACATGCTGAAGTAGCTTTTGAAACTGCTCCTAAGGAAGTGCGTTCACACATTTCTCGTTCTTTGGAGTACATTCGGCATCAGTCATAAGCTTGTTTTTTTTCAGTTTATCAAAACTTTCTGGAATGCACTTTATAAAATCTTGATAAAGATTTGAAAATAACGGCTGACGTTTATGAGCTTTTGGAAAGACTACAATTTGACAATTTGGGAGCTGATGGCGTACTTGCCTAAAAACTTCTCGAACGATTCTTTTAAAATAATTTCTTTTGTGGGCTTTCCCAAATTTTTTTGAAACCGTAATTCCCAATTTACAGCTACTAGGATACCTCAAGGGAAGAACATAGAAAACCACTTGAGATCCTTGACAACATGAACCTGAACGAGTGATATAAAAAAACTGTTTTCTCTTAAGTACGCGAGCTTGTTTGGGTAAGGTTAAGCGGTGCACAAAATATTGATATTATAAATCGATTAGAGTGTGTCTACCGTGTCGTCGACGACGATTTAGTAATTTTCTTCCGTTTTTTGTAGCCATACGAGCGCGAAAACCTATAGAATTGCGGCGCTTTCTTTTGCTAGGTTGATAAGTCCGTTTCACAATGCCTTCCTATGATTTTTGAGCTTCGACTTCTCTTCGTAGAAACCAGAAGGGAACTCGGCAAAATTTTAAAAGATCGAATGAAAAAGATCAAGAAGACATAAAATTCTCACCTGTTTTAGAAGAAAAATTCTGTGCATATAGTCTAATATTGCAAAAAAGCCTCTAAGAGATTAAATTTATGACTTCCGGAAAGATCTTTATTTAAAAAGTTTGTTTCCAGATTGAGAAATAAAAAGGTTTTCATGAAAGTTAGTTCATCTATAAAAGCAGATCCTTCAAAGGGAGATAAGCTAGTCCGTCGTAAGGGACGTCTTTATGTCATTAATAAAAAAGACCCCAATCGTAAACAGCGTCAGGCTGGCCCCGCTCGCAAGAAATAATTTAAATTTTAGGTAAGAAGCTGTATGGCAAAAAAATCATCAGTTGCTAGAGAAGCTAAGCGTCGACGATTAGTAGAAGCAAATTTTCATAAAAGAAGTGAGCTACGCAAAATTGTCAAAAGCCTAGTTGTTAGTGAAGAAGAGAAAGAAGCTGCTCGTATTTCCTTAAACAAAATGAAGAGAGATTCTTCTCCTTCTCGTTTGCATAATAGATGCATGTTGACAGGTCGTCCTCGAAGTTACTTAAGGAAATTTGCAATCTCAAGAATTTGTTTTAGACAAATGGCTTCTATGGGTGAAATTCCTGGAGTTATTAAGGCTAGCTGGTAAAAATACTTAGAACTAAGTTTTTCTTAGGAAAATAAGCGTTGTAGATTTATAAAAGAATCTCTAACGCTTCTCTTAATTCAGTTACGTTCTTTACCCTCTCCCAATTCGCCATTCCCTTTTTCCATACCCAAATTTCTTCAGGAGATATATTTTCCTGGGCATGACGTTCTTTGTCTCTGAGAAAGATAAGCAAATTTTCCAGAGAGAGAGGTCCGATATTTTGCTTGTCTTTACTCAGGTAAAACCACTTTTCTGTGTCTATAGGAGCCTGTGTTAAATCTGAAGAATCTGAAGATTTTTTCTCTAGGGTTTCAGAGTTTTGTATTTCCTCTAAGATATTGAGATTTCCTCCTGTTGTCGGTGTTTTATGATTTTGTGAATTATTTTTTGATAAATTTGGAAGAATAAGTAAAAGTACTATTCCAATGATACCAAAAAGCATTCCAGCAAAAAACCATCCAATAGGATTGCGATTTTTTTTAATTGCTATGTATGCAGAAAGGCAGCCTAGAACTAAATAAAATAAGAAAAATGAAATAGGAAGTATTGAAGGTAGCATATTAACCGTTGTGTCATTAGACTATCGCTAGCGCTCATTATTTCTATGAGATGCATTTCTTGCCATAGAAATAGGGTGAAAAGGAGAGAGAAGTATGGATAAACAAAATTTAAAATTAGATGTTAAGGAAATAGAGTTTCCTGAGACAGTGTTTAGCCGTGATATAGAAACTCGAGTTATTCAGGTAATAATCTTACATTGTTTAGCTAAAATCAATGGGGTTTCTCTTTTAGGAGGAAATTTAATCGACACTTTGTTTGGTCGAGACATTGAGAGAATGAAGGGTATTTACGTAGAGCAAGACTCCAAAAATCATTTGGTAAAAGTTCGCGTAGAGGTGAATGTTGATTATGGTGTTTCTATCC
Source organism: Chlamydia sp. 17-3921 (assembly GCF_902705545.1). Lineage (GTDB taxonomy): Bacteria > Chlamydiota > Chlamydiia > Chlamydiales > Chlamydiaceae > Chlamydia. The sequence continues at coordinate 18,005 of NZ_CACSHH010000003.1, read as the reverse complement.
CAGAAAAAACAGAGGAAATCCAAGGGTGCATAGTCTCTGAAATTTCTGAATATACAGGTCTTCATGTTGCTGCTGTACATGTGATTATCAAAGGCCTTACCCAACCTAAAGATCGTACTGAAGAAGATGTTGAAGGAATGTTTGTTAATGAGCTTCCCCCTCCTGAAGATTTCATTGTAGAACCCAAAGAAATGGAGTAATTTTTAAAGTTCTTGTATATCAGCTTTCTTAATAAGAAGTTGTTGAATATCCTTTCTCGTTAGCCCAGGAATAGCTTCTAGCTCTTCCTGGGAGGCTTTCATAATGTTTTTCCAGCTTTTGAATTTTTTCAGGAGTGTGTTTTGCTTTACCTTTCCAATCCCAGGAATTTTTTCTACGAAAAAAAAATCTTTATTTCGTTTTTGTCTATGTTTGCCGATAGCAAAACGATGAGCTTCATCTCTTAGTGCTTGGAAAAATTGTAACAACTTTGATGATGATGCTAGTTGAAGGCCTTTAGGGAAAGCTTCAGAAAAGATTTTATCTTTGGTTAAAGATCTACTGTGATTACTGGCTTCTTTTGCTAAAGCTATAACTTCAATACCTGTAAGATTAAATGTTTCTAGTAATTTCTTGGCTAATACGTAATGAGCTCGTCCTCCATCAATTAAAATCATATCAGGAAGAACTGTCGTTAAAGATTTAAACCTTCGCAATAAAACTTCTTCTAAAGCTCCTAAATCATTTTTTGCAGCATTTGGTGAAATAGAAAATGTCCGGTAGTGTTGTGAAGCTAAACGGTCATTCTCAAAAACAATATAAACTCCAATCGCGTGTGCTCCATGTAGATGTGCATTGTCATAGCACTCAATTCGATAAGGGTAATTTTGAATATATAAGATATTTTTTATGTCTTCATAAGGTAATTTTAATTGCTTGGAAATAGTTTTAGCATATTCTTCAGCGTTGTGTTGTGCTAAGACTATGAGTTCTTTACGATAGCCTGTTTTCGGAGCTCGTAAACGAAGAGAGAAATTTTTACTAAGTAAGGAAGAAAGCTCAGGGGACAGAGAAATAGGAGTTAAAACCTCTCGAGGTAATTCGGTCTGGTTTTCATAAAATTGTAAAATAAAAGAAGAAAGAAAATTTTGATCTTCTTGAGCATTTTCGAAAAATGAATAGTGACGAGTGCCTAGAAGCTTCCCTGAACGAATAGTAAGGACTGTAAGTATGGTATCTCTTTGATGTCTATAGAAACCCAAAGCATCGATATCTTGATAATAAAATTTCTCAACATGCTGCTTTGTCATGGCTTGTTTGATGAGTGTGAGTGTTCGATAATAAATTGCTGCTTGTTCAAATTTTAGTTGTTTAGAAGCTTCCTGTATTGCTTTTTCTAACTTAGAAATTACTTCATCTATTTTCCCTTTAAGAAATAAAATAGCTTTCTCTAGAGTTGCTTGATACTCTTCTGGAGAACAAAAGCCAACACAGGGGGCTAAGCAGCGTTTCATTTCATAAAGAACACAAGGTCGCTTTCTTAAAGCGAATTCTTTGTCGGAGCATGTTCTGAGAGGAAAATAAAGGCCTAAAACCTCTAAGAGAGCACGACATGCCTCGCTATTAACGTAAGGTCCGAAAACTAGTTGTTTTTTGGTAGAATTTATGGCCTTGCTTCGAATGGCTTCTATTTTTGGCCATGAATGCGACAACGATATAGCTAAGCAGAAAAAAGTTTTATCGTCTTTTAATAAAACATTGTATTTGGGACTGTGCTTTTTTATTAGATTATTTTCGAGAAGTAATGCCTCCGTTTCGTTAGAAACTGTGATAGTTTCTATAGAAATAGTTTTCTGCATTAAGAAAGGAACGCGTTCTCTAACATCCCTTTGCTTATGAAAATACATCGTTATACGATTTCTTAGATTTTTTGCTTTGCCAACATAGAGAACTTTTCCTTCAGCATCTTTCATGAGATATACTCCAGGAGTCGTCGGGATAAGTTTTGGCGAAAAATCTTCAATACGCATGACTAGAACAACATAAGCTGTTGATTCTTTTCTTGAGTTAGACGAGTTGCTGAGTCAGGACCTTCAAGTTGTCGTAAAATTTGTTGAGCTCTCGATACTACACATAAGGGAAACCCAGCAAGTCTTGCAACATGAATTCCAAAGCTTTTTTGTGAACAGCCTTTGAGAATTTCATATAGAAAAATCGGTTGACCAGAATTTTCTTTAACTCCAGCGTGGTAATTTTCTACGTGAGGACTTCGATCTTCTAAGCTAGTAAGCTCTTTATAATGTGTTGCAAAAAGAGTCTTTGCTTTTCTTCCTTCAGTAAAGAGTAAGTATTCTACAACTGCCTGAGCAATTGCTAGACCATCATAAGTACTTGTGCCTCGTCCTATTTCATCTAGGATGACGAGAGAGTGATTTGTAGCATTATGTAAAATATTCGCAGTTTCTGCCATTTCTACCATGAAGGTAGACATTCCTTTGGAAAGGTTATCTCCAGCTCCTATCCTAGTAAAAATCTTATCGATAATTCCGATATGAGCAGCTTTTGCTGGGATAAAAGAACCCATTTGAGCCATGATAACTAAAAGAGCAATCTGTCGAATATAAGTAGATTTTCCCGCCATATTTGGGCCTGTAAGAAGAATCATATGGGTTCGTAATCCATGCATTTCTATGTCATTAGGTATAAACCTCCCCGTGTCTAACAGTGTTTGCGCTACAGGATGACATCCTCGACAAATAGATAAAATGTCGCTGTTATCTACAAGAGGTCGGCAATATCCATAAATGTCAGCAAGCTCTGCAAGAGATAAGATGTAATCTATGTCTGCAAGGGCTTGAGATAGAGAAGAAAGAGTTTCTCGTTGCTGTAAAATCTGAAAACATAAGTCCTTGAATAACTGTGTTTCTATAGCTTGCATTTTGTCAGAAATATTAAACATGTCATCTTGGAATTGTTGTAATTCTTCTGTTGTGAAGCGCTCTGCATGTAAACGCGACTGACGACGAATAAAATTTGAAGGTAATTTTGGCGCTAATTCACTATTGATTTCTATGTAATATCCTAAAGCATAAGAAAAGCATACTTTTAATTTTTTGATTCCTGTTTGTTTGCGAATTTGTTCTTGATATTGTAATAACCATTCTTGAGAATGTTCTTGTGTATGATGTAAACGTTTTAATTCTGTATGAAAATCTCGAGAAAAGATGTTGCCCTCTGATAATCTTAAAGGTAAATCTTCATTTAATGATTGAGTGAGAAGTGTTACTAATGAAGAAAATTCAGCAGTTGGAAAAAACTTATCTTTAAAAAAATCTGGTAAAGAGAATGTTGCTAATAGAGAAAAAATAAAAGAACTTGCTTTTAAAGAATCTCTAAGTGAACCAATATCTTTTGGTCCAGCTAATCCTGTTGTAATTTTTGTCATTAAGCGTTCGATATCGCGAACTTGGCTTAAGTGTATTTTTATAGCTTTTCTTAGATTTGTTTCTTTCAGGAGAAAGTCAACAGCATCTTGACGTAGAAGAATATCTTTAAGGTTGTAGAAAGGACTTACTAAGATTTGGTATAGAAGCCTTCCTCCCATAGGAGTGCATGTTCTGTCCATAACATGGAGAAGAGAGCTCTTCCCCATAGGATCATTTAAAGGACAGAGCAATTCTAAATTTGCTTGTGATGTTGTATCTATCAACAGTCTTTGTTGTTTTCCATAAGATTTAGGGATATCGATGTGCTTTATTGGTAAAAGAAGCTTGTCTTGAATATAGGAAAGCAATCCTCCTGCAGCATTAACCGAGGGAAGATACCCTTTAAGACCAAATCCATCTAAAGAAGCTACTCGAAAATGTGTTATCAATTTTTGAGTGGCAAATTGGTGTTCAAAAGCCCAATCAGCATAAACAGATAAAGTAAGTTTAAGATGTTGTTGAAGTTGTTGTATGACTGTAGATTGTTTTTTATAAAATTTTTCGTAGCTTAAGACTTCTTTTGGAGCTAAACGGCAAATTTCATCTATTAATTCTTTAGGGTTATCATATTCTCCAAGAAAAAAAGAGCCTATGGATAAATCTAAACAGGCAAAACCAAAAAGAGAGCCTATACGATTAATGGCAAGAATATAGTTATTTGTTTTTTCTTGAAGTAGAGAAGAAGATAACAAAGTCCCTGGAGTGATGAACCTTTGGATATCTCGAGATAAAGGCTTCGATTTTCCTTTGACTTCTTTGCTTTTAGGGTCTTCAAGTTGTTCTGCAATAGCAACTTTGAAACCTTTATTCACTAAACGATCAATATAGCTGTCTATAGTTGTTACAGGAATGCCGCTCATGGGAATTCCTTGTCGTTGAGTTAGGGTGAGGCCAAGATATTGAGAAAGAAGAACAGCATCATCATAAAAAGCTTCATAAAAATCTCCCATACGAAATAGTAGAATAGATTCTCCTGCTTTATCTTTGCATTGATTCCACTGTTCCATCATGGGAGTAGGTTTTTTTGTCGTCATGATTCATTCGGAAATTTTATTTTTATGTTAGACAAGGATCTTTTTAATGGCTTTAATTGTAATATCGAAAACTTCTTTTTTGTGGATCCTCTTGGCTCTTTGACTTTTATGGGGGGATAATTTTTTTGATTTTTTACAGAAGTTACTTCGATTTCTCTCTGAGAGTTTACTATATTTGTTCTTCTGGATCAAGCAAGGACTAAAGGAACTAAAAGAGCTTCTTTTACCAAAAGTTATCACGGCGTTTCCTTTCTTTAAAACCTTGGTGTATGGCATAACCAAAGAATCCACAGAGCTAATATTATGTATACAGATCAAAGTTTAGACAACCTAAGACATAGTATAGATATTGTTGATGTTCTCTCTGACCATATACATTTAAAACGTAGCGGAGCGACATATAAAGCTTGCTGCCCTTTTCATACAGAAAAAACTCCTTCATTTATAATAAACCCTGCGGGAGCTTACTACCATTGCTTTGGATGTGGTGCTCATGGAGATGCTATTGCTTTTCTCATGCAATATTTTGGATATTCATTTACTGAGGCTGTTTTAGTCTTAGCCAAGAAATTTCATGTAGAACTTGATATTGTATCTAAAGAATCAGGAGTTTCTGCCTCTATAGGAGTTAAGGAGGAACTTCGTAATATAAATTATGAGGCAGAAAAATTTTTTCGTTATTGTCTATTTCATCTTCCTGAAGGCATCAAGGCGATGCAGTATTTATATCAGCGAGGATTTTCTCCAGATACTATAGATCGTTTTTGTTTAGGTTATGCTCCCGAACAATCCGTTTTTCTTTTAGGAATGCAAGATAAAAAATTTACCCAAAAACAATTGAAAGAAGCTGGTTTTTTTGGAGGTAAGTGGTTTTTGTTTTCTAAAAGAATAATTTTTCCTATACACGATGCTCTGGGATATACCTTGGGTTTTTCATCTCGAAAATTTTTAGAAAATGTTCAAGGAAGTAAATACGTTAATACTCCAGAGACGATTCTTTTTAAGAAGTCTCGAATTCTTTACGGTTTAAATTTCTCCCGTCGGCGAATCTCAAAAGAAAAGAGGGTGATATTAGTTGAAGGGCAAGTAGATTGCTTGCAAATGATTGATTCGGGATTCAACTGTACTTTGGCAGTCCAAGGTACAGCATTTACAGAAGATCATGTTAAAGAACTTTCTAAACTTGGAGTTTTAAAAGTTTTTTTACTTTTCGATAACGATGATGCAGGAAACAAAGCAGCTCTTCGTATCGGGGATATGTGTCAAGCTGCTGGTATGGCTGTCTTTGTTTGTCATTTCCCTGAAGGTGAAGATCCCGATATATTTTTAATGCGGAGAGGAAGTTGCGCTCTTATTGATTTGCTTGAACAGAGTGAAAGCTACCTTGCCTTCCTGATTAGTGAAAAAATTAAAACTCATCCTAACTTTTCTCCCCAAGAAAAAGCTCTTATTGTAGAAGATGTTGTGCGACAGGTTAAGCGTTGGGGAAATCCAATTCTTGTGTATGAGCATATGAAGCAGTTAGCTTCTTTAATGATGATTCCTGAGGAAATGGTCTTTGCTTTAGTTCAAGCTAAAACAAAGGTTCCCATTTCCACCATTACTGCAAAACAAAAGGTTCCTAGGATTCATACAGATATTATTATAGAAACAGACGTATTGCGCTGTATGCTTTTTAGTAAAACTTCAGAGCTTTTTATTCTTCATACGGCAAAAAGTTACCTTTCTTCTGAGGATTTTAAGCATTCTGAATGCCGAAAGCTCTTTTCCTTTCTCATTGATTACTACGAGTCTCATCGAAAGAATGCCCCTTTGGAAGAAGCCATAGCAAAGCTTTCTGATTCTATGATTATAAATCTATTAACAAAACGACGACTAAATACAGAAATTTTAAGTACAGTATTTGTTCAGGCTTTAAGGAAACTTGCAGATAGACAATGGAGAGAGAGAAATCTTGCTCTAGTAAGGCAAAAACAGGAGTTAGGAGAGAAACTTTCTGTTCTAAAAGATTACGTACAGATTTATAAAGATAGAACCACAATTGATATTATTTACCCTGATCCCGAGGAAGAGTTTTCTTCGCAGTAGAATCAAGTGTTAGAAAAACTATCAGTTCTTAAATTTAAATAGCCTTCTATAGAGGGTTTTTTAATATTGTAATTATATTAAGTTTATTATATAATACTATTTTCTTTATTCTTTAATAGAAGAATTTTTATGAAGTTTTTAAAAATTTTGTTGCCATTAACAGTTTGGATACTTTGTGTGTCAGCTCGTTCACAAGTATCTCTAGTAACCGAGGCTATTGGCGTATCAGCTTTAAGAACCTTCGCTTTATCTGAAAAAGTGCACTCTGCTGTTGAGGCTTTGGGCTATGGTTTTGGAGCTCCATCTTTGGTCAACGAATGGCAGGCACAGCAGTGGCTCGATTTGGAGCAATTGATTTCTCGTAGTGAAGTAATTTAAAATAAAGAATTTTTCTTTGTTAGAAATATTTCTTTACCTTGTTTTTTAAAAGTTATATGCGATCTTTTTTATACTTTGTTCTTTGTTGTTCTTTTTTCTCTTTGTTTGGAGAACAAAATAATCGTGATTTTGAAAATCGGATTCAGGTAGTTTGGCCTTCACAATTGCCGCATGTAGAGGGCTCTGGAGTATTTTGCCGGTACCAACCGGCTTTTGATGATGCACAAAAAAATAATAAACTAGGAATCCTTGTTTTTTTCTCAAAAGAAAGCTCTTCAAAGCTAGACTTTCTTACACAAAATTCTTTTTCTCTTCCTTCTTACCTAGAACCTTTGTTTAATGTAGTCATTTTAATGCCGGGGATAATTAGTCCTGCAGACTTCCCTTTAAAAATGGACCCCATGATTCTTTATATGGCAGAATTTTCTACAGAGTTTCCTAGCATTTTAGATTATGATTCTCCTTGTTTATGCTGTATCTTGTTAGATGATACAGGAACTGTCAAAAGTCTCGATATCCTTGAGATGTAATTAGTCTTATTCGTTTATGTTATCTGATACTTAAAAAACGAGAGTATCTTTTAAAACCCCGCTTGAGTTATCTTCTTGGAGTGTTTTTTTCGTGGGGAGTTGTCATATGCGTATTGTGTTGGCTATTTTTTCTTTGTTATTGATGTTACCAATTATTGCTGTTGGGAAGTTAGGTGGCGACGAGGAGTCTGACAAGCAGATGAGAGTTATCTCGAATTTACAGATAAATTCAGAGATCTTTCGTTCTTATCCAGAAGGTTTAAAAGGAGCTCTTGATTCAGATCGTGATATTGTTTTTGTTGTAATGAGCTGTTGTTACAGTGATGCCGGATACCATTTTTTGGTAGAGCTAGCCGAATCTTTAAGCAATTCTATGCTCGGAGATATAGCTACTGTTGTGCTTTTATGTCCTTCAGAGACGAGTGAGCATTATCTTGATACTTATCAAAACGATCTAATGGCAAAAAATGTAAAGGAATTCAGAGATGAATTCTCAAAAGAAGTTTTTCCCGAAGCTTGTTTGATAACTATTGAAGTTATGGAAGATGGTTCAGGACATATCGTAGACATTGCTTCATTGATGGGCGAAAACTTTTTTTCCTCGCATACATAAAAGATTTGCTGAAATTTACTTTAGAGATTTTTTAAGAAAAGATCATATCTGTATAGGGATCTTTTTTACTTTCTTATATAAAAGAATTTTTTTAAAAAAGGAGTGCGCAAAAACCTTATCTCCGATAGCCTCTCTTCGTTGTTTTAGATAAGGATGAGTTGTATATGCGTACTTTATTTTGTTTATTTGCTGCAGTGAGTTTATTTTCTCCATATATAAGTGCTGAAGATAAGCAGGAAGACTTGTTAACGAATGATGAAGTTTCTGTTGATGAAGTTTTTGTTGAAGAGACCCGTTTTTTTACAAACTATAGAGAAGGAAAGAAAGTTGTAGAAGAAGAAGGAAAAAATCTAATCTTAGTATTTTATTCCGATACCCATGAACCAAGATACGATAACTTTTCTGAGTATGATTTTTCGAAAGAAATTTGTTGCATGATAGGATCTGCAGAATACGTCATTTTTAACAAAGGTCCCGAAGATCCGAACGTAAAAGAGTTTCTTGAGTTTTTCACTGGTTTTATCTTCCCTATAGGGGGGCCTAGCATGACGACTATTCTTATAAATTACGACGGAGAAGGCGATTTTATTTTAGAAAGTCATCTTTTAAAAGACATAAAACATCATTATTAAAAAGGTCCACAAGCGCCTTTTTAAGATTTTTATAGACTTTACATGTACAAGGCTTCCCAATTATACCAAGAAAACTTCTCTAATGCTGTTAGTAATAGAGAAACTCTTAAGTTACGCAAAGCTTCATTATTGCTGGCAATGTGTACTTCATTCAAAAACTTTTGAATAGATTGGGAGAGTTCTCCAAGAGAAAGAAAGTGTTCTATAAGTTCTTCAGGTGAGGCTTGATCTGTAATTTTTGGAAAAAGATCCAAAACTTTTTTAAAGTTTTTATCAGATTGCTCTCCTAATGAAGGACTTTTTTCCGTCACACAGAGTCTTATAGAGGCTAGTATCTTTTTTAAACGATTATGTGCTGTTATAATGTTTGTCAAAGTCTCTGGTTTTTCTTCTTTTAATTGATGAATGGCTGTTGCTGTATGAATAATAGCAACGGGATTTCTAGTAGAGGTTTCTGAAATGACCATAGAAATCTCATTCTTACTAAATCCTAAAGAAGTTAGAAATGTTTTTAACCTTCCCCAAATCAATGAAATAACTTGTTCTACAACAAGATGTTTTTCCCAAAATATAGAAGTTTTTGGAGAAAAATTATCTACTAGACTATGTAACAAAGTCTCTAGATTAATGGAGATTTTAGAAGCTGATAATAATGTGAGAATTTCTAAAGATTGACGGCGTAAAGCATAAGGGTCATGCGAAGATGTTGGTTTTAAATCCAGAATAAAACAGGATAGTAAATTATCGAGGCGATCTAAAAGAGAAAGTAAGGTACCTGTAGGGGAAATTGTTTGACCTAAGGTAATATGTCTTAAGTGTTCACCAACAGCTATCGCCGCTGCAATAGGCAATTTTGCATGCTTTAGGTAATATTCTCCCATGATTCCTTGAAGTTCTGGAAATTCGAAAACGACAGAGGAAACCAAATCTATTTTACAATACTTGATAGCTATATCTAAGTCTTCAGAATTTCCAAGAGATAATAGGGAATATGCTACTTTTTTATGAGCTTTCAAACGTTCTACTTTATCATATAAAGAACCTAAAGCTTCAAAATAAGTCACAGACTTAAGTTTCTCTATAAAATCTTCTAAAGGAGTGTGTAAATCCTGGTCAAAAAGGAAAGCTCCATCAGTAAGACGCGGGGTTAAAGCTTTCTCATTGCCCTCTATAAGAGTATTGTTAGGCGAGTTGTCAGAAACAAAAACAAAGAAATTTGTTATGGATCCTGAACTTTCTTGAGTTGGAAAATACTTCTGATGATTCACCATCTCTGCAATAAGGAGTTCTTTAGGTAGAGAACAAAAGCTTATTGAAAACTGCCCACAAGTAACAAATGGGTGCTCTGTAAGGAAAACAGTTTCTTCGATAAGGCGAGAATTTGCTATTGGAGATACTGTAGCAGAGCTGTGAGCTTTTAATCCTTTTTCTATAATAGCTAAGCGTTCTTGTTGTGAGACAATAACACAAGCGTTTCTTAATGTGTCCAAATATGCTGCAGGAGATGGTATGGGAATATTCCTAGGGTCGAGTTGTCGGTGCCCCCAAGTGTTCCGAGATGCCAAAATGGTTCCCACCTTTATAGGTAAGACGTGTTCCCCGTAAAGAGCTACTAACCAACGAATAGGTCGCGCATATTCTATCCTACTCGTGTCCCAAATCATTTTTTTTGGAAATTTCATTGCCTGAATTAGCTTTGGCAACTCTTCAGAGAGAATATGAGTAGTTTCTAGACAGATTTCGGGAGTTAAGAAAAATAAGTATTCTACTTGATTTATTAGACGAACAGCAAAACATGAGTGTAGAGAAAGCTCTTCGCGACTGGAAATCAAAATATTCTGAGCAGAGAAAAATTGCTGTCCCTGCTGAGAGAGTTCCCCAGTTACTTCAAATAGAGATGCTATTGGAGGGCCTTTTTTTTCTGTTGCTTTCTGAATAGAAGTCGGCGCAAGCTTATAGATAATCAAAGCCAGCCTTCTTGGAGATCCAAATACTTCTAATTTTTCATAACTAATTTTGTATGTAGAAAGAAGCTTTTTAGCTAAAGATTCTAGTTGTTGAATGCCCACAGAAACAAATGTTGCAGGAAGTTCTTCAGAACCGATTTCAAATAGGAAGTCTTGTTCAGAAGTTAGCTTCGGTAAAGATTCTAAAGATATCGTCTTCTTCGAAGTAGAAGACGTTTTTAGTAGAGGATAATTTAAAGATGCTCGCCATTCCACATAACGATCTGCAACAGCGCGAGCTAGTTGGCGAATGCGAGCAATATAACGGGTGCGTTCGGTCACTGAAATAACCCCACGAGCATCAAGAATATTAAAAGCGTGCGATGCTTTTATAACAAAGTCATATGCAGGAACAGGAAGACCTTTATCCAAAGTCGCAAATGCTTCTTCAGAAAAGTCTTCAAAATGTTTTAACCACATTTGTACATTTGCTGTATCAAAGTTATACTGACTCCAAGCTTTCTCAGACTCATTGATGATCTGGCCGTAAGAGAGATCTTCGTTCCATAAGATGTCATAGACGGAGTTTTTCTTTTGTAGGTACATTGCTACCCTTTCAATCCCATAAGTAACTTCGCCACTGATCGTATCAAGAAGTTTGCTGCCAATAGCTTGAAAGTAGGTAAGTTGGGTTATCTCCATCCCATTTAACCAAACTTCCCAACCTAAGCCCCAAGCTCCTATTGTCGGGTTCTCCCAGTCATCATGAACAAAGCGAATATCATGATCACAAAGCTCCAAACCAATAGCGCGAAGAGACTCTGTATAGAGAGTCAAAAAATTATCGGGAACAGGCTTAAGAATGACTTGAAGTTGATGATAGTTCTGTAATCGGTTAGGATGTATTCCATAACGGCCATCTTGAGGTCGCCTGGATGGTTCTACATAAGCTGCTTTATAAGGTTCGGGCCCTAATGCTCGAAGAAATGTTGCAGGATTGAAGGTTCCTGCTCCGACTTCAAGATCGTAACCTTGATGCACAACACAGCCCTGTTCACTCCAGAATTGCAATATCGTTGCAATCATAGATTGTAAAGTAAGGGGATGGGAGGACATGCTGAAGCTCCGGAATTCTAAGACTTTTCAATAACTCATAGCCCAAATTCTTAGTATCTATGAGGTTTCTTTACTACGAAGGAAGTATCACAATATCATATGGGAAGAAAAACTAATAGTACTTAGAGAAAAGAGTGAAATGAAACTTTGTTAATTGTGAATTTCATTACTTCGAGAAATTCCATGCTTGCGATGTAATAGTAATCCATTTAACGTTATCTTTATAGACATTTGTAAGATGTTTTGGAATGATTCTAAATGTTAGAGGTAGAAGGTGGGTCTGCCTAATTATTTAACTTTTTCCCGGCTATTCATTACACCCATTTTTATGGTTCTGTATTTAAAGGGACAGTGGTTTGGGGTATCTTCTACAGTTCTTCCCTACGTCTTGTTATTTCTACTGGTAGTTTCTGAACTAACAGATGCTATTGATGGTTATATTGCAAGAAAATTATCACAAGTTACTGATCTAGGAAAACTTTTAGATCCCATGGCTGATGGAATTTATAGAACTTCTTTGTATCTCACCTTCACTCAGCCCCCAGTAAACCTTCCTTTATTGCTAGTGTTTATTTTTTTAGCTCGAGATTCTGTGATTAGTACCTTACGCACTGTATGTGCTTTTCGAGGCGTTGTTATCGCTGCTAGGGCTAGTGGTAAAATAAAAGCTGTTCTTCAAGCTATTAGCTTTTTCTTAATTATCTTTGCCATGATTTTACGCTCTTTAGGAGCCCTGTCTGATAACGGTTTGGAGCTATTTGCTTCTATTGTTGGCTCAATTGTTGCTATCTATTCTGTCGGCTCGGGAGTAGAGTACTTTTGGGTAAATAAAAATTTTCTATTACAAAGGCTTAAAACAAAGTCTTCCGATTATGATAATAGTGAATGATAAATATCTTCATAACGTTGTCTCATAGTGTCCAATCCCGAAGAACTTTGCATTCCTTTCTCTATTAGGCTAAACCATATTTCTGGTTCGCAACGATATGTTTTAATAGCTTGGCTTAGTGTTGCTCGAAATTCATCAAAATTATCTGTTCGCGAAAATACAAAGCCATTTATTCCAGAAAATACAGTATCGGCAAGGCCTCCCGTTTTACGAACTAAAGGAATTGTTCCGTAGCGCATGGCTATGAGTTGAGTTAGGCCACAGGGTTCTGTATAGGAAGGTATACAAATCATATCGGCTGCGGCATATGTAAGACAAGCGAGGGGATGATTGTAATCTAAAATTATTCTGATGTTTAGAGAATTTGTTAGAGACTTTTGTAAATTAGAAAATTGATACAAAAATTCTTTATTATAACAAGAACCTATAAAAACTAGAGTATAAGCATTTTCCATTGCGTGTAAAATTGCCTCTTTCATGAACTCAGGACCTTTTTGTTCAACAATTCGAGAAATTATACACATGAGAGGGGAGTAATCTGATTCTAATCCTAGTTTTTGATATAAAACAGATTTATTCTCTTTCTTCTTTAAAACTAAAAGCTCAGGCTCTTCTAGTAAATTTTTGTTATAGTTTGCAGCAAGATGAGGGTCTGTCTCAGGATTCCAAATGTTTTCATCGATACCGTTTAAAATTCCTGATAATATATGGCTTTGTTTCTCTAAGGCATCGTGGATTTCATTATCAGAATAATCGCTCATTATTTCTTGAGCATATGTAGGAGAGACTGTCGTAATATAATCTGAACAATAAAGCCCCCCCTTCATCATGACAGATGTTTGTGGATCTCTACATAGACTATAATTACTTAAGTGAAAATCGTCTATTCTTGTCTCAGAAAGCAGCTGGGTGTTACAGTAGCCTCGATAACAGAAATTATGAATAGTAAAAATAATTTTAGGATAATAAGGACTTTGTGGATGCTTTAAAAGACCAGGAAGAAGTCCTAGATGCCAATCATGAAAATGTACGATATCAACAGGCTCTATTTCGTGAATGTAGGCTGCAGAGGCTGCAGAAAAAGCTGTAAAACGAAAAGTATCATTTTCTGAATAAACCGTCGGCGTTGAGAAGATTTCTATTTGTGAGTCTAGCCTAATAACAGAAAGCTTAAGTTTTTCATACTGATAGGTAACGCTAGAAGCGTGTTGTTGTCCTAGAAAATCATAGGAAAAAGATCTTCTAGTAAGAATGGGAAAATCAATGTCTTCAAAAATTAAAGGATAACTTGGAATAAGTACTTCAACTTCATTATGCTCAGCTAAAGATAAGGTTAAACTGGCAACGGTATCCCCCAATCCCCCAGTCTTGATTATAGGAGCAAATTCTATAGCCGCATGTAGGATTCTCATGATTACTCTCTATAAATTCACATTATTTCAAATACCAAGCGAAGAACTAAAAGCTCAAGGCTAAAAAAGAATGATTTTTGAGATTTTCTTATTTCCAAAAACAGTTGATTCGATAAACTAGAGCTTCTTATTGGGGTGTGGCCAAGCGGTAAGGCAGCGGTTTTTGGTACCGCGTATCGGAGGTTCGAATCCTTCCACCCCAGAACCTCTTTAATTTCCTCAGCACTATTTTCTTCCCCATTTATGTCGTCCAGCATCTTTGAACAAAGATATCAGGAGATGATTGTTGATTTTCCAGGGAAAATATTGACTTTTTCCAAGGTAGAGCTATAATTTTGCATCGAAATCTGTCAGATACACCTCGAAGAGGTCGCAGTCTTTAGTCCCTAAGTTTTAAAATTTGGACGCTCAGGATTCGTACGGAGCGGAAGGCTCTTTTAGCTCAATTTTATGGAGAAAGCAAACTATGGAGCTCGTAGTTACAAGTCGAGAGACTGGTAAAAAATCATTTCTTAAGAAAATTCGTCAGCAAGGGGGAATCCCCGCAGTAATCTACTCTTCAGGAAAGAGTCTTGCCAATGTTACTGTTGATGCACTTATTTTTAACAAATTTTTATCTAATCTAGAAAGTGGTGCGCTCTCTTCTACAATTTTTTCTTTGACATATGAAGGTCGTGTAATAAAGGCTTTAGTTAAAGATATTCAATATCAAGTGACAACTTATAATGTAAGCCATTTGGACTTTGAAGAGCTCGTAGAAGATCGTTCTGTGAAATTAAACATCCCTATTCGGTGTACTAATACTGTGGATTGCATTGGTGTAAAGCTAGGAGGATCCTTAAGACAAGTAATCCGTTCCATTCGAGTTGTATGTAAGCCTAAAGACATTATCCCATGTCTAGAGCTTGATGTACAGTCTTTGGGATTGTCTCAAACTCGAAAACTGTCCGACGTGGTAATACCCAAAGGCATCAAACCAATAACTTCTCTTAAAGAAGTTGTGGTAACAGTTTCTAGAAGATAAGCTCTATGGTTGTTAAGCTTATTGTTGCTATAGGAAACCCAGGGAAGGCATACGCATTTTCTCGTCATAATATAGGTTTTTTATTGGCAGATAAATTAGTTGAAGAGTTGAGAGGATCGCCATTTAAGCCTTCCTCTAAGAACTTTTCTTCAATAGCTAAGGTTGAAACTCCTTCCGATTGTTTGGTGTTTATAAAACCTGAAACTTTTGTTAACCTAAGTGGAAAGGCTGTGTTATCTGCTAAAAGTTTTTTTAACGTAGATTCAGAACACCTTTTGGTTCTAGCTGATGATGTAAATCATTCTTTTGGAAAAGCCCGACTGCGCTATCAGGCTGGTAGTGGAGGACATAAAGGAATCAAAAGTATTGTAGCGAGTTTAGGATCTAATAATTTTTGGCAGTTAAGACTTGGAATCGGGAGACCTCTTAATGACTCTTCTGGTTTATCAGATTTCGTACTTGGACACTTTTCTGCTGAAGAAAAAGAGCAGCTGGGTGTTTTTTTTGCTGAAGCTAGCACTCTCTTTACACAATGGTGTTTGGAACCTCGAGCTGCTTAAAGCTTAATGGAAATAATTTTAGTGGACTGAGATATCCTCAGGATAATAAACTGTTCCACTTGTCTGTGTTTAGGAGTTTTTAATGGGAAGAAAGACAATGCAACTTTACGAAGGCGCCTATGTATTTAGCGTGACTCTCAGCGAAGAGGCTAGACGTAAGGCTCTGGATAAAGTTATTTCAGGTATAACTAATTATAATGGTGAAATTAATAAAATCCACGACCAAGGACGTAAGAAATTAGCGTATACTATTCGCGGGGCTAGAGAAGGCTATTATTATTTTATTTATTTTACTGTCTCACCTGAAGCTATTGCTGAGTTGTGGAAAGAGTATCATCTAAATGAAGATCTTCTCCGCTTCATAACCCTCAAAACTGACTCTATAAAAGAGGTTTTAGAATTTGCCTCTCTACCTGAATAACATATTAAGGAGATAATATGAATAGACCTGTTCATTCGAATGAACAAAGAAGGAAACGTTTCCAAAAGAAATGTCCTTTTGTTTCCGCAGGTTGGAAAGCTATAGATTATAAAGATGTTGAAACTTTAAGAAAATTTATTACCGAAAGAGGTAAAATTTTACCTAGAAGAATCACAGGTGTTTCTTCTCGTTTTCAAGGTATCCTTGCCCAGGCAATTAAGAGAGCACGTCACTTAGGGTTACTGCCTTTTGTTGGTGAAGATTAATTTTAGAGGAAGAAGGAACAAAAATAATGAAACAACAGCTACTTTTACTCGAAGACGTTGAAGGATTAGGCCGAAGCGGGGATCTTATAACAGCTCGCCCAGGCTATGTTCGTAACTTTCTTCTCCCTCAACAAAAAGCTATTATTGCTGGAGCCGGAACCTTACGTCTGCAAGCTAAACTTAAAGAGCAGCGTCTACTTCAAGCTGCTGCAGATAAGACCGAATCCGAACAGCTTGCAGAGGCTCTTAAAACTATTGTTTTGGAATTTCAGGTTCGTGTAGATCCTGATAATAATATGTATGGTTCTGTAACCATTGCCGATATCATTTCTGCTGCTGCAGAAAAAAATATAATTCTTTCTCGAAAAAATTTTCCCCATGCTCATTATTCAATCAAGAATCTTGGGAAAAAGAATATCCCACTTAAGTTAAAAGAGGCTGTTTCAGCTACTCTTGTAGTCAATGTTAGTTCTGATAGTGAAAGTGTTGTTGTTCTTGGGAAAACAAATACTTCTTCAGAAGAATAGGAATGAGGTAGAAAATCTTTCTACCTCATTTAAGTGCGAGTAGCATGTCAAGCCTCAGGCATTTTTTTTCCCCAGCAAAATTAAATCTTTTTTTAAAAATTTTAAAAAAACGTTCCGACGGTTTTCATGAATTGGTCACGTTATATCAAGCCATAGATTTTGGAGATCGTCTTTCCCTAAAAAACAGCTTTGAAGATAGCCTTTCTTGCAATATTAGAGAACTTGAGTCCCCAAATAATCTTGTTTGGAAAAGTCTGGAAATCTTTAGACAGAAAACTCATATTGTACAACCTGTAAAATGGTTCCTGCAGAAACAAATTCCTATAGGAGCTGGTCTTGGAGGGGGAAGCAGTAATGCCGCAACAGCCCTTTATGCTTTAAATCAGTATTTTCAAACAGGATTATCTTTAGAAACCTTACAGATTCTTTCTGAAGAAATCGGTAGTGATGTTCCATTTTTTTTCTCTTCAGGAACCGCTTTAGGAAGTTCACTAGGAGAAAAGCTTTTTCCTTATAATAAACTTCTTCCAGAAGTCTCATATGTTCTTTATTTTTCTTCTCCAGGAGTTCTGACTAAAGATGCATATCTGCATCTTCAGTCATCTGATTTTAGTGAAAATAAAGATCTTTGTGATTTTCTTTGGAAAGGAAATGATTTAGAAAAACCTGTTTTTCGGCTTCGTCCAGATCTTCTCGAGAAAAAAAAATGTTTACAAAAGTTATGGAATCCCTTTCAAGGTAAAGTCTTAATGTCAGGATCTGGAGCAACCTTATTTGTTCACTATCCCAAGAAACTCGAACAAGACTTTCAAACTAGAAAAAAAATCCTCGCTCTTATAAGACAATCTCAAGGACTTTCTGTTCGTAGCCTTAATAAACAGGATCTTTGGTATAAAGAAGACCCTCTAGTTGCTAGCATGAGGAGTTAAAGAATTTTCCATTACAGCAATAATTTTATTTGCTTCAACAGAAAGAGCACTTTCTGCCTGACAAATTTCGTAAGAGTATTCTTTTGAAATTTTACATTTTAAAAGAGCTAAAGCTCCAATAGAATTTATTGAAATTTTTTGAATTTTTTTTGTGATCTCAATAGAGTCGTTGGCTT
>NZ_CACSHH010000002.1 GCF_902705545.1 Chlamydia sp. 17-3921 | reverse complement strand
GTATAATTCTATGTGACATAATTCAAACCCTCATCTTGTTTTCTTACTTATAGAAATAAAAAATTTTTTACAATTTCTTTCCTGAAAGTATGAGAACTCTCGTTCAACGAATTAGGAAGGTTTCTCATTACATTAAATTTTGATACTTTTCTTTTTCTAATGATCTCTTTATTTCTTTACTTAATCACTAGCATATCGTTTTGAAAGGTCTTTATGATTTTACCTTCCTACTCGTTGACTTTGAAAGTAGGAGCCTCTGTACTCTTTTTCTGCTCCACAATACATATGTTTTTAACTCCGTGGTTACATGTCCTGTTTCAACGCTCTGAACACAAAAGAATGATATTCCCAAAACTATGCAAACGACATCAGCTATTTTCTGAACTCTATAGATTCGTGAGTAAGGTAGAAATAGTCTTTGTACTCTGGGCAGTGCCCTTGTTTTTCTGGTTTTTGTATACCGAAGGCTATAGAGTGACTATGGCTTATTTTAATAGTCGTAATTACAATTCAGCGATGTTTATCGTTGTCATTTTTCTTCTCTTAGAGTCTCGACCTATTGTATATTTTGCAGAACGACTTCTCTCTTCAATCGCAAGAATAGGAAAAACTTCTCCGAAATCTTGGTGGTGGACCTTAATGATAGCAACACCTTTGCTTACCTTCCTCTTAAAAGAAAGTGGAGCAATGATTATTGGTGCGACTTTACTTGTAAGGCATTTCTACGCTTTTTCTCCTTCATCCCGTTTTGCTTACGCTACGCTTGGCTTGCTTTTCTCAAATATCTCTATAGGAGGTCTTTCGAGCTCGATTTCTTCTCGAGCAATGTTTGTAATCTTACCTTCCTTGAAATGGGGACACAAATTTGTTTTCCAATATTTTGCTTGGAAAGCTACCCTCGCAATTTTAGTTTCTACTACAGTGTGTTATCTAATATTTCGTAAAGAGTTTGATACATTTCCAACAACTGTATTGAATCGCGATTTTAAAGGAGAGCGTGTTCCTTGGTGGATTATTTGTATCCACATTATTTTAGTTTGGATTGTTGTTTGGTCCAGATACACCCCTTTATTCATAGTGGCTATTTTATTATTTTATATAGGATTTCAGAGATTCACCATTTTTTATCAATCCCCATTAAATATTCCTAAAGCTTGTTTAGTAGGGTTATTTTATGCTGGAATGGTGATTTTCGGAGACCTTCAGGAATGGTGGGTTTTAGGCATCATGCACGGAATGTCTGATTTCGGCTATATGATATCGTCCTATATGTTATCTATTTTCCTAGATAACGCTTTGGTGAACTATCTTGTGCATAATTTACCTGTAGCAACAGATTGTTATCTTTACCTGGTAATCACAGGCTGTATGGCTGCTGGTGGCTTAACCCTGCTTGCTAATATGCCAAATATTATTGGATATCTTTTATTAAGGCCTGCGTTTCGAGATTCTTCTATATCTCAAGGAAAATTATTTTTAGCAGCTTTAGGCCCTTCTTTTATTTCTTTGATAGTCTTTTGGATTTTTAAAGATATTCCAGAATTTCTTTACTGTTTTTTTAGGTAGCAGATTTCCCCTGGATATAAACAGGAATTTTTTGTCCTAATTGTTCTGTCAAAAAGGCTTGGGAATAGACTAAAAATTCTTTATAATTCATTGCCTCGGCGATGGCTATCTTTTGGTTTAGAGATGAAAATTGTTCATGAGGTTTTTCAAATGCTAAAGAAAACAAGATAGTATTAGTGATTTCAAAAGAATTTTCTGGTTCACGAATCTTATTAATATAAGCTATTTTCAAATTTTGGAAATATTCTGGAGACATTCCAAACATTTCTGGTTTTTGTACAACATTACTTATGAATTCTTGTGTTTTGATAATAAGATCTTCTGGGGAATAGGCGTCAGAGCGGATATAAAAGAAGCCAAAAGGTCTTGAGGCTAATTCTCGATATCGGGCTCCAACCATATAGCCCAACTGTTGTTGCGTTCTCAACTCCTCAAAAGTAATATGATGTAACCATTCGAATAACATTTCTGTAGCAACAAGACCTTGAAAAGAGGGAGAGCTTGTGTCTTGAAGTAATAACAGCATACCATTTGTTGTTAAGGGATAGTTATATTGAATAAAAGTAGGAACTTCTTTTTGTAGTTGATAGTAGAAAGGTTGCGCATTGTATGCAGGGATAGTAGTGGTAAAATCTTGAAAAATGGCTATATAGTCTTGTTGTTGGGAGTGTGAAAGATGCCCTAGCAACATAACTTCTAAATAGATTTGTTCGAATAATCTCGAAGAAAAATTTTGAAATTGTTCAAAAGAAAGATTTTGGAGAAGAGTTCGTTTTTTTGTATGAGAATATACATTCTCAATAGTTTGAGAAAATAATTCATCAAGACCTGCACGTATGGGACAAGCTCGAAGAGCTTTTTCATAATCTTCTAAGAGTCGTTGTTTATATATATCAAACTTGGCTTCACTAATAGATACTTGAGATATAGATTCTAAAATAGATTTAAGAAGAATTGGTGCTGTTGCTGTATAGCCTGTAATTTTTAGATCTATGCCTTCACCACCTAATAAAGAAACAAAAGAAAGTCCAGCTAATGTCGCTGGATGGTAGAGTTCAAGAAGTTTTTCGTTTAAAGCTAAACAGTACAGCTCTGTGTTTACTAAAGTTTGTGGTTCTTTTCTTGAAATTTGAGGAGTACGAATGCGAAGATGTGTCGCAATTTTTGGTGCTGTATAGTAATGATCTTCACAATAGTAAAAGGTTAGCTTATCATCTTTGTGCTTTAAAATTGGAGTGAAGGGAAAAAGAGTCTTTTCTGAGGATATTATTGATGTTGGTATAATAATATCTTTGGGAAGGAAGATATTAGGTTCAGGAAGTTTCATGGTATCTTCTGATGACGCTGTTCTACATAACAGAAGCTCTTTCTCTAAAGATTTAGAATAGTATGTCATGTCAAAAATATCATCGTAATGCTCTTTAATATTCGTCCAATTTTCAGGGTTTTTTATTGAGATAACATAGCGCGCTTGCTCAGGATTTGCGATAATTTTTAAAAGATCTGCCTCTTGTTTTTGCGTATACTCAGGATAAATTAAAGTGCGATGGGGATAAGTTGCTAAATCTTCATTGGCAAGTTCTAAGATTTGTTCCGTAAGTAAACCAAACAATTCCGTTTTTGAAGAATAACTGTATTCTAAAGCATTAATGGTAGAAAGCTCTTGAGCACAGTAACTCGGAATTTTTTGTTGCTGAATTTTTTGGAGATATTGGAATGTATATTGAAGTATTTGAGAATAATTCTCTTCTCCTTTTTGAGTGAGTTCGTAGTAGATATAGAAGTCTTTTGTATTTAAAGAGCTTTTTCCTAGATCAACATCAATTTTTGTGATTAATTGTTTTTCTTTTAGCATTGAAGCAAGGCTATTTGTTCCTTCATGTTTAAGTATTCGTGATAAAGCTGCATAACATCCCTGAGAAATTTCTGATAAAGGGTGGTAAAGGTGCCAGTAGATTTCTAAGCAAGAAATTGGTTGTATCGCTTTATTTATGAAAATTTGCTTTGGTGAAGATATATCTTCTGAAGGAAGAAAGTATTTTTGTTTTTCATAAGTCTTTAATACAGGGATCTGTGAAAAGACTTTAGATAGAGATTTTATAGCTTTTGGAAGAGGGTCGGAAGTATATGCTATAGCGCACATATTTTCTGGTGAATAGTGCTTGCCAAACCATTCTGCCATTTTTTCTGAAGTTATTGAAGATAAAGTAGAAATATTTCCACAACTAAAACGATGAATTGGATGCCCTATTGGAGAAATTAGTTGTTGGATGCGATGAATTCGTCTTCCATCTGATTGAGGATGTGCAGTAAATTCTTGATGTACTGCGTGTTTCTCTCTATCAAGATCTTCTTGACGGAATAGAGGATGAATAAAAAGATGAACAAACTGATCAATAGCTTCGGCAAATGCTGAGCGTTCTATAGAAAAAAGATAAGTTGTTGTTGCTGGTGTTGTAAAAGCATTACGAGTCCCATTATGGTTACTTAATATATGTGAAAAACTTGAAACGCTAGGATATTTTTTATTTCCTAAGAAGACACAGTGTTCTGTAAAGTGTGCCATTCCTGGATATTCTACGGGATCTGCATTGCTTCCTGTTTTTACGAGTAAAGCTGCTCCTGATGTAGGCTGGTTTGGTGCAGAAACAATAAGTAAAGGCAAACCATTACTACAAATCACTTTAGCAATTTTCTGATTTGCAATTGCTGTAGTAAGTATTTGTAAAGGACATTGGTCAGAGATAATTTGATGTTGTTGCTTACAAGATGTAATTAGTAGAGACAAGCAGAGTAAAAAAGCATAAGATTTTTGCTTTAGCATTTTACAAATCCTCATATAACTGCTTTACAATTGAGAAAATTTTATTAGCTCGCAAGCTTCTTTGAGCAAATTTATCTTGATTCTCAAGTTCTTCTGAAGAGCATAACTGATCTAATACAATTTCTGAACCAAAGTTGAAAAGTATGGGAGCAAAGAAAATCGCTCGATATTCTCCTACAGATTTTTCTATAGTTGGAGGTGGAGGAAGAATATCGTATGTTTTTAATGCAAAGGGATAAAAATGTGTAGGTTTTCTTGAGGACTTAGCTAGAAGTCGGAACATTTCAATACTGTCTGGATGAAATTCTGCAGGATAAAGTTCTCCAAATTGGTTTTTTCTATCTCGTCCTCCAGCAGGAGCTACATATATGAACTTTCCTCCTTCATGTAAAAGTGTTTTTAAGGTTCTCATACTTTTTTGATTGTGATGTAGTTTCTCCTTTCGTTGTTCAGGAGGAGAGTCAATATGGCGTTTAGAATAGATACATAATAAGTCGCAACCCATACTGAAAGGACGAGCTAAAGGATCTGAAGTTACTCGATCTCCAGCAATAAAAATCATGTTTTCAATTAACTTTGGATACTTTTTCCCTAACGAGTAGTACATCAATTGTGGATCACACTCTGTTTGATGGTTTGCTAATAAAATGACGTTGTCTCCACGAGATATATATTGTTGAATAGAATCAAGTTGTTCTATATTGACAACTCGAGAATTTTCATCGTCTATGAGAACGGAGAAAAATTCGATGCCAAAATGAAAAAGATCAATGGGAGAGCGAATTTTCTTATGATATGGTAGGAAAATGAAAGGGTTTTTCAGGTCTTCTATGACAATCTTTAGCCATTGAAGACAAAGGGCTTCAGCTACTTCTTGTGAGCTTTTTTTCAAAGCTGCTTCAACGTAATTGTGATAAAATATAGAAAATTTTTGATGCAGAGGTTCTGGAAGACAGTAATTTCTTATGGCTTGTTGTAAATAGGTCGAAAAGAGCATGACTACCTTATAAGTCTATACTTTCACCTGTAATCAGTGATAAAAATTGGTAATGATTTAGGTGCAAAGTATCTGCTGTTGAGATTTGAAGTTTGGCTTTCAAATGTTTGGCTAAAGAAAAAAGCTCTTCATCGCTTCCTTCTTGTTGCATATAGCTAGCAATTTCTGGATGTACAACTAAACAAAGATTTAAGTGTTCTTTATGACTTATAGCTTTTTTTAGGCTTCTTTCAATTTCTATGACTATGCTTTCTGGTGTTTTTATTGTTGCATTACCGTTACAATATGGACACGTTGTAAACAGTGTTTGCATTAGAGATTCTCGATTTCTTTGCCTTGTCATTTCTACTAAGCTGAATTCGCTCATACTTAAAATTGTACAACGTGCAGCGTCGTATTTCATGTGCTCTTTCAATCGCTCTAGAACCCGACGTTGATTTTTTCTAGATTTCATGTCGATAAAATCGACGATAATCAGACCTCCAATATTGCGAAGGCGTAATTGTCGAGCAATTTCTTCTGCAGCTTCTAAATTAATCTGCACAAGAGTTTCTTCAACACCACTTTCTATTTGAGTACTCCTTCCTGAGTTGACGTCAACTGTATGCATAGCTTCTGTCTTATCAAAAAATAGATAGCCACCACTAGAAAGCCAGATTTTCCTTTTGGTTGCCTTATCTATCTCTTTTTCAAGATTGAACCGCTCAAACATAGGATTAGAATCTCTATAATATTCTATTTTTACGGAAGAATCTGGAGCATATTTTTTTAACATACGTTTGCATTTTTGATATGTTGCATAGTCATCTATAAGTAGGCGCTTATAGCTCTTATCTATACAAGTGATAACAGCTTTTTTTAATATATCAGTTTCTTCGTATAGAAGGCAGGATTGGTCTGTAGAGTGGTATTTTTCTAAGATATTTTTCCAAATCAGCAGTAAATCGTGGGCCTCATTAATTAAAACTTCTGTAGATGCTGTTGTACTTGCCGTACGACAGATAAGCCCCATATCTTGAGGCATTTCAAAAGAGCGTATCAGTTGTTTTAAATGTTCTCTCATTTGAACATCTTCGATTTTTCGAGAAACACCCCGGTGGGGAGAGTTTGGTAATAGGACTAGATAACGTCCAGGGATAGAAATATTAGAAGTTAGTCTAGCTCCCTTGCTTCCAATTGGCTCTTTAACAACTTGGACAAGCACAGGGCTATCAAGTTCCAAAAGATTTTCAATAGGAGCTTCTTCTGATGATGGCTGTGGAAGTGTTTCGGGATCTGTATCGAACATTTGTTCAAATTTTTTAGAATTTTCTAAAATATCTGAAATATGGATGAAACCGTTCTCTCTTTCGTCAATATTAATAAAAGCAGATTGAATGTTTTTTAAAATATTTGTTACTCGACCTCTATAAATATTTCCCTTTAATTGGCGGATTTTTTTTCTTTCAATAATGAGATCAAAAAGCTGACCATTCTGCAAGTGTGCATAACGAATTTCTTTAGATTCTATATTGAGTAGGATGTCGTTTTCCATGATCTTCCTTATGTCTGTCCATTTCTGTATAGCGCGCTATTGAAAGAGGAGCGGTTTTTACAGAAAAGGAAACTTATTTCATTATTCGTGAATAAGTTTAGTGAGAGATTCTATAAAAATTAGGTAAAAAATTCTACAGAAATAGAGGGTGGGTTTTTTAAAAGAAAATTAAAAATAGTGAGACTTTTTAATGTTATTTCTCAATTAGATTTAAATATGTCTTTGTTTTCTATAATCTCTATCTTTGCTATGCTGTTTTTCTAATGTAGTAGCGTTTTGACGAAAGGTTATTTTGTAGATCGGATTAACAATTTAAAATTATATGTTTGTTGTCTGAAGTTTCCTGGAGAAAGAGAAGAGATTCGCTATACCTAGATTCCTAGTATATTTGTGAGAGAGAAGACAAGCTTTTCTGCTAACCAATCGAAATAATAGGGAGTTTGGAATAGTGGATGGAAGCCGATAAATGTTATTGAATCTTAACGCTTTGTTGGAGGGCGTTGTTCAGTGTGTAGTACAAATTTTATGATGCACAACCGGTAGAGCTTTATCATTTAATTCACCATGAAGAATCCGAGGTTCTTGATGACAGATCACTAGTGTGTCAAGAACTTCTTTTTGAGAGCAGCGGTTTTCAAGAGTGTTCCGAAAGAAAAGTTATTGTAAAATTTTTGGGAAAAATAGAGGGAGAGAATCCCTTTAAGCTTTTATAAAGGTAGAAAAATGGCAGTACCACGTAATCGACATAGTAATTCACGTAAAAATATTCGAAGAAGTCATCACGCTAAAAAACCGAGAAATACAGCTGTATGCAGTAATTGCAAACAAGCATTTTTACCTCATACTATCTGCTCTTCCTGTGGTTTTTATGATGGAAAGTCCGTTCTATCAGTAGAAAAGAAATAATAGTTTCATGTTTATGAAAGTACGGATTGGTATAGATCTCATGGGAGGAGATCATACTCCTCTTACTGTTTGGAAAGTATTGATAGATGTACTTAATTCCCAAGATGCTTCCATGCCGTATATTTTTACCGCTTTTCTTTCAAGGGAAGTGCATGAGGAAATTATAAAAGAGTCTCTTCGTGAAGATCTTGAAATTGTTGTTGCAGAAACTTTCGTGACAATGGAAGATTCTCCTTTAGCGGCTGTCCGTAAAAAATCATCTTCTATGGCTTTGGGCCTTGATTACTTAAGAGAAGATAAATTAGATGCTTTTATTTCGTCTGGAAATACTGGAGCATTGATTAC
Organism: Chlamydia sp. 17-3921; assembly: GCF_902705545.1. Taxonomy (GTDB): domain Bacteria; phylum Chlamydiota; class Chlamydiia; order Chlamydiales; family Chlamydiaceae; genus Chlamydia. The sequence goes on along the minus strand of NZ_CACSHH010000002.1, from coordinate 36,701 downwards.
CTTAGCTCGAGCAAAAATTCCTGTTTTTCCTACTGTATCTCGGCCAGCTTTGCTTGTTCACGTTCCCACAATGCAAGGTAAAGCTGCGATTTTAGATGTTGGCGCTAATGTTAATGTAAAACCTGAGGAAATGATCAATTTTGCTCGCATGGGAATTGCTTATAGGCAATGCCTAGGAAGAGTTGAACAGCCCAAAGTTGGTCTTCTTAATATTGGCTCCGAAGAGCGTAAAGGAACAGAGTCCCATCGGCAGACGTTTCGTTTACTTCGAGAGATTTTTCAAGATGCTTTTGTTGGCAATATTGAGAGTGGAGATGTTTTTCATGGTTCTGTAGATGTTGTTGTTACAGACGGATTTACTGGAAATGTATTTCTCAAAACCGCAGAAGGAGTCTTCGATTTCTTACGTCATATTTTAGGTGATAAAATAGAGACCATTTTAAAACAGCAATTAAATGGTGTTATTTACCCTGGTTCTATAGTTTGCGGCCTTTCTAAGCTTGTTATTAAGTGTCATGGAAAAGCTAAGACTTCTTCTTTATTTCAATGTATTCTGGGATCTATTGATCTCGTTCAGGCTCGTGTTTGTAGCCGAATTTTAACTAGTTTAATTTCTTAGTCTTTGTGTAATTCCTTTCTTTGTTGACGGGATCGTATTGATAATGATACATATTTTGCAAAATTAGTTTTATAAGTATCGCTAGGGTTGGTTGACTATGGTTAAAGAAAGAATTAGAAAGTATCAAAAAACTTCATTTTCTCATTCTGTAGTTATGGCGATACTAATTGCTGGAGGGGTGAGTTGGCAGTTAAAGAATTCGTGTGTTTTTGCAGATGAAATTATTGATAAAACTCCTCTTCCAACTATAGAGTTAACAGAAGGTGCTTCTGGACTAGGCTTAGATTATGTTTCTCTGTCAAAGTTACAACATGTCACTAATGAAACTACCATATATTCTATAGACGCACCTCTTTCTTGGTCGGATTTAGTTGTGTTACCTAATGAGCCTTTTATGGCTCATTCTTTTGAGGACTTCATTGATTATAGCCGAAGTCAAGGTTTGGTGTTTCTTTATGAAAGAAAGAATTCTTTAAGTTCTTCACAAGGTTTGCCCTATCAGGGATTAATTTTTTCTGGTTCAGAATCTAGTTCTAAAATGAATTTTGAAAATATAAAATCTTTTAGATCTGGTTCTACAATATATTCTGAGGCAGATGTTGTATTTAAATCACTAGCTGAAGGTTCAAGTTTTTGTCGTTGTGAATCCTTTGGGAGTGGTGGAGCAATTTTTGCTCTAAAAGATATTGTATTTCAAAATAATTCTGGCTCTCTAGTTTTTCTCGAAAATAAATCCCTAGTAAATTCTGATATAGATTTAACACCTATGGAAGGTGGTGGAGCTATACTTTCTTTTGGTTCTATTTCTTTTATAGGAAATCAAAACATCCAATGTTGTGACAATACTGCTCAAGCTTCTGGTGGAGCTATTCTTGGTGAGAGTATGCTGCTTTCTGAAACTACTGGGGATATTCTATTTAAGAATAATTCTGCGAATAAGTATGGAGGTGCTATTCGAACAAAACAGAATGTTTGCATAAAAAACAATTTGGGTGTTCTTCAATTTGAAGAAAATAAAGCAGATTGTGCTGGAGGCGCTATTTTTTGTGGGTCTTACCTTACAAATCTTGCTTTGCCTGATTGTATCGAGATAAGTAATAACGTTGGTTCTGTGTATTTCACTAAGAATATAAGTGCTTCAGCGGTTAAAACGATGGCTCGCGAAAGAAATTATACTGGAGGAGGAGCTTTATGGGGGACCAATGTCCTTATTTCTGAAAATTTAGGAGACATTTCTTTTTCTGAAAATCAGGGGGGAAATATTACTGCAATAGGGACTTATGTAGGTGGAGGAGCAATTTTTTCACTGGATGTAGCGAAAATTTCAGAAAACTCTGGTACAATTAACTTTATTAGAAATATAGGACAAGCTCTTGCAAATGTTCCTTTACCGGCTTCTTCCACAGAGGATGGGGTTAAAACCTTAGATTCAAGCCAAAATCAAAAAGAAATAGATTCTAAACTTCAGACAGCATCTCTAGATTCTGCTTTGCAAAGAAATGCTTCTACCGAAGATAAAATTTTAAGTCCTGATCAAGTTCTAGAAGATATTCGTGGTGGAGGAGCAATTTTCGCTAAGAAAATCGAAATCACGAATAATACTGGTCATTTAGGTTTCGGTTATAATTCTGGAGGAGGAGCTGAGCTTTCTCTTCCAAACGATCGTGCTGTTGTAGGAGGAGGAGCTCTTCTAGGAATTTTTGAAGTGTCTCTACAAGAGAATAATTCTGTTTCTTTTTCAGATAATATAACTTCAGGTGTGAAAGATTGTGGAGGTGCTATTTTATCTCGAAGTATCAAATTGGAAGGCAATTCAAAGTTAGCATTCACCTCTAATGGTTCAAGTTTTTTGGGTGGAGCTATTTGTGCTTTGGAAGGTACTGTCGATCTTAAAAATAACATGGGTCCTGTGTCTTTTATAGATAATAGAACACGTTTTGGTGGGGGGGCAATTTCCTCTTCCAAAGCTTCTGTTACTATTACAGGGAATCAAGGGTTTCTAGAATTTAAGAATAATATTGCTTATGGCCATCCTGTTTCTGAATTTCTTGAAGAAGGCCAGACAGACTTAAGTGGTCGCTATAGTGGTGGTGGGGCTATTCTTGCAGAAAATTTCGTAGAGATAACAAATAATTCTGGAGATCTACTTTTTTCAGGAAATCAAGCAGGAGCATTTGGTGGAGCTATTCTTGTTGGGTCTTTAGAATCTACTTCTGGAAATGCTTTTGGAGAAAAGGTTGAAGATAGTAATGCTGTTGTCTCCATTGTGGGAAATTCTGGAAATATTATTTTCTCAGGTAACAGTACAACTGTAGCGATTTCTGAAAAAGATAAACGCTATGGTGGTGGAGCTATTCATACTAAAGAGTTGAATGTTTCAGAAAATGGTTTGGTAGCTTTTTATAATAATAGAGCTGCAACAGGAGCTGCTGTCAGAATTTCTGAAGGAGGTTCCATGTCTTTGCAGGCTTCTAAGGGAGATATTATTTTCCAAGGAAATATTAATTTTAATGGAGATTCTGAAGCAATTTATCTTGCAGGAACACGATCAAAAATTCGTGAATTGTCTGCTGCTTCTGGAAGAAGTATAGTTTTCAAAGATGGGATTACTTTTGAAAATCTTGTTATTCGAAAAGGGTCTGACGGAAATCCTTTGAATGATCCTTTGTTCTTTAACTCAAAAGAAAAAGATCATCAGGGGACAATATTGTTTTCTCAGGCAATTTCAAAAATTCCACAAACTGCTATTTTGCAAGGAGGAACGCTTGCTTTAACTGGTAATGCTGAGCTATGTCTAGGAGGATTGAAGCAAGAACTTGGAAGTGAGATTTTATTAGAAGCCGGAACTACTTTACGAATTTATGATAAATTTTTAAGTAAAGAGGAAACTAAGTCTTTAATTATACCTAAGGAAGAAGCTTCGAGGTTTCCAAAATCTTCAGAAGATTTTGCTTCTTCTGTAGCATTAGAACCCTTGGCTTTTTTAGATCTTAATAATTTGTCTATAGACATATCTTCGTTTTCTGAATCTCTTGAAAAAGATGAACTTCTTCCACCTCAAGTTGTCGTTCCAGTGGATTCTGTAGAAGGTTTACAAGATGTGCGTCTTAAAATAGTTGATTCTACAGGTTTAGGTTATGAAAATCATTCATTGCTAAGTTCTCCTAAGAATATTTCTTTGATAGCATTTTCTACATCATTAAAAGATGTCGTATCTCCTGTTACAGAAGCCTCTCTGTCCAATATAAAAGTGGATATTGCTTTACCAGAAATGTCTGCAGAAACCTATGGACATGCGGGAGTTTGGTCAGAAGCTAGAGTTGAGGAAGGTAAGCTTGTTATTGATTGGGAACCTACAGGTTATAATCTTAACCCAGAAAAACAAGGATCTCTTGTATTAAATACTTTATGGGGGGTAGGAGAAGATCTTCGAGCCATCAAATTGCAACAGCAATTTCATAATATGACAACACAGAGAATGGAGTTAGATTTCTCTACAAATATTTGGGGCGCAGGTTTCGGAACTTTCGCAAATTGTTCAAGTGAAACGAAAATTGATGGATTCACTCATCGTGTCGGTGGATACATTGTCGGGATGGACACACAATTGATAGAAGATTTTTTAATTGGAGGATCCTTCTCTCAATGTTTAGGTTATACAAGTAGCACGTCTTATGATGCCCGAAGTGATACCTCTAGTTATATTGGCTCTGGCTATTTAAGTATTCTCTCTGGTTCATGGCTATTCAAAGGATCTTTTGTTTATGGTCAAGTTGCTAATGACCTTAAAACACGTTATGCAGGTTTAGGTAGCTCTTCAGCAAACTGGAATTCTCAAGGGTTTTTAGCCGATGTGAGAGTAGATTATCGTTATATTGTAAATCCTCGTAAGTTTATCTCTGCAATCGTTTCTACATTTGTTCCTTTTGCTGAAGTGGAATACATTCGTATAGATCTTCCTGAAGTCAAAGAAATCGGGAATGAAGCAAGAATTTTTCAGCAAGGACGCTTAGAAAATATTGCAATTCCTGTTGGGCTGACTTTAGAACAAAACTATTCTCGAGGATCTCACTCCGAAGTTAATGGATTGAGTGTTACCTATATCTTTGACGTATATAGACAACAGCCAGAGTCGGTTATAAGCTTGCCAGAAGCAGTATTCTCTTGGAAAGGAATGGGCGCAGATGTTTCCCCTAAAGCTATAAGAGCACAATTTAATAATGATACAGAGTGGAGTTCTTATTTTAGCACTCACTTTGGAGTAAATTATGAGTGGCGAGAACATATCAATACTTTAGATATAAATGCTGGCATTCGAGTAATTTTCTAATTATTCAAAAAGTTTTTAGAGTTAAAAGAACAGCCTTTATAATTTTAATTAATAGAATGCTTTTTTAAACGTATGGTTAAAAGAGATAAAAGCTAAATTTAAGGTTTTATTGGAAAAGATACTAGTTTATGCTAATTTAAAATTAAAATTATTAGTGCTATGACTAAAAAAGACTTCTTATTCTGGAAGCTGAATAATTTCTAATATAAATAAAAGGTAAGCTATGCCTTTTTCATTAAGATCATAGGTATCTTCGTCGCACAAGCATTCCAAAAAAATCTCTGTGTGAGTTGCTGAAGTTCCTGGTAAGGATAGAACTGCCTCAACTAAAGATAAGGCATAATTACGAACTAAGGTTTGTACTGAGGGTTCTGCGGAGCGATATATTTGCAAAACATCTTGAATGAGTTGCATGCCATAATTTTGATAAGTTATTTTAAATGTTTGGCAAAGCTCGTTGTACTGTTCTTGTTCAAGATCGTTTACCGTCTGTCTTAGGGTTAGTTTCATTAGGTTGGGTTGGAGATGATGAATCATGAGTCCAAATTCTTCTCCATACAAGCGTTTCATGCCGTTAATTATATGCCATTCTTCAGGTCCAAATTGACCTTCTGCAGGATTTAATGTTTCAAAACGAGATTCTTGTAGTTGAGCTCTATTTTCATGGAGCATTAAGAGTAGTTTTTCTTTTACTTCCTGAACCCAAATAAGCAGCTGATTTTCTCCAAGATCCGACTTACTATATAATTTTGTAAGTGCTCGGCATGTGACTTCTGCCCAAGTTGGCTTGCACGCGTATGCAGAGCTACTGATAAATAGTGCTGATTGTTGTTTTTCTTTTTTTGAAATGGCAGGATCATTTAAAGCTCGAAGGAGAAAGTGCATTAAGATTGGAAAAGTTTCTTGATCAGGATGCCCTATTTCTCTTTGCACAGATTCAAAATAGGGTATCATAATATTTGACCAGTTGGTATCCCAGGCATCAACTTTTATTAAAGCTTCTTTGAGTTTTTTATAATCACAAGCTGCCACTACAGTTTCTGTTAAGTCTTTTAGAAATGGCGAAAGTGTTGGAGATTTTCTAAGAGAACTTGGGCTCATATTTATATTAAACTTTCTAAGCCTTCCCTCAGAGTCTGTAAGAAGATCATTTATAAAATTTTTAATTTCTTTAACCCGTTGTTGCTCTTCTCCTATTAATGTCGTTATAGTGGGTGAAGGAGTTTCTGCACGGGTTAGAAGAACTCTCTTATCTTTACTTGGTTCACAAACACGGCAGCATGAGATCCCTAAAAGCAGAAGATGGATTGGCAAAAACAAAAGATAGAGAATGACAGCAGTGATGAGTGCTGCAATAAAAATTAAAGTTTTTGGAAAACATTTATTACGAAAAGGTGTGTCCTTAACGCAAAACATATTTTGAAAAACTTTTGAAGAGGAATTGTAAAGATTGAAAAAATTAGTTTTTTTTATCCAAACTTTCACACATGAAATTTCTTCAGAAATTTGGTTGGGTCTCTTTTCATATTGTCGTAGATTTGATGAATTAGAACACCCTATGATAGCCATAAAATACAGAATATAAAGTTTTGACAAATACTTTAAAGAAAAGAATAAGTATTTATCAATATGATAACGCATTTATGTTTTATTTATTCTTGTTCTTTAGATTTTATTGAATTACAAACCCAAATAATTTAATTGCTAGTTTGTACGCAAGATTTAAAAAAGGATCGTTGTTCTGGAATTTTATAGAACAAATTATGAAACTCTTGAATAGAAATTACACCCGTTTTCATTGTATTGCAAAGTTGTCTACAAGCTACTACTTGCTGCTCTCTATGATTACCTTGCATAAGGATCTCTAGTGCTGCTGCTACTCCCTTATAATCGAAGTCTTCCTTCCCACCTATAAATTCAGGGAAAACCACAGATTTCATAATGATATTGGGTAAAGAATAGGCTGGAGGAAAAATCTTAAAAATATGTTTAGCTATTAAAGTATCTAGAGAGTGGAGTCGGCATGTCACAATTGTTGGAGTTTTATTTAATGCAGTTTCTAAAACTATGGTCCCGCATTTTGCTAAAGCACAGTCACAAGCTTGCATAAGCTCGTAGCGTAACGTTGCAGGAACAATACCACTATATCTGCAGTTTTCTTCTTCAAGAATCTTTTTTATAATAAAATCATTTTTAGGATTTGAAGAAGAAACCAAGAGTTGGTGTGTTTGTGCTAGTGATGAGAATAAAAAGGCTTGTACCTGTACTCTAAGATTTCTCTCAATGTCCCCACGACGACTTCCTGGAAACGCTGCAATAATTGGTCGATGAGATAGAGATAATTCTTTTTTCCAAGAAGGGTTGTGTTGATGATTCTCTATTATATCAACTAAAGGATGACCTAAATATACTGTCTTTAAGGAAGAATCAGAAAAGAGTTCCTTTTCAAAGGGTAAAATTACAAAAAGAGCATCAAGGTACTTTTCTAAAGCTTGTTTTCTTTTAGGTCTCCATGCCCAAATGGTTGGGCAAACATATTGAAAAATTTTTCCTTTATAACCTTTTTTTCTAAGACTACGAATAAGAACAGCGTGAAAGTCTTGAAAATCTATACAAACAACAGTTCCAGGTTTCTCCTTAAGAATAGCTTTTAAAGTTTTTCGGTAGTTTCTAAATAAAGAAAAAAAAGCTAAAAAAATTTCAATAAATCCAGAGACGTGAAACTCTTCACTTTTTATAAGAGGAACTAATCCTTGAGCTCGCATCAGAGGTCCACCAATACCTGAATAGGTTATGGAGGAATCAAGAGACGTTAGTGCCTGCATGAAATTACTCCCGAGAATGTCCCCACTAGGTTCTCCAGAAGAAAGAAAATAATGATTTGAGGAGTAGGGCTTTAAGTATCGATTTCTGTAAAGAAGATAAAGGTTCGCTAAAGGGGGAAATAATCCACAACCATAACTTAAAACATTTACAGGGTCTCCTAAACGAATGAAGTAAGTAAGGGATAGTAGACTTCCTAAAAGGCTCATTTGCCAAAAGATTTCAGGAATTTCAGAAGGATGACCTTGCTCTATATGATACCATTGGAATAGAAATCGTGCTGAAAAGACAAAAAGGCCAAAATTTCCTAAAAGATGCCAATATATGCTTATAGGAGAATAGTCGAGGCAAAGAACGTCTGGAGACGCCATCCATTGTGTAGTGGGGTCTAAATACGAAGAAATAAGAAAAAATAGTAGAACTAGTATTGGAGACGTTATGATTATTGTTAAGGTTTTTTGAAAGGAAATTGCGTGAGAAGATACAATATTCAAATTTCTAAAATAAATAACTAAATTGATGGCGTGAAGCAGGGCTATAGGATATTGGTTTTGAATAAACCCGTGAAAAATCATCATCACGGCACCGACGGAAGAGAGCTTCCAGAAAATCTTTGGAATAAAAGAATTTTTATAGAGCTTGTTTTTCCACCATTGTAAGATGAATGCTGTTCCAAAAAAGAAATTTGCAACTAAGCCTAAAGGATACAGAGTGTGTATAAGGTTTTGAGGCAGCATTTTTACTATGATTAATTTAGGAACGGGATTCCTTTTTACGATGTACTTGGTGATGATGCATCCAAGCAGCATATATTTTAGTAAGTTTTGGATAAACTAAACTACGAATTTCTAATAGGGAAATAGCTTCTAAAAAGCGTACGTGATGCAAGAGCTTGCGATTGAAAAAATATATTTTTTTTGTTAGCGTTAGCGGAGTAAGACGGTACTGCATCTGAAGAATAAGAGCTGTAAGGATAAAATTTTTTTTCGAACAACTCGTAAATGAATCTGCAAAAAAATTCTCTAAAAAGTTTTTAATATATTCAAAAATTGCTGCTAACGACAAACCTAAGTGTTTACTGCACTTGTAGCGTACATTGAAATGCACAATGGGAAATAAAAATACTGCAAGCAGTTGATGTCGATCATAGATCCTCTCTTTTTTTTGAATTTTATGATCTAAGGCCTCGAGATAAGCATAAGTTTGCTCTTTTAAAGTTTGGTTAAGGTGAAATACTTTATCCATGTAAGGAAAAAGTATTTCAAGTAAGTGATTGGCTCTTAGTAAACGGACAAAAGAAGCAGAAACCCCAGAATTGAGCATCTTAATAAGCTCCTCAAAAACTCGAGCTTGAGAACTTTTTGTTAATTCGTAACGACAGGCAATTAAAGCTTCTTGTGTTTGTTGTTCTACAATGAATGGAAAGCGAGCAAGAATCTTTAATAGTCTAAGCATACGCACAGGATCTTGTTTAAAACGAACTGTAGGATCTCCGATAGTTCTTAAAAAATGATTGCGCAAATCATCCACGCCTCCAGTGTAATCTATGATTTCTTCTTCAGCAGGATCATAGAATAAACCATTAATAGTAAAATCTCTTCTCAAAACATCTTCTTCTGGAGTTCCCCAAAGATTATCTTTAGTGATAAGAGAATCTGCTTCAGTGTTCCCTGTTCGAAATGTAGAAACTTCTATAATTTGATTCGCAAATCTAATATGGGCTAGACGAAAACGCTTCCCAACAAGAATGCAATTTTTAAAAAGAGCTTTAATCTCCTCTGGCTTTGCAGATGTAGAAATATCAAAATCTTTGGGTGTAGTGTTAAGAAGAAGATCTCGAATGCAGCCCCCAACTATATAAGCTGCGTAACCTGCTTTGCGTAGAGTTTTTATTACAGACAGTGCTTGGGGAGAAAAATTGCTAAGTTGGATACTATGATCTGAAGCTGAATAAATAGTCGGAGTGAGTGAGGATTTAGATTTTTTTTTAAACAAGTCCGGGTCTCTACCGAAGAGGATGTTATTTTTACAGAACATTTATTATAGTTATTAAAGGTTAAAAGTCTTGGAAGAAAAAAGATTTAAGGATGGAAAGGGCTTTCTTTTCTCAGGCCTGAACATAACAAAAATCTAAAAGTTTTCAAGAGAAAAGAACTCCAAAGTAAGACCTTGTACTAAGAATGTGTATTTTCTTTTATTATTTATCTAACCCTTTATATAAACACACAGAGAATTTCAGAAGAATAGAGGATGAACATGGCCCAAGAAATAAAGCAACTTTTTGGTACAGATGGTGTGCGTGGGCGTGCAAATTTTGAGCCTATGACGGTAGAAACTACGGCCTTGCTAGGAAAAGCTGTAGCTAGAGTTTTATTGGAAGGTAGATCTGGGAAACATCGTGTTGTTATCGGTAAGGACACTCGACTTTCAGGATATATGTTTGAGAGCGCGTTAATAGCTGGATTAACCTCTATGGGAGTAGAAACTCTTGTTCTGGGACCAATTCCAACTCCTGGTGTAGCGTTTATTACTCGAGCTTACCGAGCGGATGCTGGAATTATGATCTCTGCGTCTCATAATCCTTATTGGGATAATGGAATTAAAATTTTTTCTTCTGAAGGTTTTAAAATTTCTGAAGTAGTTGAAACTCGCATAGAAGAGATGGTTAGTGAAGCTCAATTTGGACTGCTTCCAGAAGATCACGCCGTAGGTAAAAATAAACGTGTTGTTGATGCTTTGGGACGTTACATAGAATTCGCCAAAGCAACTTTTCCAAAAGGAAGAACTTTAAAGGGATTAAGAATCGTTTTAGATTGTGCTCATGGAGCCGCATATAAAGTTGCCCCTTCTGTTTTCGAAGAATTAGATGCTGAAGTAATTTGTTATGGCTGTGAACCTTCTGGAGTGAATATTAATGAGAATTGTGGAGCACTTTTCCCTGTAGTAATTCAAAAAGCTGTTATAGAGTACCAAGCGCATATCGGAATAGCTTTAGATGGAGATGGAGATCGGATCATCATGGTAGATGAGAAAGGACATATTGTTGATGGAGATATGATTTTAAGTATTTGTGCTAATGACCTTAAGAAAAAAGGACTTTTACGTCGTAATCGTGTTGTAGCAACTGTTATGACAAATTTTGGTGTGCTAAAACATTTAGAAAGTCAAGGCATAGATGTTCTTGTCTCTCCTGTTGGAGATCGGCATGTATTGCAAAGTATGCTAGAAAATGAAGCTTCTTTAGGGGGAGAACAAAGTGGTCACATGATCTTTTTGGATTATAACACGACAGGCGATGGTATAGTCTCTGCTTTACAGGTATTACGGATTATGATCGAAAGTGAGTCTACATTATCAGACCTCACTTCGGCTATTGTAAAAAGTCCTCAAACTTTAATCAATGTTTCCGTTCGAAAAAAAGTACCTTTAGAAGAGCTTCCTTCGATACAAGAGGCCTTAAGAGATATTCAGAGTACTTTAGGCTCTTCAGGACGTATATTATTAAGATATTCTGGAACCGAAAATATATGCAGAGTTATGGTTGAGGGATCAAAAAAGCATCAGGTAGACTGTCTTGCCAAAATGCTAGTAGATATTGTTAACCTAGAATTGGGCTCTGGAGCTATTGAATAAGGTAAACTATGTGCGGAATATTTGGGTATCTGGGTTCCAAGAAAGCTCTTCCTCTTATTTTAGAAGGCTTAGCTCGTTTAGAATATCGTGGTTATGATTCTGCTGGTGTAGCTTGCATTGAACAACAGGAATTATTTGTAAAGAAAACTGTTGGTCGTGTTTCTGAATTAGCAAGTTCTTTATACAATGAGGAAATTTCTGCGTCACTAGCAATTGGTCATACTCGATGGGCTACTCATGGAGCCTCGACTGTAGCAAACGCTCATCCCCATATTGATGAACAAAACTCTTGTGCAATAGTTCATAACGGGATTGTTGAAAACTTTAAAGAGTTGAAAGCTTTATTAGAAGCACAAGGGGTTTGCTTTACTTCAGAAACAGATTCAGAAGTTGTCGTTCAGCTATTTTCTTGGCGCTATCAATCTTGTAAGGATCTTCTTCATAGTTTTTCTTGGACATTATCACAACTGCGAGGAAGTATTGCTTGTGCTTTAATACACAAGAATTTCCCAGATACAATACTCTGTGCATCACAAGATAGCCCCTTGATTTTAGGTTTAGGAGAGAATCAAGAAACATTCATAGCTTCTGATTCTCGAGCATTTTGTAAACATACAAAAAATATACAATCTTTAGCATCAGGAGAGATCGCTTTTATTCAGAAAGGCATTCCTATAGAAATTTACAATTTCAAACTAAAGAAAATTACTAAAGAAATTCGTCAAGTCTCTTACAGTGAAGATCCTGTAGATAAGCAGGGTTATAGTTATTACATGCTCAAAGAAATTTATGAGCAGCCAGATGTATTAGATCACTTGATTCATAAGTATCTCGCTCCTCAGGGAGGAGGACTTCTGCCTCATTTTTTATCAGAGTTGAATATAGAAGATTTCGATACTATTTCCATAGTTGCTTGTGGTTCTTCTTATCACGCAGGATATTTGGCAAAATACATCATAGAATCGATAGTTCCTCTTCCTGTTCATGTAGAAATTGCCTCAGAGTTTCGTTATCGTCATCCGTACATTGGTAAAAAAACTTTAGCTATTTTAATTAGTCAATCTGGAGAAACTGCAGACACTCTTGCAGCTCTGAAAGAACTACGACAAAGAGGTGTCGCATCTATCTTAGGAATATGTAATGTTCCTGAATCAGCATTAGCAAGTGGCGTAGACTATTGTCTTTTTTTAGAAGCAGGGATGGAAGTTGGTGTCGCATCAACAAAAGCTTTTACTTCTCAGCTCTTGCTCCTCATGTTTGTGGGGTTAAAATTAGCCTCTTCTCGTGGAAGATTATCTTTTGAAGAGCAGCAAAGTTATATTCAAGGATTGAAGGATCTTCCTCATTTATGTCGACAGCTTCTTGATAATGATCTCTTGTTTTCTTGGGCTCATGCTTATCATAAGGAGGAGAAATTTCTCTTCTTAGGAAGGCGATTTATGTATCCTGTCGTTATGGAAGCTGCACTAAAGCTTAAGGAAATCGCTTATGTCGAAGCAAATGCTTATCCTGCAGGAGAAATGAAGCATGGTCCAATAGCTTTGATTCATCCAGGTTCTCTGGTAATTGTTTTTTGTGGTGATTCTATCGTTTATGAGAAGATGGTTGGAAATATCATGGAAGTCAAGGCTCGTTGCGCCCATGTAATTGCAGTTGCTTCTGAAAAAAATAAAGATATTGCCGCAGTATCAGATAAACAAATCTATATTCCTGAAAGCCATAATTTGGTTGCTCCAATTTTATATTCAATTGCGGGGCAAGTGATGGCTTATGCCATGGCTCTGGACAAAGGGACCGAGATAGATTATCCTAGAAATTTAGCAAAGTCTGTAACAGTTGAGTAAATGTTGAAGACTTGTTTTACAAATATTTTTAGCTATTTCTAAGCTAAGAGTGCTTACTTTAAGAGGAGATTGTGTCGAATAAAATAATAGGAGGATCTTTGCTTATAGCAGGGACCGCCATTGGCGCTGGTGTTTTAGCTGTTCCTGTATTGACTGCTGAAGGAGGATTTTTCCCAGCAACATGGCTTTATATACTTTCTTGGTTGTTTTCGATGACCTCAGGATTATATCTTCTTGAAGTAATGACCTGGCTTAAAGATAAGAAGCAAGTGAATATGCTTTCAATGGCAGAGTGTACCCTAGGACAAGTTGGTAAGGTTATGATGTGCCTAGTCTACTTGTTTCTTTTTTACTCTCTTTTGATAGCATATTTTTGTGAGGGAGGAAACATCTTTTTTCGTGTTTTCGGTTGTCTAGGGGATGCAAGCCCTTGGATACGGCATTTGGGACCTTTGGCTTTCGCTTGTTTGATGTGTCCCATCCTTTTGTCGAAAACAGTAATCATAGATTACTACAATCGTATCCTTATGCTTGGGCTTGTATTAACGTTTGGAGCATTCTGTGTTTTCGGTTTTGGAAAAATACAATTAAATCTTTTATGCCACTCTTCTTGGAAATCTTCTCTAAGTGGTTTACCTATTCTTTTTCTTGCATTTGGCTTTCAAAGTGTCGTTCCAACTTTGTATTATTATATGGATAAAAATGTTCGGAATGTTCGTCGAGCAATTTTTTTGGGAAGCCTACTCCCCCTAGGATTTTACATCTTATGGGAAGCCATAGTGCTTGGTGGTGTTCCTTTGAGTATTTTGAATATTGCAAAAACTCAAGGTTTTACTGCTGTTGAAGCTCTAAAACAAACTTTACAGTGTTCCAGTATCTATATTTTAGGAGAGCTTTTTGGTTTTTTTGCTTTAGTTTCCTCTTTTGTTGGAGTAGCTTTAGGTGTTATGGATTTCTTAGCGGACGGTTTGAAATGGAATAAAAAAACTCATAGCTTTTCTATTTTCTTTTTAACATTCATTATACCTCTTTCCTGGTCAATATGTTATCCTGAAATCGTTTTAAAGTGCCTTAATTATGCTGGAGGATTGGGAGCCGCTTTAATAATAGGGTTTTTCCCTATATGGATGGTTTGGAGAGGCCGTTATGGCAAGGTACGCTACTCGGAAAAACATTTGGTTCCAGGAGGAAGAATTACTTTAATACTGATGTTGTTGATCATAGTAATTAATGTAGTAAGTCTTTATTATTAAAATTATAAAAATATTATTAGGGAGATTATATGGGATTGTACGATCGTGACTATATACAAGAATCTCGTCTGCCGGGAACTTTTGTTTCTAGAGTTTATAGTTGGATGACGGCAGGACTTGCTGTTACAGCCTTTGTAAGTTTAGGACTTTACTGTACAGATCTATATAAAAGTTTATTTGCTTTCTGGTGGGTTTGGTGTTTTGGAACCTTAGGTATTTCCTTCTTCATTAATTCAAAAATACAAACCTTATCTTTATCCTCCGTAATGGGGCTTTTTTTAGCCTATTCTGTTTTAGAAGGGATGTTTTTTGGAACTCTGCTTCCAGTATATGCAGCTCAGTATGGTGGAGGTGTAGTTTGGGCCGCATTTGGGTCTGCTGCTTTAGTTTTTGGATTGGCAGCTCTTTATGGAGCTTTCACAAAAAATGATCTGACACAAATGAGTAAAATTTTAATGGTTGCCGTTTTTGGCTTAATGGCTGTGACGATACTTTTTGCCATTATTTCTATATTTGTTTCTGTACCGTTCTTCTACTTGCTAATTTGCTATGTGGGACTTGTAATTTTTGTTGGTCTAACAGCTACAGATGCTCAAGCAATACGGCGTATAGCTGTTAATGTTGGAGATGATAGTGTTGTAAGTTACAAACTTTCTTTAGTTATGGCTTTGAAAATGTATTGCAATGTTATCATGGTTTTCTGGTATCTGTTGCAAATTTTTTCTTCTTCAGGAAATCGAGATTAAATTTCGGCAGTTGTCGTAGAAAATAATTTCTCAAGAAAAAAGTCTATATGGAACTCTTGAAGGTCTTCAAAAGATTCTCCATAACTAATAAATTTTGTTGGGATTTTCAAAAGTTTTGCAATTCGAAACAAAGTTCCTCCTTTTGCAGAACCATCAGCTTTTGTTAGGATAAGCCCAGATATTGGAGCTACAGAGGAAAATATTTGAGCTTGTTCAACAGAATTTCCTCCCAAAGTTGCATCTAATGTCATAAGAACTTCATGAGGAGCTCCAGATAGAGCTTTGTCACATACTGAGGCCACCTTAGAAAGTTCTTTCATTAGATTTGTATGAGTATGAAGACGACCAGAAGTGTCTATAATAACTTTGTCATATCCTCGTGCTATGGCGGCCCGTATCCCATCAAACGCTATTGCTGCAGGATCTCCACCCTGTTTTCCTGAAACAAAACCACATCCAAGCTTCTCTGCCCAACAACGAGTTTGATCCATACCTGCTGCACGAAACGTATCTGTAGCAACGATCATAACTTTTTGGGATTGTTGCTGATAAAAATTCGCAAGCTTCGCAACAGTTGTAGTTTTCCCAGAGCCGTTAGAGCCTAAAATTAAGTAAACATAAGGCGTTGTAGTAAGCGGGGGTTTGCAAATAGGGAGTTGTTTTAAAGTCTCTCGTAATACATTAGAGACAAGTTCTCTGATTTTGGTTTCATCGAGTTTTTTTTCTTTACATAACCTAGAGCATAACTCTTCAGTAAGCTCTGTTCCAAAATCTGCTTCATAGAAAAGTTTTTCAGTATGTTCTAGAAGATCTGTAGAAAGATCTTTCTTAAACAAAGCTTGAATCTTACTTCTAAAGAATTTGAACATTAATTAGAGCAAAGTTAGTTGAAGTAAAAAAGATGATACAAGATAAGGAGGAAAATTCAAAGAGTAATTTATGCATCTTCACGAGTACCAAGCTAAAGATCTTTTAACTTCTTACGATGTACTTATCCCTCCTTATCGCGTAATCTCTTCCGTTACCGAAGTACATCAAGTTTGCGAAGAGCTTAAGATAGATGCTGGTGTCGTTAAGATTCAAGTTCATGCCGGAGGTCGAGGAAAAAATGGTGGAGTGGTTATTGCAAAATCTCCAGAAAAGATGGTACAGGCTGTAACTCAACTTTTAGGAATGCGTTTTATTAGTAACCAAACTTCTGGAGATTCTTTACCTGTAGAAAAAGTGTTGATTTCTCCTTTAATAAAAATCATAGCAGAATATTATCTCGCAGTCGTCATAGATAGAAAACTTCAATGTCCAACCCTAATGTTATCGAAATCTGGGGGTATAGATATTGAAGAAGTCGCTCAAAATTTTCCAGAACAGCTGCTAGTTCTTCGATTAACTCCATTTGGGAAAATTTATAATTACCAGTTACGCAAAATTTCTATATTTATGGGATGGACTGGGAATCTTGTAACTCAAGGTGTTAATCTAATAAAACAACTCATTCAGTGTTTTTATGATAACGATGCCTCTTTGCTAGAAATCAATCCTGTAGTATTGACCTCTTCTAACGAACTTGTCGTGTTAGATGCTAAGGTTACTATCGATGATAATGCTCTTTATCGTCACCCGAATTTAGAGGCTTGTTACGATCCTTCTCAAGAAAATATTAGAGAAGTTTTAGCTAAACAAATGGACTTATCTTACATAGCTCTTGATGGAAACATCGGTTGTATTGTTAATGGTGCAGGACTTGCGATGAGTACCTTGGATATCCTGAAGTTCTATGGTGGTTCTGCTGCAAACTTTCTTGATGTAGGAGGAAGTGCTTCTTCTCAACAAATTCAGGAAGCCGTGTCTTTAGTATTATCTGATGAGAACGTAAAAGTCCTTTTTATAAATATCTTTGGAGGGATTATGGACTGTTCTGTAGTTTCTTCAGGACTTGTTGCTGTTATGGCTGCAAGAACAGATGTCATACCAATAATTCTTCGTTTGGAAGGTACAAATGTGGATCTTGGGAAAAGTATCATTCAACAATCCGGAATAGCATGTCAATTTGTTTCCTCTATGCAAGAAGGAGCTCAGCTTGCTGTCACATTAAGCCAATTATAGGAATCAAATGTTTCATTTGCTAAGCAAGAATCTTCCTATTATTACCCAAGGGATTACCGGGAAAGCTGGATCTTTTCATACAGAGCAGTGCTTTGCTTATGGATCAAACTTTGTCGGAGGAGTTACACCAGGTAAAGGAGGTTCTCAACATTTAAATCTTCCTGTCTATGATTCTGTATTAGATGCTAAACAAGCAACAGGTTGTCAAGCAACAATGATTTTTGTCCCACCTCCTTTTGCTGCAGAGGCTATTATCGAAGCTCAGGAGGCAGGAATAGAGTTGATTATTTGCATTACTGAGGGGATTCCTGTTCGTGACATGCTGGAAGTTGCAAGTATAATGAAAAAAAGTTCATCTCAGCTAATTGGCCCAAATTGCCCTGGAGTAATAAAGCCGGGGGTTTGTAAAATTGGTATTATGCCTGGATATATTCATCTTTCAGGAAATGTTGGACTAGTTTCGCGATCTGGAACTTTGACATATGAAGCCGTTTGGCAATTGACCCAACGTAAAATAGGACAAAGTGTGTGTGTTGGTATTGGAGGAGACCCTTTAAATGGAACATCATTTATAGATGTCTTAATCCAATTTGAAAAAGATCCTCAAACAAAGTGCATCCTTATGATTGGAGAGATTGGAGGGAGTGCTGAGGAAGAAGCCGCAGAATGGATACAATCTCATTGTAGTAAACCTGTGATTGCTTTTATTGCTGGAGCTTCTTCGCCAAAGGGAAGGCGTATGGGTCACGCTGGAGCAATCATTTCTAATCATTCTGGAGATGCAGAATCTAAAAAACAGGCTCTTCGTTCAGCGGGTGTTTCTGTTGTAGAATCTCCTGCTATGATAGGAGAAGTTGTTGAAAGTATTTTTTTTGGTTTATAATCTTAATAAGATTTTTTATAGAGTTTTAGAAATTGATCGAAAATACAGGCTTTTTCCCCTAAAAAAATCATATAAGTTCTGAAAATCCCCTTGTAGTAATATTTTGGTAACATATAATTTGCTCTTTGACGTTTCTGTACTTTCGCATAAGTAGACTTCTGGAGGGTACAGTGGTTTTCGTATATTAAGAATATCTATAATTTTCCTCTACCGGAGTAAAAATGATAACTAAACAATCTCATTTATTTTTAGCTGTAGTTGCTTGTTTAGGTGTGATAGTCACTCCTTCCTCTGGGTTGGCATTTTCTAAAAAAGATAATCGAGTGTCCGAATTGCCTCAGGATGTTCTTCTAAAAGAAATTTCAGGAGGTTTTTCTAAAGTAGCCGCTAAAGCTACTCCTGCTGTCGTCTATATCGAAAGTTTTCCAAAAAGCGATATGACAGTTGTGAATCCTTCTTCAGGACGTCGGGGATCACATGAAAACCCTTTCGATTATTTCAATGATGAGTTTTTTAATCGCTTCTTTGGTCTACCATCTCAAAGAGAACGACCTCAGTCTAAAGAAACTGTTCGAGGAACTGGTTTTATTGTTTCAGAAGATGGATACATCGTCACCAATAATCACGTTGTTGAAAATACAGGAAAAATTCATGTTACCTTACACGATGGCCAAAAGTATGCAGCTTCGATTATAGGGCAAGATCCTAAAACAGACCTTGCAGTTATCAAAATTAAAGCAGAAAAACTCTCTCATTTAACCTTCGGAAACTCAGATCATTTAAATGTTGGAGATTGGGCAATTGCTATAGGAAATCCTTTTGGTCTTCAGGCTACGGTCACAGTTGGTGTTATCAGTGCTAAAGGACGAAATCAACTTCATATCGCAGATTTTGAAGATTTTATTCAAACTGATGCTGCTATTAATCCTGGAAATTCTGGAGGGCCTCTCTTAAATATAGATGGTCAAGTTATTGGAGTTAATACTGCTATTGTAAGTGGAAGTGGGGGATACATCGGTATTGGATTTGCTATCCCAAGTCTTATGGCAAATAAAATCATTGATCAGTTAATTCGTGAGGGTCAAGTAACTAGAGGATTCTTAGGAGTAACTTTACAACCCATAGATACAGAATTAGCAGCTTGCTATAAACTTGAAAAAATTTATGGAGCGCTAGTGACAGATGTCGTCAAAGGTTCTCCAGCAGATAAAGCCGGTTTGAAACAAGAAGATGTTATTGTAGCTTATAATGGTAAGGAAGTCGATTCTTTGAGTACTTTCCGTAATGCTATTTCTTTGATGAGTCCCAATTCTCGAGTTCTTCTTAAAGTTGTTCGTGAAGGTAAAATTTTAGAAATTTCTGTAACAATAGCTCAAGCTCCTAAAGAAGATGGGATTTCTTCTTTACAACGTGTAGGTATTCGAGTGCAGAATCTTAATGCAGAAAATGCTAAGAAGTTGGGAATATCTCCTACTACTAAAGGAGTCTTAATAGTTTCTGTAGAGCCAGGATCTATAGCTGCAACATCAGGAATTGCTCCAGGACAGCTTATTCTTGCCGTAAATAGACAAAAAGTTTCTTCTATAGAAGAACTTAATGCTGTATTAAAGGATGTTGCTAATAATGATAGTATCCTTTTGATGGTTTCCCAAGGAGAAATTATTCGTTTTGTTGCCTTAAAACCTGAAGAGTAAGGGATATCTTTTCAGATATTAGATAACTCATCAAGAAGTCGGCAGATTGAAATAAAACCTTTTCTTAATTGATCTAGGGAAAAGTTTTCCTCCGCAGCATGAATATTGTCACTAATGTACGATGTTCCACAAATTACTGGCGCTGCTTGCGATATCTTTCCTAAAGTCGGCCCAATAGGAATCGTCGCTGTCATTGGTAGTCTTAAGCAATTTTTTTGATACAATTCGCTGTAAATTTTTTGTAACAAGTGAACGATTGGTAATCGAGGATCAATGCGCCATCCTTCGGATCCTGAATGAATTTCATAAGAGAATTTCATTGTTGCAGGAGTGTGTTTTTTTAAATGATCTATGATAAGTTGTGCTATTTTTTCAGGCTGTTGACCAAAAATTAAACGACAGGATATATACGCTGTTGCTTGATAAGGGATTACGGATTTGAAACCAGGTCCTGTGTAGCCTCCTGTGATACCATTAATGTCTAATGCAGGGCGGTATGCTGCAGCTTCTTCTGGAGTGTATGAACTTTCATAACCCGAAGGATGAAAGCCTAAAGATCCTTCACATTCTTTAATAATATTGGAAACCAGAGAATCAGGATGTTCGGATTCCTCTATAGGGATAATGTCATCATAAAAATGTTCAATAGCTATAGAATTGTCTGGTTTATGAAGTGTACTAAGAATCTCTACGAGAGCACGATTGACATTGTAAGCAATACCTCCAAAGATTCCGGAATGCATATCTTTAGTCCCTTCTTGTAAATGGACTTTCAATGTCACTAATCCTCGGCCACTAACACATATTGAAGGATATTCTGCAGAAGAAGGTCCTCCATCCATAATAAGAAGGTAGTCAGCTTTTAATAGAGATTTCTTCTTTTCTATTAAGGAAAATAATGATGAACTTCCACTTTCTTCCTCTCCTTCTATTAACCAAATTAAATTTATAGGGAAGCTTCCTCGGGTATTGTAATAGTATTGAAGAGCTTTTAAAACATAAAAACATTGACCTTTGTTATCAGAGACTCCTCGAGCATAGAAATAATTTCCTTGTTGCCTTAAAGTAAAAGGATCTCCACACCATCCATCAGATATATGTGCAGGTTGCACATCATAGTGATTGTAGAGAAGAAGAGAGGGCTTTTCAGGGCCGGCTTGTTTGTTTGAGGCATAAATGATGGGGGGATGGCCTTCCGTTTCCCAGAGTTCTATAGTGAAAATATCAGATAGTTGTGTTATCAAAAATTCGGCACATTTTTTACAGTCATTAAGATGGCTGGGGTCAGAAGATAGTGAGGGAAAGCTTAAAAAACTCGCAAAGTCTTTTATGAAACTTTTATAATGAAGGTCAAAATAATCAAAGTCTTGATGCATGAAATTTCCTGACGAATGATTGAAAATAATATCAAGGTAACTTAATTTGTCTTTGTCGCATAGGAGGATTTCTAAAGTTCCTAGGCGACAATTGTTAGAAAATAGCGACCTGAGATGCCCTCAGCAGCAAGAAATTTAGGCAATGGTATGAAGGCTGGAGACTCTTATAGAAATTTTGTTATCAAATCTAGTCAGGACTTACCTGAGATAGAAAGTAAGCTTATTGAAGCAGAACATAAGCCTTCAGGAGCTTCTATCATGATGATTATCAATGATGATGATGAAAATGTTTTTAACATCTGTTTTCGAACATGTCCTCAAAGCTCTAATGGAGTCGCTCATGTTTTAGAGCATATGGTACTGTGTGGATCTGAAAATTATCCTGTCCGTGACCCTTTTTTCTCCATGACACGACGTAGTTTAAACACGTTTATGAATGCTTTTACAGGAGCTGATTTCACCTGCTATCCTGCTGCATCTCAAATTCCTGAAGATTTTTACAATCTTCTTAGTGTTTATATTGATGCTGTATTCCACCCCCTGCTGACAAAAAATAGCTTTTTACAAGAAGCTTGGAGGTACGATTTCTCTTCAGAGAACCGTTTGTCATACACCGGAGTCGTCTTTAATGAAATGAAAGGGGCTATGATGTCGGGAGAGGCTCGTCTTTCAGAAGCTTTAAATGCTGCTATTTTTCCTTCAGTGACTTATGGAGTAAATTCTGGAGGAGATCCAAAAGAGATTCTTTCTCTTACTCTGGAGAACATCCGAAGTTTTCACCAGAGCCAGTATTCTCTAAATCGTTGTTTATTCTATTTTTACGGAAATATCAAGCCTTCTAGGCACTTAGATTTTTTAGAGGAAAAGCTTTTACGTCATGTAACGAAGTTTGAAAAACAAACCGTTTTTGTTCCTTTACAAAAGAGATTCAAGGAGCCTGTTCGAGAAATCGCAACATACCCTTCTGACAATAAGGATGAAGATAAAGTCCTTTTTGGTCTCTCTTGGTTAACTTGTTCTATACTTGATCAACAAGAGCTTTTAGCTTTGCATGTTTTAGAAGTTGTTCTTATGGGAACTGATGCAGCCCCATTAAAGAGTCGCTTATTGAAGTCAGGTTTTTGTAAGCAAGCTGATATGGGGATAGACAGTGAAATTCGAGAAATTCCCATAACTCTAGTATGTAAAGGATGCTCTCCTTCAGGTGCCCAAAAACTTGAAGCATGGATCTTTGCAAGTCTTGAGGAAATTCTTCGAGAAGGTATTTCTGAAAATCTTGTAGAAGGAGCTGTTCATCAACTCGAACTTGCACGAAAAGAAATTGCAGGATATTCATTGCCTTATGGTTTGTCCTTATTCTTTCGATCAGGTTTATTAAAGCAGCATGGAGGCCTTCCTCAGGATGGTTTGAGAATTCATAGTCTTTTTGCTGATTTACGTTCTCGATTGCAAGTCCCTGATTATCTTCCAAAGCTTATTCGTAAGCACTTCTTGGATAATTCCCATTTTGCTCGAGTGATATTAATTCCTGATGCGGAGCTAGTTTCTAAAGAGAATCAGGAGGAATTCTCTCTTCTTCAAAGAATACAACAAAATTTTTCTTCTGAAGATATTGAAAAAATTCAAGCAGATATTAAAACCTTAGAAAAATATCAAGCTCAAGAAGAGAACCTTGATCACGTTTTGCCAAACTTTTCCTTAGATAAAGTGCCGAGTTCTGGTAAAGAGTTTAGCCTAGAAAAAGATGTCATGACTGGAGGAGAGGTTTTACACCACAACTGTTTCACGAATGACTTGATCTTTGTAGATATTGTTATGGATATGCCTCCTCTTTCTATTGAGGAATTACCTTGGTTACGATTACTTGTCTTTTTGATGCTTCAATTAGGATGTGGAGGAAGATCTTATAAACAACAATTAGAATTTTTGTTAGAACATACTGGAGGGATAGATGTTTCCTATGATTTCTCTCCTCATGCAAATAAGAATACTCTTTTATCTCCTTCTATTAGTATTCGTGGTAAAGCTTTGTCTGCAAAGTCTCCAAAATTATTTCAGGCATTTAAAGATATACTCTTAGGAGTAGATTTTAGTGATGTTCCCAGGATCAGGGAGTTATTAATGCAGCATAATGAAGCTTTAACGAACAGTGTGAGAAATAGTCCTATGAGTTATGCTGTTAGTATGGCGTGTGCAGATAAATCTGTAACAGCAGCAATGTCTTATCTTGCTACAGGTCTTCCTTATGTAAATAAAATTCGAGATCTTGTTGCAAATTTTGATCAAAAGATTGACGAGATTATTGCTATTCTACAAACCTTATTTACAAAATGTTTTTCAGGAAAACGACAGCTGATTATTAGTGGTAGTTCTCAAAATTACCAGCATCTTCATGAAAATGAATTTTATGGCATTTTCGAGCATGCAGTAGTTGTTCCTAAGCCTTGGGAGAACCCTTCTCTTGATTTAAAAATTTCTTCTCAAGGATTGCATATTCCTGTCCGAGCTGCATTTAATGTGTTAGCTTTTCCTATAGGGGATCTTCCTTACGATCATCCAGATGCTGCAGCATTAACAATTGCTGCTGAAATTTTAGATAATGTTGTTTTGCACACAAAGATTCGAGAACAAGGTGGAGCTTATGGTTCTGGTGCTGCAATCAATTTAGGGCGAGGCTCTGCATATTGTTATAGTTATCGTGATCCTGAAATTGCAGCAAGTTATAAGACTTTCATTCAGGGAATTTCAGAAATAGCAGCTGGAAATTTTTCTAAGGAAGATATTCACGAGGGTATTTTGGGAGTAATTCAGAGTTTAGATTCTCCAATAGCTCCTGGAAATCGAGCCTCAACGGCTTTTTATAGACTTCGATGTGGGAGAGTCCCATCTTTGCGTCATGCATTTCGTCATGCGGTACTATCAGTAACTAAAGAGCATATATGTGAAGTAGTGGATAGATATTTATCTCGAAATAAAAATCTTACTACATTTATCTCGTTTGCTGGAGAAGAAATGCTAAGAAACTCTTCTTCTTCTCTTCCTGAAGATTTTTCTATTCACATGGCTTTATAGAAATTTTTTAAGAATTTTCTATAGGTGTAAAGGTCGAATCTTCACCAGATGGAAGAAATGATGCTGTTGTATTTTGTATCAGAATAGGGTCTTCAATATGATGTGTCGATGACGTTACTTCTAGGCTTTCAAATTTTCGTAGTGTTGGCAATACTCGATGCTGAAAACTTGCTGCCATATCATTATAACTCTGAATTGTTTGATTGAGATTTTTCCCAATTTTATGAAAATGTCCAAAGACAACATGTAATCGGTGATGCAATTCTTTTCCTAAAAGACCTATTTCTTGGATTTGCTTTTGTAGATTCTCCTGCTTCCACATGTAAGCTATCGTTTTTAGTAGTGCTAGTAAAGTTAGGGGGCTAGAAAGAATCACATTGGATGCTGCTCCAAAATCTATTAACTCTGGAGCTAACCGAATAGCATCATGAAATAAACTCTCTCCAGGAAGAAAAAGGATGACGTATTCTGGAGAATAATGAAATTTATTCCAATAACTTTTGGATTTTAAATTTTTTATGTGCTCTTTGAGTTTATCTACAAGATCAGTTTTATTTGGGTTTTCATCCAAAGAAAAATATGTTTCAGAGAAAGGTGCCTTGGCATCTATGACAAGACAGCGTTCTTGAGGCAGGCGAATAATAATATCCGCACGAGCTGATGCTTGAGAATTTGTCGTTTGAGAATCGTAATCACAATATTTCAGCATTCCAGAAAGTTCTAAGATTCTTTCTAATTGAATTTCCCCCCATCGACCTCGAGAACCTGGATGTTTTAAAATATTCGTAAGAGCTTGTGTCTCTTGTTCTAATTTTTTCTCAACAGCTAAAAGAGAAACCATTTGCTCCTTTAAAGCTCCTCGATCTTCAGCATGTTGTATTTCAAACTTTTCTAAATTTTGTTTGAATGCTGTTAACGTTGTTTGAACTGGGGATAAGATAGACTCTATAGATTTGGATTTTTCGCCGAAATAATTTTGAGCTTCCTCTTTCATGTTTTTGATTAAGTTATGAGAAGATACTACTAGGCGATTATTAAAGTCCTCCATAAGTTGTTCTTGCTGTCGATTTAAATTTACTGTTGCTTGAAGAATCTGATTTTCTTGTTCTAACTTATGAATCTTTGCAAGATAGAGATTTTTCTTTTTATTGTAAGAACAAGATGCCAGAAAATATCCAAAGAAAAATATTCCGACAGTTAAAAAAATATAAGCAAGATGTTGTGTCGCCATTGTTTTAGTTTTTCTTTTTTCTATGGGTAATTGCAAAGATAGGGAAAATTATCAAAATATATAACCAAGAAACAAGAAAAAATACTTCAACAAAGTGATCAACAAGTCCTAAAAATAAAAGGCATGCTATTAATCCTGTCATGATAACAAGGAGAAAAGAAGAAACCTTAAAGTGAAGGGTTTTTATGCTAGGAAATTTCCACGGAGAAATCATTAATCCTCCGATACATAATAAAGCGAATGAAACTAAGATAACACGAACTTTTATAGGAAAAGATACAGCTTCGTCAGAAGCAAGAAACAGAGCTAAGGAAACAATACTTGCAGCTGCTGCTGGAATAGGAAGACCTATGAAGCATCCTGTTCGAGTTATATCCGTAGATTTTGAAAAAAGGTTGTAACGTACTAATCTTAAAACTCCACATAGTGAATAGATGATGGATGTTATCACGAGTAGAGAAGAGAAAAATCCTCCAAAAGAGATGCAGTTTAAGCTTTTTATTGCAAGAAGAGGTGGTGCGATTCCAAAGGTTATAGCATCGGAAAGGGAATCAAATTGTGCGCCAAAAGCACTTTCGGCTTTCATAATTCGTGCTATAGCACCGTCAGAAAAATCAGCAATCATAGCACTAATAAGCAAAAGAGATAAACCTTGTAGACGATGAAATAGCTCGGAAGAGGAAGAGGTTTTTAAAACACTTTTAAAAATAATAAAAAGCCCACAACATAGTCCGAAGGCAGTAATAGCATTAGGAGTGACTACGCGACGTTTACCTCTTCCTCCAAAGTCTGATTCTACCATGGTATATGCCGAAGTTTTTTGCTTTAGCATAATACATTTTTCTAAAATCAACAAGTTTTTGCAGTCCATGGAAGTAACTTCCATCGGTTGAAAAAATATTCAGAGGAAAGATTTTTTTTGCCGAGAAAGATACAATTTTTCAATTGCAGGAAACGCCTCCAATTCCTATATATGGTGGATAGGCGCACAATGTTTCACTACATATTGGGTTTTCTGGGAGAAATGACTTCTAGATTCACAAGAGTTTTTTTCTTATATTTTTTAAGTTGGTGAAGAAAACCGCTCCGACATTTTTTGCTGTTGCGAAGAGTTTTCCTTACGTGCGGGTAAGTCTAAAATTAAAAGTCAAAAAACCTGGTTTTTGGGAGAGTTATGGTTGCGATCAAAGAAAAGCGTTATACTATCGTTAAACGTAATGGAATGTTTGTTCCATTTAATCAAGATAGAATTTCTCAAGCTTTGGAGGCAGCTTTCCGAGACTCTAGAAGTTTAGAAGGGGATTCCCCTTTGCCTAAGGATTTAGAAGAGTCTATTTCAGAAATTACTCGTAATGTTGTTAGCGAAGTTGTTGGAAAAATTTCTAATGGTCAAGTCGTTACTGTCGAAAGAATTCAAGATATTGTTGAGAGTCAACTCTATGTTAGTGGTTTACAGGACATTGCTAGGGATTATATTGTTTATAGAGACCAACGTAAAGACCAGAGAGAAGGTTCCTGGCGATGCGTTTTAATTGTTCGTCGAGATGGAAGCCATGCAAAATTTAATCCCATGAAAATTTCTTCCGCTTTGGAAAAGGCTTTTCGTGCGACTTTGAAGATTGAAGGGATGACTCCATCTTCGACGTTATCAGAAATTAACGAGATTACGTTAAAAATTGTTGAAGAAGTCTTAGTGCAGCATGTTGAGTTAGAAAATATTATCCATATTGAGATGATTCAAGATATCGTAGAAAAGCAGCTTATGATTGCAGGATGCTATGATGTTGCTAAAAATTATATCTTATATAGAGAAACTCGATCTCGAGCTCGAGAAAACAAACTTTCTGAAGATCAGAAAATAGTTCCTGTTGAAGATGAAGTTTATCGAGTTGTAAGAGATGATCAAACAGAGTATTTTTTAACCAAAGTTGATTTAGAAAATCGCCTTGCTTGGGCTTGTCAAAGGTTTCCTGAAACGACAAGTTCTCGAATTCTTGCTAATATGGCTTTTGCAAACTTATTTTCTGGAATCAAAGAATCTGAAGTTGTTACAGCCTGTATTATGGCTGCACGTGCAAACATTGAAAAAGAGCCTGATTATGCTTTTGTTGCTGCGGATTTGCTTTTTGATGTTGTCTATCAAGAAACTACGGGATGTTGTGCAATATCCCCAGATTTAGAAGAATCTCATAGAGCGTATTTTAAAAAGTACATTCTTGAAGGTGAGAATTATCGTTTAAATCCTAAATTGACAGAATATGATCTTGATGCCCTAGCAAAAGTCTTAGATTTATCTAGAGATCGAAAGTTTTCCTATATGGGAGTTCAAAATCTTTTTGATCGTTATTTTAATCAGCATAATGGTCGTCATTTAGAAACTGCTCAAATCTTTTGGATGCGAATTTCCATGGGACTAGCTCTAAATGAAGAAAATAAAACCGCTTGGGCAATTACTTTTTATAATTTACTTTCTACATTTCGCTATACACCTGCAACTCCAACTCTGTTTAATTCTGGTATGCGCCATTCACAATTAAGTTCATGCTATCTTTCTACTGTAAAAGATGATTTGCAACACATTTACAAAGTAATATCAGACAACGCTCTTCTTTCTAAGTGGGCTGGAGGAATCGGTAATGATTGGACGAGTGTTCGTGCTCGAGGAGCTAAAATTAAAGGAACTAACGGTAAAAGCCAGGGGGTCATACCTTTTATTAAAGTTGCCAACGATACTGCAGTAGCTGTCAATCAAGGAGGCAAAAGAAAAGGGGCCGCCTGTGTATATTTAGAATGTTGGCATTTAGATTTTGAAGATTTTTTAGAATTACGTAAGAATACTGGAGATGAACGCCGACGAACACATGATATTAATACCGCCAGTTGGATTCCTGATCTATTTTTCAAGAGGTTGGAGCAAAAAGGTACATGGACTTTCTTCAGTCCAGATGATGTCCCTGGTTTACACGAGGCCTATGGTCTTGAATTCGAAAAACTCTATGAAGAATACGAACGCAAAATTGAGACGGGAGAAATTCAACTCTATAAAAAGATAGAAGCAGAAGTTCTTTGGCGAAAAATGCTTAGTATGCTTTATGAAACAGGACACCCTTGGTTAACTTTTAAAGATCCTTCAAATATTCGTGGAGCTCAAGATCATGTTGGTGTTATTCGTTGCTCGAATTTATGTACTGAAATTTTATTAAACTGCTCTGAATCAGAAACAGCAGTCTGTAATTTAGGCTCTTTAAATTTGATAGAGCATCTCGATAATGGTAAAATTGACGAACAAAAATTTGCAGAAACTATCTCTATAGCTATTCGAATTTTAGATAACGTCATAGATTTAAATTTTTATCCTACTCCAGAAGCAAAAACAGCAAACCTAACTCATAGAGCTGTTGGATTGGGAACTATGGGTTTTCAAGATGCCTTGTATGAAAAGAGTATAAGCTATGCTTCTCAAGATGCTGTAGAGTTTGCAGACGAAGTTGCGGAGTTAGTAGCTTATTATTCTATAATGGCTTCCTCTCAACTTGCTAAAGAACGAGGCGTGTATTCTTCATACAAAGGATCTAAGTGGGATCGTGGTTTATTGCCAATAGATACTATAGATCTTTTGAAGCAAGCGCGCGGAGAGCATAATGTCCTTATGGACACTTCCTGCAGAAAAGATTGGACTCCAGTTCGCGAATCTGTTCGTAAGTACGGATTAAGAAATAGTCATCTTATGACAATAGCCCCTACAGCAACAATTTCTAATATTATTGGTATCACACAATCCATAGAACCGACTTATAAAAATCTCTTCGTAAAATCTAATTTATCTGGTGAATTTACGATTCCAAATGTTTACCTTATTCGGAGATTAAAGAGCTTAGGTTTATGGGATGAAGACATGCTAGATGATCTTAAATATTTCGATGGATCTTTATCGGAAATTGAAAGAATACCTAATGATTTGAAAAAGATTTTTATGACAGCATTTGAAATAGAGCCTGAGTGGCTTATCGAATGTGCATCTCGACGGCAAAAATGGATTGATATGGGACAAGCTTTGAATCTATACTTGGCCGAACCAAACGGTAAAAAATTATCCAACATGTATTTAACTGCTTGGAAAAAAGGATTAAAAACTACTTATTATTTACGATCTCTTGCTGCAACATCTGTAGAGAAGTCTTTTACAGATATTAATAAGAGAGGCATTCAACCTCGTTGGATGAAGAATGCTTCGGCATCCACAAGTATCGTCGTTGAAAGAGTAAAAAAGGCTACAGTTTGTTCTATGGAAGAAGGTTGTGAGTCTTGTCAGTAAATGCTAGAAGCGAGGTAATGCAATGAAAGCAGATATTTTAGATGGGAAATTAAGACGTGTACATATCAATAGTAAGCGATTGGTAAACTGTAGCCAAGTTGATGTAAATCAATTAGTTCCAATTAAGTATAAATGGGCTTGGGAACACTATCTCAATGGTTGTGCTAACAATTGGCTTCCTACAGAAATTCCTATGGCAAGAGATATTGAATTATGGAAGTCTAATGGTTTATCAGAGGATGAGCGTCGTGTAATTTTATTGAATCTAGGATTTTTCAGTACGGCAGAGAGCCTAGTAGGAAATAACATTGTTTTGGCTATATTTAAGCATATTACAAATCCTGAGTCTCGTCAGTATTTGCTCCGTCAAGCTTTTGAAGAAGCTGTTCATACTCACACGTTCCTTTATATTTGTGAATCTTTAGGTCTTGATGAAGCCGAAGTCTTTAATGCTTATAATGAGCGCGCCTCTATTAAGGCAAAAGATGATTTCCAAATGACCTTAACTGTTGATGTTTTAAATCCAAATTTTTCTACAGATTCTATAGAAGGATTACGCCAATTTATTAAGAATTTGGTGGGATATTACATTATTATGGAAGGAATTTTCTTTTATAGTGGCTTTGTTATGATTCTCTCTTTTCATAGACAAAATAAAATGACTGGGATTGGAGAGCAGTATCAATATATACTTAGAGATGAGACGATTCACTTAAACTTTGGTATCGATTTGATCAATGGTATTAAAGAAGAAAATCCTGAAGTTTGGTCTCTAGAACTACAAGAAGAAATTATTGCTCTTATAGAAAAAGCTGTAGATCTTGAAATTGAATATGCTAAAGATTGCTTACCTCGAGGTATTCTTGGGTTGAAGGCCTCGATGTTTATAGATTATGTTCGTCATATTGCGGATCGTCGTTTAGAGAGAATTGGGTTGAAGCCTATATATAACTCGAAAAATCCTTTCCCATGGATGAGTGAAACCATAGACCTTAATAAAGAAAAAAATTTCTTTGAAACTCGGGTTACTGAGTATCAAACTTCTGCTAGTTTGAGTTGGTAGTTGGTTCATAGATCTTCATTACACTGTGTAATTGCAGTGTAATGCTTTTCTATCCTTAAAAAAATCTTAGAGAAAAACTAGAAGAGCTTTTATACTTTTTGTGTCAGTTTCTTATTGTTTTTTCGTGAAACCTCGTGATTTAAATCTCCCTTTTACATGGGAAGAGCGCTCGCCTTGTATTGACCGAGGAGTACTTTTTGTTCCCAAGCATTATTCGGATCATTATCGTTTTGCTACATCTTTGTGGGAAAAAATGTTCTTTAATGAGCTTCCGATAGCTTGTGAGTTGTGTTCTGGAAACGGTGACTGGATTGTTGCTCAGGCACAAATTTATCCTCAGATAAATTGGATTGCTGTTGAACAACGTTTTGATAGGGTTAGGAAGATTTGGTCTAAGATGTCCAACAGCCAAATTACTAATCTGAGAATAGTATATGGAACTGCCGAGACGTTTTTTCAATACTACGTGCCTTCTGAGGCTTTAGAGCGTATTGTTATAAATTTTCCAGATCCATGGCCAAAACAACGACACCGTAAGCGTAGACTTTTTCATCCAGAGTTCGTAAAAGATCTTGTTAAAGTTATGCAAAACAAAGCCGCTCTTATTTTAGCTACAGATGAAGAGGGTTATTTAAAAGAGGCTATTGAAGTTTTAAAACAAAGTCTTACACCTATACTTCCCGAACCATATTATTGTAGGAAATTAGAAAGTTATGGTGGGTCTTGGTTTGAGAATCTTTGGAGATCTAAAGGACTATCTATTTTCTATACAGAATTTGTGAAAAACGTTGGGATATAGCTGACTTGAACAGCTGACCTTCACGATGTCAACGTGACGCTCTAACCAACTGAGCTAATACCCCAATTTTTAGCACCATGGTACTGAGAAAATACTATCTTTGCAATAGGCATATTGATGTTTAAACAACGAAGATTATTTGATGGAAATGTTGTTTGTTTGTCTCATGAGGTTTTTCATGAAATAGTGGTCCCTGGAGATACTGTTGTGGACGCTACCTGTGGACACGGATGGGATAGCCTCGTTCTTGCAAGATTACTCCAAGGGCAAGGAAAACTTGTAGCCTATGATATTCAAAAGGAAGCTTTGGAAAGCGCTAAAACGCTTTTTGAACGGTCTTTAACTCAAGAAGAGCGGTCTATTATAGAACTTAAGAAGCGTTCTCATGAGGAAATTTCAGAAACTCAAATAAAATTAATACATTATAATCTTGGTTATTTTCCTAAAGGAAATAAAGCGATTACAACTTTAACAACAACGACTTTAAGAAGCTTAAAAAGTGCTTTGAAAGCTCTTGTTCCTCAAGGAGTCATAACTATAGTTTGTTATCCTGGGCATGAAGAAGGGGAGCGGGAAACTTTAGCTATTGAAGCATGGGCAACGAATTTGGATCCACAACATTGGCAGGTAAGCTCATTTCATGTGATGAATCGATCGAAGGCTCCTAAATTACTGATACTTCGTTCTCTGAATTGTAAAGATTAGAAGGAAGGCGGTAAGGAACTATACAGACTTCTTCTTCGAGTTCTATACCATGAATCTTGAGTGTTGAACGTATTATTTCAATAAGTTTCTTGACTTCATTAGAAGTAGCTCTTCCAGTATTGACAATAAAATTTGCATGAACATGAGAAATTTTAGCGCCGCCAACACTAAGATTTTTAAGTCCTGCCTCATCTATAAGTTTTCCTGCAGAAGCTCCTCCTGGAGGATTGCGAAAGATACAACCTGCAGAAGGTAGAGTATAAGGTTGGGTGGTCATCCGGTGTTGCAAGGCTGCTTTTATTTCATGAGGAGCTAAAAAATTTTTAGTAAGCTGGAAAGTTGCTGATAGAATAAATTCATGATGTTGTTGAAAACGGGACTTGCGATATGAAAATTCTAACTCTTCCTTAGTATAGGTAAGAATATTACCTTGGTCATTAATGACTTCTACAAATTTAACAATAGAAGCAACGTCTTGCTCTGCCGTTCCTGCATTCATATAAATTGCTCCGCCAACAGATCCAGGAATTCCTATAGCAAATTCTAGTCCCGAATAACCATTATATGTAGAAGTTTTCCCTAAAGATGCAAAAGATAGTCCAGAATATGCCTTAAGACACATTTTTGGTAAAAATTCTTTGCCTGTAATCGCATTATAAAGAACAAAACCATCAAATCCTCGATCATCAAACAAACAATTAGAACCTTTGCCAAGAACAATAAATGGATAGTTTATTTTTTTAAGATAACAGATAGTCTGACAAGCTTCTTCTACGGAATGAACTGCTTTAAAATAGTTTGCAGGTCCCCCAATACGAAATGTAGAGTATTTATTTAACCAAACACTACGGCGAACTGAGAAAGGAAATTTGGGAGTAGTAGATTCGTTCAACTTAAAGCTTCAATAATTTAATTAGAGGAACAACAAACTAAAGAATTACCGGTATAGGATTTAGGGGTGGCCAAGCGAAAAATATCATTTAAAACAGCTTGCACGAAAGATCGTGCTTCTAAATAGCTGAACTTTTTTATAAGTCTCGTAGCTTCAGCTATTAAAATAGAAGAATGAATGGGTTCACCATATAGATATTCAAATAGAGTAAGTCGTAAAATATTTTTTTCCATAAGGTTTAATTTCTCAAAAGGTGTTTTAATTGTTTTACTAATGAGAGAATCAAGTTCCGATGCTTTTGCTATAATTTGCTTAGAATAGCTTAAAGCTATAAGAGCATGTTTTTGTGCAACAGCTGTTTCCTTCATCAGAAGAGGGACGAGCCCCTCTTCTGATGAGGGGACTATATCTAATGCATAAAGCATTTGTAAAACTATTTCCCGCATTTTTTGTTGGGGAAGAGTTTGAGAGTGTGAAGCGGCGAGGACCCTTAAGGACTTCTCTGGCGCTGGTGTAGCCATAATGAGCACCAAAAAATAACTTATAATTTATTCAATCGCTAAGGAGAGCTTAGCTGGAGCGTGAAAAGAACTAAGATTATCTACTAGAAAGTTTTAAAAGCAATAAAAAACGTTTGATTTAATTACATAACCTCCATTTCTTTGGTTGTTTAGCCAAAATATGTGCTTAAAATTTTTTTCTAATAGGATTCTGTCTAGGAGGTATCTTACGTTTGATTTCCATTGCTTTTCTTTTGATAATACTCTAAGATGTTACTCTTCTTACTAGGGGTAAGCAGAAGGTTTGCTAAGATTTTTCTTGAGAAGATAAGTAGTGACCTCCGATTCATATTAACGAGAAGTCGGACTAGAGTGTGGTATTAAATTTCAAAATTAACAGACAGATACGAGCTCCTCAAGTACGCTTAATTGGCGTGGATGGAGAACAGCTAGGAATCGTTGGTATCAGAGAAGCCTTAGATTTGGCTAGAGAAGCTAATCTAGATCTTGTTGAAGTCGCTTCAAATAGTGAACCTCCTGTTTGTAAAATTATGGATTATGGCAAATATCGCTATGATCTCACTAAGAAGGAAAAGGATAGTAAAAAGGCACAGCATCAAGTCCGAGTTAAGGAAGTAAAGCTAAAGCCTAATATAGATGAAAACGATTTTTTGACTAAGTTAAAGCAAGCCAGGTCTTTTGTCGAAAAAGGCAATAAAGTAAAAATTACGTGTATGTTTCGAGGTCGTGAATTAGCCTATCCGGAGCATGGTTTGAAAATCGTTCAAAAAATGAGCCAAGGTTTGGAAGATATTGGTTTTGTTGAAGCAGAACCAAAGTTAGCAGGGCGCTCTTTGATTTGTGTCGTGGCTCCAGGGGTAGTAAAAGTAAAGAAAAAATAGGAAAGTCTTATGCCTAAGATGAAAAGCAATAAGTCTGTTTTGGCGCGCTTTAAAGTAACAGGTTCTGGCTTGTTAAAAAGAAATTGTCCAGGAAAAAGACATAAATTATCAAAAAAATCTTCACAAGCTAAGCGAAACTTGTCTAAACAGCCTTTAGTAGATCAGGGACAGGTAGGAATGTATAAACGTATGATGCTTGTTTAAAGGTAAGGAATTATATCATGGTAAGAGCAACAGGTTCAGTAGCTTCTAGACGTCGTCGCAAGCGTATATTAGGACAAGCCAAAGGCTTTTGGGGGGATAGAAAAGGTCATATCAGACAAAGTCGCTCCTGTGTCATGAGGGCTATGGCATTTAATTATATGCATAGAAAAGACAGGAAAGGGGATTTTCGTAGCCTTTGGATTTCTCGGTTGAATGTCGCTGCTAGAATTAACGGTTTATCGTATAGCCGTTTAATTAATGGTTTGAAGTGCGCTGGAATCATATTGAATCGTAAGATCCTTTCAGAAATGGCAATTCATAATCCTCAAAGTTTTGCTGATATTGCAGAACAAGCAAAGCAAGCTTTGAAAGCAACTATTTAAAACTCAAAATTTTTGTTGTGTGTGGCCATGGAAGAGGAGTTGAAGTTCGCTCGACAGCAGTTTGACTCTGAACTTAGCCAAGCTGATTCTTCTAAAGAACTTTTTGATCTTAAAGTTCGTTACTTAGGTAAGAAGGGTATTTTTCGTAATTTTGCAAATCAAATAAGAGAGAATCCTGAAGAAAGAAGAGCCGAACTTGGTGTTTCTATAAATTCTTTTAGAGAATATGTGGAAAGTCTTATTGAAGAAAAGATTTTAACCGCTCTTCTTTTAGAAGAAACTATTGAACTTCAAAAAGAAAAAATAGATATTTCTCTTCCCGGAGAGTCTCAATGGATTGGAGGGAAACATATAATTAAGAAAATTCTAGATGATACTGTTGATATTTTTATGCATTTAGGATTTTGTGTTCGAGAAGCTCCTAACATAGAAAGTGAAGAAAATAACTTTTCTTTGTTAAATTTTGATGAAGATCATCCTGCGAGACAGATGCATGATACCTTCTATTTGGATCCTACAACGGTTTTACGTACCCATACATCTAATGTTCAAGTTCGAGAAATAAAAAAGCGAAATCCCCCAATCAAAGTAGTTGCTCCGGGACTATGTTTTCGTAATGAAGACATTTCTTCTCGTTCTCATGTCATTTTTCATCAGGTTGAAGCCTTTTATATAGATCAGAATGTAACTTTATCGGAACTGACAACACTACTTTCAGAATTTTATCATACTTTTTTTGAAAGAGAAGTTGAATTGCGTTTTCGACATAGTTATTTTCCTTTTGTTGAACCAGGAATTGAAGTGGATGTTTCTTGTGAATGTCATGGAGGCTGCTCTTTGTGTAAGTACTCTGGATGGATCGAGGTTGCCGGTGCTGGTATGATACATCCTCAGGTACTTCGTAATGGAAATATTGATTCCGAAATCTATTCCGGATATGCTGTAGGCATGGGAATAGAAAGATTGGCTATGTTAAAATATGGCATTTCAGATATTCGTTTATTCTGTGAAAATGATATAAGATTTTTGCGACAGTTTATTTAATAAGGAAGAATGGCAGAGCGGTTTAATGCACCTGTCTTGAAAACAGGAGACCTGAAAGGGTCCGGGGGTTCGAATCCCTCTTCTTCCGTTTCTTTTTATATTCAATAGTTTAGTTCCTTCTAGTTTTTTTTCTTACTCTAAGCTCTTTATTCTTTGATATATAATTTTTTATAATTATTAGTTTTTGTTGATTAGTTGTTTATATTACTTCTGTTTTATTTATTACAAAATAGAATTGATAACTAATTTTATTTTGTAATAAATTAGAAAGACGTCCCTATAAAAAT
>NZ_CACSHH010000001.1 GCF_902705545.1 Chlamydia sp. 17-3921 | reverse complement strand
GAAATAAGCTCAGCTCCTAAAGGTCAAACTGACAAGGTTTTGAAAGAATCAGAGTTTCTTATTTCTGGAGTTCAAAATATCTTTTCTTTCTTAGAAAATCAAAAAGGAGATCTTTACCAATCATTAGTTGACGATTACACAGATGTAAATAAAGCTTTTCAGCAGGCTCAAACCCACTTACAGAAGACTGTTGAATTTTCTGATACAAAACAAGACGAAACTCAAGAAGCACTTTCTTCAGAAATAGAAGAACAAGATCTCTTTTTAAATAATCTTATTGAGGTAAAAAAAGATCATTCTTATGAGCTTTTCTACATGTCTGATGAGGAAAATAAACGTTTCTATAACGATTCCTTAGCACAGATCATATATAAGCAAAATAAACTTCACGAAACTGTTCATGAAAACGATCCTTTAACAAAGACTTTACTTTGGAATAGCAACGAAGTAAAGAAAATGGCTTCTTTACTTGTTACAAAAAATGAAGAGTCTTTAAGGCTGTTTTACCAAGATGCCTTAAAACATTTAAATATAAAATCCATTGAAAAAGCTCACAATGCTGTTATGGCGTTGTTCCTTTCTCAAAATGAAGTAACAGCTGTATGTAATAGCCCCAAGAAAAATAATCTGCTTTATTTTAACGATTTCCTCTTGTTTTTAAGAGAAGCGTGGAAGGTCTCACATAATGACTTGGAGAATTTGTCTCAAGAGCAAAAACAAGCCATGTTGTTGACAGCAACTTTGGGTGCTAGCGTTTTTGAAAGTAGGCTGGTTTTTGAAGACGTAGCTAATTATCTGTATTCTCAGATAAAGCGTCCTCTTCATCCTGAGGGAGAAAAAAAATCTTTATCTTCAGGACAATATATTATGGATATTTATGAAGAGCTTTATCGAATGTTTGCAAAGTTTCCGAATGGACCTCTTTTCAAAGCTATTGATAGAATTTTAGATTCTGGAATGAATATATTTGATCCTCTAATTTTGGGAATGTTTCCAAGTGTGGAAGGGTCTTTAAAGTTGGGAGAACTAACAATAGATATAATACGTTCTCCAAGCCCTATTTCACAAAGCTCTATTCTTTATGCAACCTGTAATGAAGAGTTTCTTGGTTTTCTAGCTACTAAAGCAGAACAAGGAACTATTTCTCTGATTTTAAATATTCAAAATCGAGTGTCAAGAAAGGAACGAGCTCGTTGTAGGGTTCTAGAAGAAGCTTTGGAACAAGTAGAATATGCCTCCCATGCTTACATTTTCTCTTTTCCTGATCCAGAAGAGCTTCTTGATAATCTTGAAAAGGCTTATGGAGAGATTGAAACTTTTGCTGAGTTTTTTACAATTCTGAAAAATGAGTTTCATAAGCCAGAAATGACGTCTTCATTTTTCTTATCTCCTTCATTGAAAGATTCTGTGCATGAGTTCTTAGAACACTGCTTGCCAGTTCTTAAAGATACTTTCTTTTCTAAAAAGAAAATTCTATTTAAGAATGATAAGCTTTTGCTTCTTTATTTGATTTCTTATTTATTAGTATTTAAAAATATAGAGAATGTAAATCCCAATACTATTGTTGTGATTTCTAAAGATGGTCTTGATTATGCCTCTGTATTTATTGCTGGGTTAGCTTTTTTCTCGAAAGATTCTTGTTGGGATGAACATAGCTTAAAACTTTTAATTACTAAAATTTTAGCCCCAACCCTAGTTGCCAGAGACCGCTTAGTATTTGCTTCCTATATTGAAATTTTCAGTAAGTTTTTAAATTGCTTAAGAAGAAATCGCCAAACACTCTCCACTCTCAGGCCATTTTTCCATCATAATATTGAAGATTGGGAAATGGTTAATTATCTAAATAACTTTATTGAAGGTTCGCATAAGCATAATGTGTAACAATTGCTAGAACAATTAATGGTGTAACTAAGACAGGAAATGTTGGTAAGACGCTACTGTTTGTTAAGACTATTCCTGCTTTCAAGAAAACAAAGAAGATATTCATAACTCCTAAGGGTATAAGGTAAGCTAGCGTTGCAGAGGGAGTTCGTGAAAATCTTAAACATAGATAAGCAGAGATAATAATTGCGGATATACATGCTAAAGGAGCTATTAACATATAATAAAATTGTGAGAGTAAGGACAAAATTCTTTGAGGAATAGTCGTCTTTAAACCTATACCAGAAGCGTTCCATGGAATAGCTTTGTAAAATTCTGAAAGACGGTTTTTCCCTCCTGCGGAGAAAATTTTAGAAAAAGGATTATCATAAAAACCAAATTCTATTTCAGGAAACTCTTTCATATCAAAGAATTGTGAAAAAGAAGTATCTCCAGAATCATTTTCAGAGAATTCAATAACATTAAGACCTATAGGCAAGGAAGGAGTTGAGAAAGCTAATTTCTCAATAGAATAAATTGTTTTAGAGTTTTGTATCCAAAAAACATTATTTAATGTTAGCAATCTCTGATCAATAGAAGAATAGAGTAAAACTGATAGGTCTTTAAGATATAAAGCAGGAATTTTCTCCTGGTGTTCTCTAGAGATACCTTGATCCAAATACTCCTTGGTTATAGATATTTTTTCACATATGGGATGTAACCATTGAAAATTAGCATATAATATTAATGTAATGATGCATCCAGAAGTAATTAAGGGTGCAGTTAAAGATTTTAATGAGAGCCCAGATGCTTGTAAAAGAAGAACCTCTCTTCTACTCTGCATAGAAAATAGAGTAATAGTTGTTGCTATTGCAACTAATTGGGGAAGAAGGAACTCAGCTTTTAAAGCTATTTGTGAAACATAATATAATAGAGAAAGCTTTAAAGAATCTAAAGAAGTCACGGAAGATGAGCTTCCTTTAATTGCATGTAAAGAATGATGAATGGATGTATAAAAAATAAACGCTAAGCACAATAGAGATATAAGAGATAACCAAAATCTGGTTAGCAAATGTCGTTTCCAAATTAGCATTATGCAAATCCTCGATTTTCCCTATAAGCTCTATAAGCAAAAACAATCCAAGAAATAAACTGTGGGAATAGGAATAGCATAAAAGCTAGAAATGCTGCTTTAGTATTTTTTCCAACTATTAACAAGACAAGATCTAAGATAGGAAAAATATAATATATAAAATTTACTTTTCGAAATCTTGGCTTATGAGTTCCCAGAACCATTCCAGAATATGTCAGAGTAATGCATAACAGACCTATGGCAATTCTTCGCAAAGTTTCTGGTAGATGAGAGCATGTTAAAGGTTGTTTTATAAGTTGTTTCCACGGAAGATAATCTGTCCGAGTTTTCATATAAGATTTACCGGCGAATAAGGTTGCTGTAATCTTAGGAATTAATAACTCATCTAGAGTTTCTATATAATATTCCTTAGATGAAGATGGATTATAGTTTTTTGTTAAAAAGATTGGGAATTTAGATATAAAAACAATATTTTTAGCTCGTACAGTATCTTTGGATGAGTCTGGAATAATGGTTTCGATAATCCCAACGTCTGAAATTTCATTATCCCTTCGTAAGGCAATAATGACATTGTCAAATTTACTTTTAGCACAATGGTCTATAGCAATAAAAACTCGATTACTTTCTTTTTTTTGTAGCGTTTGAAGTAAAAGAGCAGGAGATGTCATTGCTATATTAGCGATTTCCTTACATGATTGATATCGACAGATAGAGGCGAGTTCCGAGCAAGTATAGAAATTTAAGCAGCAAATAGCTCCAGAGATCATTAAAATTGGAAACATTATAATTCTTTGCGAAGCTCCAGAGGCACGAAGGAATGTGATTTGATTATTATCGGATAGCCCTCGAAATAGAGTGAAGGCAGAGATAAAACAAGATACTGGAAGAATAAAAGGGAGCAAGTAAGGGATTTGGTATGCGGTTAAACGTAAAACTGTAGTGTAGTGGACGTTTTTTGCTATGTAGACAACGATTTCTTGCAAAGAGCTGATAATAGAAACGCAAATTAAGCCCAGAGTACAAAAAATAGTCGTTTTTAAATAACGGAAAATTAGAACTTTCCATAAAATAGGCATAACTTACCTGAATTAGATCTTGAGAGAAAGCTAACAGACTCTTTAATTAGTAGAGTTCTTTATATTCTCAAGCCTACTTTCTTCTCGAGTTTCGTATAATTCATATAATAAGATGTGAAATATGTTGGCTTCTTGTTCACTCAAAAATGATAAGCGATTAGAAGTTTTTTTTTCTTCCTTAGATATGAAAAAAAATTATCTTCTAGGTCTATCTGGCGGTAGTGATTCGCTTTTTCTTTTTTATTTGCTTAAGTTTTTTAAGGTAAGCTTTTCTGTAGCACATGTAGATTATGGGTGGCGAACTTCTTCTTTTTTAGAAGCTGAAGAATTGCAGTTATTATGTCAAAGAGAGAGCGTGCCTTTTTTTGGACGTCGATTCTCTTCAGAAAAAGAAATCTCTTCAATTAAAGATCCAGAGAATTCTGCTCGTAAATTTCGATATGTTTTTTTTTATGAACTTTGTCAACAATACAATCTTGAAGGGATTTTCCTTGCTCATCACGCTGATGATCAAGCAGAAACAGTTTTAAAACGTTTATTAGAGGGAGCACATTTGAGTAATCTTAAGGGGATGGCGGAGAGATCTTTTTTTCAAGGAATTCAGTTATTGCGTCCTTTATTGCATGTTTCTAAAGCTTATTTAGTAGAAGCCTTAGAAAGTGCGAAAGTTTCTTATGTGCGTGATGAAACGAACAATGATGAACGTTATTTACGAGCACGAATGCGTAAAAAGATATTCCCTTGGCTTGAGGAAGTTTTTGGCAAGAATATTTCCTCTCCTCTTTTTGCTTTAGCTGAGGAGTCTAAGGAACTTGCAGAATATATGGAGCTGCAAGGGGAGCCTTTTCTCTCAAAAGTAATATATGAGAATGAGTTGCAAAAACTTCCTCTTCCTAAAGAGTTAATACATCAGTCTTTTTTAGCAAAATGGGTGTGCAAGAAATTTTTTAGTTTTTCTGGAGTTTCTGTATCAAGGCATTTTTTACAAACAGTTTACGATCATTTATATCAGGGATCGTCAGCGGTTCTTCGTATGCGAGATAAGTCTGTAATAGTGAAACCTGGTCTAGTAATGATACAATAGAAAGTATATGTTTGTTATGCTTAGTATGTGTTAAAAAATTTGAAAAATAGTAGGTCTTTGTCTTAGTGTTGCTTCATCTTATTTATTTTGAAATATCATTTTGATTTTTTAGCTTTATAAAACAAAATAATAAAAATTTGCTATATTTAATAATTACTTACCTGATTGATTAGCTTAGTTGTGAAAGTTTATGTCGAAAGATAAAAAAATGACGCCCAAGTCAAAAAAAAGTTTCCCTCCCTTTTTTTTCTTCCTTTTAATTGGTGTCGTCTTTGGTGTTGTTGCTGTTCAAAATTTCCTTGTAGGGAAAAAAGCTCGTATAAGTTTTAGCCATCAAGTGGAACACTTAGTAAATTTACGTTTGGTTGTTCCTGAAGAAA
This sequence comes from Chlamydia sp. 17-3921, assembly GCF_902705545.1. GTDB lineage: Bacteria > Chlamydiota > Chlamydiia > Chlamydiales > Chlamydiaceae > Chlamydia. The sequence goes on along the minus strand of NZ_CACSHH010000001.1, from coordinate 33,536 downwards.
GTCGTAAAATTGCTTTAAATGATAATCTTGTATCTTTTAGTGGTCGTTTTCGTAGTATTCAACCTGCAGAAGCTCTACAACGTTATCGTTATTTAGAACTTATAGATCAAAGTCATCGACAAGTTTTTGATCTTCAAGAAATCGAAAAAAGTTTGGATGTTTTAGAAAAAGAAGTCCACAGTTCTGTTTTGTGGTTTTCTGCTATTTCAGGTTATTCGATTCCTGAACAAGGATATACTATTTCATCAAGGACAGAAAAAACTGGTTTTTCAGAGCCTTTTATAATTCGTGGACCAGTAAGCAATCAGCTCATAAATCTTCGTTCTTTAGAAGAGCGTTATCGTTCTCTCTCTAGATCTGAAGAAGGAGTGAAATTATTCGGTTCCGATTTATACGAGTTGATAGGTAAATTTCTTTCTCCAGTTCTTGGGATTGGATCTGAAAATTTGAAACGAGAGTTGAAAGAGCTTTATCAACAGGTAGAACTTTCTTTAACTCAAAATCTAAATTTTGAACAAGCTTATGTTCTTTATGGGCAAGCTCTTACTAAGTTGGAAAAAGTTTCATCGTCTTTGGTTTTATCTGAAGGAGGAGAACGATTTTCTCAATTGCGTTCTGTTCGTTTGTATCGAGAGGAATTGACGAAATACGAGCAGCTTATAGAAGCTCATCAGATTAATCTAGTTCAACTAGAAAAAACACGAAATGAGTTAAGCCAAGCTGTATGGTATTTTAATAACCAGGAACTTTCTTCTAGGGCTTTAGAAAAACAAGATCCTGAGATTTTCGCTCATTGGTTTGCTGGAGCGAAAGAAGAATGGGCAGCTTTCAACGTTAATAAAACACTAACATTTAAAGCTCCGGATCAGCCGCGTAATCTAGTTTTGGAAAAGACTTTTAAGAGTGAAGAACCTGCACCACATTATCTAGGTTACTTTTTCACGTTTTTACCCATTATCTTAGTGCTTATTTTTGTTTATCTTGTTTTTTCTCGTCAAATACGAGGGATGAATGGATCTGCTGTATCCTTTGGAAAATCTCCAGCAAGACTATTAATGAAAGGACAAAATAAGGTTACTTTCGCAGATGTTGCTGGTATAGAAGAGGCTAAAGAAGAATTAATTGAAATTGTAGAGTTTTTGAAAAACCCCATGAAGTTCACGAGTCTTGGTGGTAGAATCCCAAAAGGCGTTTTATTAATCGGACCTCCAGGAACAGGAAAAACTTTAATAGCTAAGGCTGTTTCAGGTGAAGCCGATAGGCCTTTTTTCTCTATTGCGGGTTCTGATTTTGTCGAGATGTTCGTTGGTGTTGGAGCAAGTCGTATTCGTGATATGTTCGATCAGGCAAAAAGAAATGCTCCCTGTATTATTTTTATTGATGAGATTGATGCTGTAGGGCGTCATCGAGGAGCTGGTATAGGTGGCGGTCATGATGAGCGTGAGCAAACTTTAAATCAGCTTCTTGTTGAAATGGATGGTTTTGGAACAAATGAGGGCGTCATTCTTATGGCTGCTACAAATCGTCCTGACGTCTTGGATAAAGCTCTATTGCGTCCAGGTCGTTTTGATCGTCGTGTGGTTATGAATCTCCCTGATATTAAAGGTCGTTTTGAAATTCTTAATGTACATGCGAAAAGAATAAAGCTAGATCCCACTGTAGATCTTATGGCAGTTGCTCGTAGTACGCCTGGAGCTTCAGGAGCTGATTTAGAAAATTTATTGAATGAGTCGGCATTGCTTGCTGCCCGTAAGGATCGTACTGCTGTAACCGCTGTTGATGTTGCTGAAGCTCGAGATAAGGTTCTTTATGGGAAAGAGCGTAGAAGTCTTGAGATGGATGCTGAAGAGCGCAAGACTACTGCCTACCATGAATCAGGTCATGCTGTTGTTGGACTCTCTGTAAAGTACGGAGATCCTGTGGATAAAGTTACTATTATTCCTCGAGGCTTGTCTTTGGGAGCTACGCACTTTCTTCCAGAAAAAAATAAGCTCAGCTATTGGAAGAAAGAGTTGTTTGATCGTCTTGCTGTTCTTATGGGCGGTCGTGCTGCTGAAGAAATTTTCCTTGAAGATATTTCTAGTGGAGCTCAACAGGATATTGCTCAGGCAACAAAATTAGTTCGAAGTATGATTTGTGAATGGGGGATGAGTGATCAATTAGGAACTGTAGCATATGATGAGCGTTCTGATACCTCCATGGGTTATGGATCCTACTATGAAAAAACATACTCTGAAGAAACAGCAAAAACTATAGATACTGAGTTACGGGCTCTTTTAGATGCGGCATATCAGCGTGCCTTGGAAATCATAAGAGAGCATCGAGAAGATGTTGAACTAATGACTCAGATGCTTATGGAATTTGAGACATTAGACGCTAAAGATGTTAAGGAAATCATGGAGCATTCTTGGGATCCAGAGAAGAAAAGAGCTCGCTTAAAAGAAGAAGGAGCTCTATTTAAAAAAGCTTCTAGTGATTTACCCCCACCTCCTCCACAAGAAGACTCTATACAAGATGGACCTGGATTAGGTCTAAATATGACATAAAAAAAGAGCTAAATAATTTTAGCTCTTCTTGTCTCTTTTAAAACTTCAAAATAAAAGCTTTGTTTTAATCTAGAACTGCTTTGTGACTTAGTTTGAGTTGACCTTTTTCATTCACGTTTAATAACTTCACGTCAATAATGTCACCTTCTTTAAATAGATCCGCAACACTTTCTATACGTTGCTTTGAGAATTCAGAGATATGACATAAGCCTTCTTTCCCAGGTAAGATTTCTATAAAAGCTCCAAATGGTACTATAGAAACTATACGTCCTTTGTATATTTTTCCGACTTCAACTTCGCCAACTAAGCCTTCTATAATTTTCTTAGCTTTGTCTATAGCTTCTGGAGAAGTTGCTGAAATACTAACAACTCCGAGATCGTTAATATCTATTTGTACGCCTGTTTCTTCAATAATTTGACGGATTTGCTTGCCTCCAGGCCCAATGACGATTGCTATTTTTGAAGGCTTGATTTGCATAGTTTCAATACGCGGTGCATACTGAGATAAATTAGATTTAGGAGCTGCTAAGTTTTCGTGCATGATGCGTAAAATTTCTTGACGACTTTCTTTTGCTTGCATTAAAGCATTTTTCATAATGTCTAAGGTAATACCTTCTACCTTAATGTCCATTTGAAATGCTGTGATTCCTTTAGTATCTCCTGCAACTTTAAAGTCCATATCACCAAGATGATCCTCAAGTCCGGAAATATCTGATAGAATTATAGCCTCTTTGTCATCCAAAATTAATCCCATAGCAATTCCTGCAATAGGAGTTTTGATAGGAACTCCAGCATCCATAAGAGCTAAACATCCTCCGCATACTGAAGCCATGGATGAAGACCCGTTAGACTCTGTAATATTAGATTCTATGCGAATTGTGTAGGGAAATTGAGTGGCATCAGGAAGTGTGTATAGCAAAGCTTTTTCTGCAAGCTTTCCATGACCAATTTCTCGTCTACCTGGAGATCCAATTCTTCCCACTTCTCCAACAGAGAATGGAGGGAAAGAATATTGTAAATAAAATTTAGAGGCTCCTTCACCGTTTAAGTTTTCATAACGTTGAGCCATAGTCTCATTTCCTAAAGTACAAACTGCAACTGTTTGAGTCTCTCCTCTGGTAAATAGACAACTTCCGTGGGTCCTTGGGAGAAAAGATGTTTCAATACTTATAGGGCGAACTGTTGTTAAAGAGCGTTTATCTGCTCGAACTTTACGCTCTCGAATAAGGGTTCGCATTGCGTTTGATTTAAGAGTTTTAAAAGCAGATTGAATGTTAGAGGTCGAGAAAATTTCATTTTCTTGCTTAAACTCATTTAGAATTTCTTGTTCTAAGTCTTGAGAGATAGCTTCTAGAGCTTGTTTCCCTTCTACATCAAATAAAGTCATTAATCGACTTTGAACACGTTGTTCAATAGCAGTTAAAACTTCTTCTGGAAGAGGGACAATTGCCTTGAGGTTTTTAGGCTTACCGATTTTTTCTTGCCAACCTTTTAGAGCTTTGCAAATAGTAATAATGTGCTTATGCCCGAATTCTATAGCTTCCAAAATCGACTCTTCTGAGAAGAAAGCGCAATGTCCTTCTATCATTAGAATAGCGTTTTCTGTTCCTGCTAGAACTAAGTCAAAAGGTGAATTATCGAGTTCTGTTTTTGTTGGATTAACAATCCATTTTCCATTTTCATAACCAACTCGAACTCCGGCAACAATATTATTTTGAGGAATATCAGAGAGCGCAATGGCTGCCCCTGCTCCGCAAATAGCTAAAGGGTCTGGCAATGTCTGTCCATCATAAGACCATACATAAGACAACACTTGAATATCTTGTGCGAGTCGATTTGGGAGAGAGGGACGCAAGGAGCGGTCTATAAGACGAGAAACAAGAATTTCTTTTTCTGATGGCCGTCCCTCTCTTTTGATGAAACCTCCTAAAGTCTTTCCTGTAGAGGAAAATTTTTCTTGATAGTCTACTCGAAAAGGAAGAAAGTCCAGCATTTCATTAAGATTTGCCGCACATACAGAAGAAAAGACTAGAGTGTCTTTTGAACGGACAACTATGGCGCCGCCCGCCTGTCTTGCAACTTTCCCTGTTTCAAATATCAGTGTTCTACCTTCTTCGAGAGTGATAGAAATTATTTCAAAAGTCATGAAGGTCTCCCTAGATTTTTGATTTAGGAAAGAGAAAATTACTTACGCAAATTTAAACGGGCAATCAAAGTTTTGTATCTTTCCGTATCAGTAGAGTTAAGATATTCCAAAAGTTTTCTTCTTTGTCCAACAAGTTTGAGTAAAGATAACCTAGAGTTTTGGTCTTTAGGGGATCTTTTAAGGTGTTCCTTGAGTTCTGCAATGTGTTCAGTTAAGATAGCAATTTGTACATCTGCTGATCCTGTATCTTTTTCGTGAAGTTGAAACTTTTTTGTGATTTCTTCCTTCGTTCCCTTATCCAAAGACATTTGGATGTCTCCTTAAATAAAATTACCGCAAAAGCAGATTATACTTAAGGAGATCGTTAATGTACATCTTTTGGTAAGAGAGAGAAGAGTTTTTTGTATATAAATAAAATTCTATTGCAGTTGTAAAGGTCACTGATAATGCTTTATAAAAAAGCTTTTGTTGATATCAGGGGACTATTTTTTTAATTAGATTTATTTGAAAATCGAATAAAGTTTTTATTTTTCAAAAGTGATTTAGAGCTATTGTGAGTATAGAAAAGAATCTATTTTTTATGAACGAAGCCTTAAAGGAGGCTCACAAGGCATATAGGCAAAATGAAGTGCCTGTAGGCTGTGTAATAGTTAAAGATAATAAAATCATTGGTCGGGGTCATAACGCTGTTGAGAGGCTTCAAGATCCTACAGCACATGCAGAAATTTTATGCATAGGTGCGGCGGCAGAGGCAGTGAATAATTGGCGTTTGCTGGATACAATTCTTTACTGTACTTTGGAACCTTGTTTAATGTGTGCTGGAGCTATTCAGTTAGCACGTATTCCTAGAATTGTTTGGGGAGCCCCTGATCTTCGTTTAGGTGCTGGAGGGAGTTGGATAAATGTTTTTACAAAGGACCATCCATTTCATTCAGTAGAACAATGTTCAGGAATTTGTCGTGAAGAGTCTGAAAGTTTAATGAAACAATTTTTTGTAGAGAAACGCAAAAAGAAAAATGAAAAATAAACTTATATGTTTGATAAATGAAATTTATGAAAATCAATATAAAAAAGTTCAGAAAATAGGAGAGGAACTTATTCCAAATATAACTTCTGAAGATTTATTACAGCCTATGGATTTTCTAGAACTCGAAACATCTCCTAGATTTCGTTTTGAAGAGGGGGTGTTATCTGGAATCGGAGAAGTTCGTGCTGCGCTGCTTGCTTTTTTTTCTGATGAAGATTTAGAAGCGTAAAGAAGAGGTATAGGGATTAGGAATTTTTTCTTTCTTACAGAAGAGTAGGGCTAGGGCTAGAGAGAAAATAGATCCAAAGAAAATCAAGTAAGAACCAGAAAAAATTAATATGCAAAAATAAAAGCCTAATAGAAGAAGAAATCCCCATTTTCTTGATAGAGTCAGAATTGTGGAGCCAAATCCTAGACGCTTTTCTGGATCGAGAAAAACGCGAATAAGTAGTACGGTGCAGATAAGACTCTCTGGTCCAAAGAATGCTTGAGTGTTACCAAAAAGCAACATGAAACCCCAAATTACAACTCCTGTACAGAGAATTTGTACAGAGATGATCTTGAGAAAATTCCATGCTCCAAGTTTACGAATAAGCTGATCCGCAGCTTTATAGAAAAGTATAAAGTCTAAAGTGTTTCTTATGAGGAATCTTTGCGTAACCTCGAAGCACTGTTCTTTATAAATACATAGCGAATCCGCGGTTAGGAAAGGATAGGTAACAAATTGCCACAGGTAACATTTCCGTATGCCTTGAGAAGATAGAGCTAATATTTCCAAGATTTTTGGAGCTCCAAGAAGTTTATGCAGGGTATAAGAGAGTATGGGGGAAACACAAGAAGATATAAAAATAAACAAAGGAAATTGTTTGAGAATTCGACAAAGGAATAGGGGTTGGTTGCGTTTGTCAGGGAAAATAATCCTCATGAAAATATTTCCTGTCTTAGGACTAAGTTTCTTATACTAGAAGATGGATTGTTTTATTAGAAGTCTTATACGATTTAATCTGCAGAGCCACCTCTTAAGTTTGCTTTATCAGTGTATTCAGCCAAGCTTGATAAAAGAGATTGCGTTGCTTGGAGAATTTGCATGGCTTCTGTAGAAGTTGCGTTTACGGCTTTTTGATTAGCTTGAGCTCTTTGTTGTGCTGCAGACAATTCTTGTTGTATGAGTTGTCTGTTTGCTGTGATTTGTTGGTTTGAACTTTGGTATGCTTGTATTTCATTTTGGTTTGTGTATTCATCTTTTTTACTTCCTGATTTTGGCTTAAGATCAGGAACTTTAAGTAAAGGAATACTGATCAGTTCTTTAGTTTTCTGTTGTTGTATTGAAGTATTGTCTTGAAGAACTGCCATGATAGATTTACTGAACTCTGTAGTAGATGTGGCTAATTGAAGCATGACTGCAATACAAAAGTGCATAGCAGACTTTTTATTTATAGTAATGGAGTCTGATATGATTTTTGTAGAATTAGGAATTATTGTAGTAATTTCTGAGTGTGTGTTGAGAGGCATTACAGTCATGAGTTGTCCTTTATTTTTAAATGTTAGCTATTAAACTTACAATTTGAGAGAAGGTTTGAACTAAGGCTTGCCCTACCTGTAGAGATTGTTGGATAATGTTGTTATTTGTGTTGAGGTTACTGGAAATTACTTGAGCACTGTTTCCTAATCCTGAGATTTGATTTTGTAAAGCTTGTCGAGAAGCCCCCACAGCTTGGTTTTGAGCTTGTATGTTTTGCAAGTAGGATGAAGAGTTATCTTTAAGTTTATTTTTAGGGATTGTGACATATTGATATAGAGCTTCTTGATTGTTCAAGTAAGTTTGTGCTGAAGCATTGGCTTGAAGTTCTTGCGCGATGATAGCTAGGTTGTCTTGAGCTACTAATACGGATTGATAAACGTAGTATACAGTGACAATCAGAGGGTTAGAATCTTTTGCAAATTTTGCAATGATTTCGTCTGCCGTAGTTGTATTAACACCCCCTGTAATGGTTGCTTCAGGTACTTCTATAGCTGCATGTAAATATTTACGAGGAGAAAAAGGTTCTGTCCACATAATTTTATAAACTCTCTGGTTTTTTTGGTTAACCTAAAGGTTTGTTAAGTTGATTAACTGTGCTTCCAATAGAATTTATTGTTTTTAAGAATGTGGAGTCTTGAGAGGCGAGTTGCTGAATAATGTTAATATTTGTAGAAGCATGTGAGAGGACTACTTGTCCGTTTTGTCTTGTTGTAACAAGTTCGTCTTGAATGTTAGATCTTTGTGCAGAGTAGTTTTGGTTTTGATTTTGTACACGAGTAATTTCGTCTTCTTTTGCTCCAGAGTTTACTACAGCGAACTTGATTTGATTAGTTTCTTGGTTTAATTGTTGTTGAATATTAGTATTGTCGTTTAATTGTTGCGATTGAGTCAGAACTGTTTTTTGTCGTATTTCAATAGCTTGTAAAAGTAGTTCGTAAATGCTAAAAAGCAAAGCTCCAACTGGAGGTGTATTCAGTGAGGGTAATGGAGCAAGGGGTTGTGTTATTTCCCTTGTTGCGGTTGTTATAGGAGTAGTCGTTGACATAATGAATTTTTTTTATTTTTATTTAGTTTTATTTTAACAGGGTGAAGCACGTTTAATTAAACAAATAATTATTATTTAATTTTTTATTTTGCTAAGTGTTTTGTTTTTAATGGCAAATAAAAGATATTTGAAAACTAGATTGCTCAGCCGTTAAGAATTCACATGAGATAACAAATCTTTGTCTAGAGAAGGAGAAGAGAGTGTCTGAGAATGAGTGTAGTGACGATACAGAAACTTTCGACGAGAAGGTAAGTGCATATGTTTTGGTGACTTGCGGAAGAGCGTCCTCCGATGGCAAAATGCAAGTAGAGATGACCTATGAAGGAGATCCTGCTGTGATTAGCTATTTATTAATGCAAGCTCAAGACTCTTTAAATGAGTCTTAAATAGAGTGGGAATAGGGTGTTAGAGCCACATGCAAGCGTTTTATGAACGTTTTTATCAATGGATAAGGCTTTCTTCTTTAGACGTGTTGAGGAAAAAGTTTTGCCTTTCTTTTGCGAGGTCTACGTTTTTAATGGCTTCGTTATCTATTTTTGGAGGAATAGGTTGTGCTGCTCTTTTTAGAACCTCTTTAATCCCTTCTTTATTAGCTTTTTCTGCCGTTGCATTGCCTATAATTTCATTTTTTCAGGGAAGGGGTTATGCCATTATCTCTGGGATATTTGCCATCGTTTTCAGTATGAAAATTATTGGAACAACTTTGTTTCCTGGACTCTGGATATCTGGTTTAGGATCTGTATTCATTATTGCTTGGGGGCTTTTTTGGTTGGGAGGAACTTTTGTGATAAAGGAAGAGGAAAAAGTTGTTTCAAGATTGGATCAATTGACTCGAGAGATGGATGAAAATCGAAGTATATATCAACAGGACATTCAAAAAAAGATTCAAGAAAACGTGTCGCTAGTCTCTCGTTCACAGTCCTTAGAAAGAGAACTTCAAGATTGTCAAGAGCTTTTGAAAGAGGCTTACAAGAAACAAAAACACCTTGCTATTGATCTACAAGTTTTGTCTGATCAGAAGAATAGCTGGTTAGAAGACTATGCTATTTTACATAATGAGTATATACATCTTGTTGCTGGGGATGAGGGTGTAGTATTTCCTTGGGTTAGTGAGCAAGAAGTCTTAGGAAAAAGTCAAGAATCTAAAATTCAAGACTTAAAAGAAAAAGGTATGGCGTTTTTACAAAGCGAGCTTGCGGAAGAAAAACGTCAGCATCAATTTTATGCTTCGCGTTGTGAAGAGCTTAGTGAGTCTTTGCAAAAAGTTGGAGATTTACAAACAAGGATGTTAGAGCTTCAAAAGCTTTTGAAACAAAAAGATAAAGAACTCGAACAACTTCGTGACTCTTCTCAAAATGAAGAATCTGAGGGATCTTTGATAGAAGACCCAGAAGAAAAACGTTATAGATGTATGTATCAACAGCTTCGAGAGCAATTCTCGGAGAAAGATAAGGTTTTATCCGCTGTTAGGAAAGAATTGTTTGCTGTTAGAGAACAATACTTAACCTTGAAGAAAGAGCAACAACTTGATATAGAGTGTCCTCTAGAAGAGGTTCTTTTGATTCAGAAATTGTTATCACGTATAGAGTTTTTAGAAGAAGAAATTATTCATCTAGAAGAGTTAGTATCTCGTACCCTGTGTCTGTAATTGCTACGGTATGTTCCCATTGTGCGCTGGGTAAATTATCACAGGTACGTGCTTCCCAAAGATTTTTAGAATCTATGATGCCTTCTTTTTTTCCGACATTGATCATGGGTTCTATAGTAAATATCATCCCCGGAGCTAAGGGGATGAGCGAGCCATTTTTGTAGTGAGGGACATAAGGGTTTTCATGAAATTCTATGCCGACCCCATGTCCGACAAATTGATCTACTACAGAAAATCCATAGCGGTCAGCGCAGTTTTCTATAGCCTCTCCAATTTTGCAAAGAGGTAGATCAGGCTTTAGAATTGCTATTGCTTCGTTTAAGCACTCTAAGGAAGCTTGACAAACCTGTCTTTTAACTTCTGAAACATCGCCAATCATTACCATTTGGCTACAATCTCCGTAATACCCATCTACAATACAGGAAACATCTATATTCATGATGTCACCATCTTTCAGAGGAATAGAATTGGGAATTCCATGACAGATCACTTCATTCAGAGAAGTGCAAATCGTTTTAGGGAATGGTGGTGTGCCATAGTTTAAAGGAGCTGGAATAGCATCGTATTTTTTATGAAGCTCGCGGGAAAATTGATCTAACTCTTCTGTTGTAACCCCTTTTTGTGAGGCTTTACAGAGCTCTTCAAGAATTTTTTTAGTGATTTGACATGCATGCCGGATTCTCGCATGTTGTTCTGGAGATTTCAAAATAATATTGTATTGTGTTGCATAATGCTGACGTTTAGCTTCCCAAGAGGTTTTCGAAGCTTTTGGGTAATGACAGTGTTTCCATTTGCGTTTGCTTCCGCACCAGCAAAGATCATTTCTTCTCATTATAAATTACCTACATAAAATCCTAAATTGAAAGCAATAGAGAGACCTTTAAGAATGAGATTAACGGACATGAGCATCAGAACCAAACTAAAAAGTCGTTCTAAAGCAAGAAGTCCAGAGGAGCCTAATACTCGATTGAAAAAACTGGAGCATAAAAGAGTGAACAAAGAGAGAATCCAAGCAATAATAACTGCAGAGAAGATTAGATTTTTTGGATAAATATCTTCTTCCATGTAACTAAGGAGGGCTGTAATGATCGCAGGACCTGTGATAATAGGAAATGCTAAAGGGAAAAAAATAGGTTCAGAAGCGCTTTGTTCTACATCTCTAGATGTAGGCGTAGCTAACATCATTTTCAGTGCTACAGAAAAAAGAAGAATACCTCCGATAAGTTGAAATGAGTAAAGAGAGATATCTAGAAACTGTAAGAATTTTCTTCCAAAAGTGATGAAAAGTAGAAGAGAAATAAGGGCAAAAAGGCATTCTCTTAGGATTATTTGTTGCTGCCTTTTATAGGAGTAATTCTTAAGAAAAAGGGCAAAAACAGGGATGGAGCCTGGGGAGTCAAACATAGCATAAAATAATAGACTAAGGTTGAGTAGGGTAAGCAGCATAACAAGAATCTTTTATAGGAAAGTGCTTTGTAGTCCGGATACTAAGAGTTGAGTACCGATAATTACGACGAATAGTCCTAAAACTGTTTGAATTGCAAGTAAAGTTTTTTTGTTTTTTGGATTAATAAGAATATGTAGCACAAAAGTTGTGCCAGCAATCAGAACCCAACTAAGAACTAAAGTGAGCATACTTATCATGTCGGTGAACTGTTTCCCTATAAAAGCACAGCAGGCTGCTAACCACGAAGGACCGATCATAAGAGGTATAGTTATCGGAGTAATGAAGGGAGCTGGAAAGGAGGGAGTTGGCTTTTCTGGATAAGATTGCCAAGAGTCTTCTTTCGTTAAGTGTAAAGTGGCTCTGATGCCTATAAGGACAACAACGATTCCTCCTACGGATTGTAGGGCGCAGGGAGGAGTATGTAAGATGTGGATGACACCTTTTGCAGACCAAAACAAAAGAATCATAGCACCTAAAGAAAATAAAGTTTCTTTTAAGAATAAGATAAATCGCCGATTTCTAGAGTAATTGGTAAGGAGTCGGTTTATAACCAGAGTGTTCGTAAGAATATCTGCTGTTAAAAATAAAATACAAGCTTGGGGTAAAGAAAGAAAAAACGATGTCATATGAGGAGTTTTTATCTTTAAACCCTATTATTTTTCAAGATAATCAATTAAGTTAATAAATTAAGATAATAAAATCTAGAGGGGGATATGATCGATGCAAAAATTGCTGAAACAATAAAGCCGTATATTAAACCATTTTCTTCAATAATACTGTTTGGTCCTCCGGGATCTGGAAAAGATTTTATAGGAAGTTTTATAGCTCATGCGGGTAGTCAGGTATACATTTCTTTAGGAGATATATTTCGTTGTTATCCTTTGGAATCTCCTATTCGTAAACTTTTTTATGAATATGCTGTATCTGGAGCTTTAATCCCTGATGAAGATGTGATTGCTGTATGGTATTATTATGTTCAAGGATTGATTGCTACTGGTCAATATCTTCCAGATTGTCAGGATTTATTTGTTAGTGGGGTTCCACGGACTTTAGGCCAAGCCAAGTTGTTAGATAAATACCTTATGATTCGCCATGTTATTATTTTGGTGGTTCAAGATGAATCTCAATTATTAGAAAGAATGCAGCGTTCTTTGCATAAAAAGGGGCGTCTTGATGAAGTGGGTGTTGAGGTTTTGCAAAAACGTTTGCAGACTTATCAAAAAGAAATTGATGAAATCATACAACATTATCCTAAATATAAAGTTTCTTATGTAAATGCTGAGCAAAAACCTTTAGAAGTATTAAGGGATATTTTGACGCGTCTTGCTCATGTTTTTTCTCATCCTTGTAGTTTTGGAGAGTAGGTAACAGTAATATCTTGTGAAGAAAAAGAGTTTGCTTGGATTGCAAGCTCTGGGTGTCTTTGAATAATCGCTTGAATTAGAGAAGCAACAAGTTCATCATCAAGAGGTTTTTGAGTTTTTGCTAATAATGGCAAAGTTGCTTGCCACTGAAGATACTCATTAGAGAGTTTTTTAGGAATATCTGCTGTTGCTTGAGCATAGATCATAAACGCTTCTTCAGGATATTCTTGGCAAAAAGCAATGCTTTCTTGTAAAGCTTTTTGAAAAGCGTGAACAATCTTTGGTTCAGTCGCTTTGGTTTTTTTCTTTGCACAAATTAATAATTGAGGTCCTGTGGGCATACCATAGGTATCTGAAAGAAAGCATTTGACAGGAGTCCCTAGGGAGGAAAGAATAACTCCTTCTATATTATAAAATGCTCCATAAAGAAAATCTATTTTCTTTAGTAGCATAGGAGAAATCAGATCGGAACTGACATTTCTTACTTCTGAAGGTGTAACTCCGTGGATTTTTAGTGTCTCTAAGAGTCTGGAAAGGTCTTTAGAGTTGTTTAAACAAAAACCTAAAACTTTATTATTCAAATCTTGAATTTTTGTAATAGGATCATTTGCTCGATAAAGAAATCCTTGCAAGGTCTCGTCTATTAATCTTCCAATAATTTGTATAGGCATTCCTTTCATCGAAGTTTTTATGATTCCTAAGGCATGATAGAGAGTCATATCGACTTGTTCAAAAAGAATATGAGGAACAGCAGAACTTGAATCTGTGTTTTTTTGAATATGTAGATCTATTCCTTGATTACGAAAAAACCCTTGAGAAACACCTACGTAAAGAGGTGCGTGGTTAGGATTTGGAGTCCAATCTAAAAGTAATGAAAGTGGTGTTAGATGTTTTATATTCTGTTTAGGAGAAGAAGGCTTTAGAAAAGGTAGAAAAACAAGAAGTACAGGTAGAAGGAATAAATATTTGTGTTTTGAAATTTGCCACTTTCGCTTGTTGGGGCTTTTTGTTACACGAAACAAAGAAAAAAATATTTTTTCACTTAGAAGTACTATTTGGAATAAAAACAATGTAAGAAGGGATAGAACAATAAGTCCTGCGAAAGTTAACTCCATTTCGTAGTTTCTACGACTTTCAAGAATTAATATTCCTAAACCAGATTGTGAGGCAACCCACTCTCCAGCTATCGTAGCGAAACCTGCAGAGCCCATAGCTATCTTCAATCCCGAAAAAATATGGGGTAGTGCATAAGGAAGCCTGAGTTTTATAAAAATTTGTTTTTTTGTAGCACCGTGTAGAATAAATTGTTCGAGAAGTTCTTTTGGAGTGGATGTTATTCCCTGATAAATAGTGAGTGTTAGAGGAAAAAATATTGTTAATGCTGTGGGTACAATTACTGCATTAAGTCCCCAACCAAACCAGAGCACTATTAAAGGGGCTAGAGTAAACATTGGAGTACATTGTAAAAGAACAAATAAAGGTTGTAAGAGGTTTTTTGCAGGCTTATAAGAAAGCATAACGCTTGCTAAGATTAGTGATAAAACTGCTGCCAGGAAAAAGCCTCCCAAGATTCCCTTTAAAGTTTGACATGAGCAAGATAGAAGAAGAGGAAGAGAGTGAAGAGAGGTTGTGAGTATACTCGAGGGTGGAGGGCAGAGAAATGCTAAAGAAGCTTTGGAACGCGAAGCTACTTCCCAAAAAAGAAGTAGAAGAAAGATAGGGATGAAATAATAAAAATTTTTTCTTTTCATCTAGAGATGTAATTAAAGAAATGAACCTAATTATAAGGAAAACAGTTATATGCGACAAGAGAATGATAGCTTCGGTATGATAGAAGTTTCTGAAGATAAGTTGTATGGAGCACAAACAGCGCGATCTCAAAAATTTTTTTCTTGGGGAACAGAAACGATGCCTTTCGAGATTATTCGAGCTCTTGTATTGGTGAAAAAATGCGCGGCCAAAGCAAATAGCGATTTAGGATTTTTAGATGCTAAGCTTTGCGATATGATAGTTTCCTCTACGGATAAGATTCTTAAGGGTGGTTACGAAGAACATTTCCCTTTGAGAGTTTGGCAAACCGGTAGTGGCACTCAGACAAACATGAATGTAAATGAAGTCATAGCAAATCTCGCTATACAGAGTCATGGAGGTATATTAGGAAGCAAAGTTCCAATACATCCTAATGATCATGTGAACAAATCTCAATCATCCAATGATGTATTTCCAACAGCAATGCACATTGCAGGAATACTTAGTGTGAAGTCTCACTTAATCCCTGCAATGGAATTTATGATAAAAATTTTAGATAACAAAGTCGAAGAATTTCGTCATGACATAAAGATCGGTCGAACACATCTTATGGATGCAGTTCCAATAACTTTGGGACAAGAATTTTCTGGTTATCGCGATCAGATGTCACACTGTTTAGAACGCGTAGCCTTTTCTCTGACACATATGTATGAACTTGCTATAGGAGCTACTGCCGTTGGGACAGGATTGAATGTTCCTGACGGGTTTATCCAAAAAGTCATACATTATCTACGTCAAGAGACAGGAGAGGCTTTTATTCCTGCTAAGAATTATTTCTCAGCATTATCTTGTCATGATACTTTAGTGCATGCTCATGGAGCATTAGCAACTCTTGCATGTACTTTAACTAAAATTGCTACAGATTTAAGCCTTTTAGGTTCTGGACCACGCTGTGGTCTTGGAGAGATTTTTTTCCCTGAAAATGAACCTGGATCTTCTATCATGCCAGGAAAAGTCAATCCAACACAGTGTGAAGCTTTACAAATGGTTTGTGCACAAGTTTTTGGTAATCACCAAACAGTTCTCATTGCTGGAAGTCGAGGGAACTTTGAGTTAAATGTAATGAAGCCTGTGATAATTTACAATTTCTTACAATCTGTGAAACTTCTTTCAGACGGAATGATGGCATTTTCTAATTTCTTTGTATCAGGATTGCAAGTTAATAAAACTACTTTAAAAAAATATTTAAATAATTCTTTAATGCTGATTACTGCCCTAGCTCCAACTTTAGGCTACGATAAATGCTCAAAAATTGCTTTAAAAGCTTTTCATGAAGACCTTACCTTAAAAGAAGCGTGTTTACAATTGGGGTTTTTATCAGAAAGTGAATTTGATCGGCTTATTGTTCCTGAGTTAATGCTTGGAAAGCATTAAGAAGAAGATTTTCTTTCTAGATTAATTAAAGCTTGAGCAAACAAAAGAGCACTTTTAGTATTAGAGAAGATATGATCTACTCCAATGAGCTGATCTAAGTGATAACGCTTAAGATCTCCTAGAGGAGTTTTCTTTACTCCAGCAAGAAGTAAAAGTGTTCCTTGGCGGTCGCATTCTAAGAAAAATTCTTCTAAGGCATGCATTGCGGAAGCATCAATTGTAGGTACTCGAGACATACACAAAATGAAAATTTTTGGAGGAGATACTATTTCATTGAGAATGTTTTTTAATCGATCTGCTATCCCAAAAAAGAAAGGCCCGTTAATTTCATAAATTTCTGTATTTGAAGGAACCTCTGCTTTACTAAAGATGTCATCTTTTTTTTGTTGGCTATCGTCATCAAAATACTTTGATGTAGAAATGACATCAGAAAGATCACTCATTTGTTTCATAAATAGAAATGCTGCCAACATCATACCTACCTGTACTGCGGAGGTAATTGTTGTCATAACTGTTAGAATAAAAACTGTCAGAAGAACAACAACATCTTTTTTTGGCGCTGTAAATAAATGGATAAAATGATGAATTTCGCTCATGTTCCATGCAATTAAAATCAAGACAGCAGCAAGGCAGGTAAGCGGGATCTTTACTGTTAACGGAGCTAGTAAAAGCAGGATAAAACAAATAAAAATAGAGTGAACAAGACCTGAAATTGGAGTTGAAGCTCCTGATTTTATGTTTGCCGCTGTTCGAGATAAAGATCCTGTAACAGGAATTCCTGAAAATAAAGCTGTTCCGATGTTGGCAACTCCTTGGGCAACGAGTTGGCAATTAGATTGATGCCGAGATCCAATCATTCCATCTGCGACAACAGCTGCAAGCAAAGTTTCAATACCCGTTAAAACTGCAATTGTTAAAGCATCTGGCATGAGTTGAAGAATTTTTGTTAAACTCAAGCGTGGTAATGTAGGAATAGGTATAGACTGTGGTAAAGTACCATAGCGACTACCTATTGTTGGAATATCGATTTTAAGTAGCCAAACTAGAGCAGTAGCAATGATAATCGCTATCATTACTCCAGGATACCGGGGTTTATAATTACGGAAATAAATCATAAGTAGTAGGGAAAATAATCCTACAGCAAAAGATCTGCTATCCCAGGTCCATAAATGATCCCAGTAGGCTATCCACTTTGCAATAAAATCTGATGGGATATTTTCTCCCATCTGTAGTCCTAAAAAATCTTTTATTTGAGAGGAAAAAATTAATACAGCAATCCCTGTTGTTAATCCTGTAACTACGGGATAGGGCATATACTTAATGAAAGTACCTAATCCTGTAAGGCCAAAAGCTACAAGAAAAAGTCCCGCCAAAAGAGTGACAGCAAACAACCCCCCAATTTCATATTTTGCAACAATACAATAAAGAATTGAAATGAAGGCACTTGTAGGCCCTGAGATGAGAACTTGACTTCCCCCCAAAGCTGAAGCTAAAAATCCTCCAATTATTGAGGCAATGAGACCTTGTATTGGGGAAACACCTATACCAATTGCTACTGCTATAGCAAAAGGAAAAGATAAAATTCCGACAGTGATTCCTGCTAAAAAATCTTTTTTAAACGTATTAAAAGAATAGCCTTCTTTGATACTTGTATAAAGCGTAGGAATCAAATGTTTGAATGACCAAGAGGTTTTCACAATAGTCATAACCTAAGCTAGAACCCGGGAAAGATAACATTGTTCGATTCTTATCTATCTTTGTCAAATGGTTCGTGAGGTTTCTATAGTTTTTCTTTAGAAGTGATGCAGCTTGGGACTATATGGTTTAATAAGATGCTTTTCCTGCTTTACCTGACGTCTTGATCGGAGTAGACTGTAAGTGCAAAATCAATAAGGGGTTGCTATGCTGAAGTTTCAATTGTGTACCTTATTTCTTTTTGGGTACATTGCAATAGTTTTTGAGCACATTGTACGGGTAAATAAATCTGCTGTTGCTTTAGTTATGGGGGGGCTAATGTGGTTAGTTTGTTTTTCCCATATCCAACATGCGAATTTGATGATCTTAGCTGAAGAAATTTCAGATATGGCTCAAGTGATATTCTTTCTATTCTCTGCCATGGCAATTGTTGAGTTAATAGATTCCCATAAAGGATTTTCTGTAATTGCTAAGTGTTGTCGAATGCGCTCTCTAATTCTTCTCTTGTGGATCCTTTTGGGTCTTTCTTTTTTTCTCTCTGCAGCCTTGGATAACCTTACCTCTATTATCATTATCATTTCTATTTTAAAGCGCTTAGTGAAGACTCGAGAAGATCGATTGTTACTGGGAGCTCTTTGTGTTATTGGAGTAAATGCCGGGGGAGCTTGGACTCCTCTTGGAGATGTAACCACAACAATGTTATGGATTAATAATAAAATCACTTCATGGGGAGTAATAAAATTTTTATTTATCCCTAGTTTGATTTGTGTTGTTGTTGCTGGAATCTGTGGCCAATTTTTACTTCGTAAGAATCATGGATTTATTCTTGCCAAAGATTCTGAAGTTCAAATAGCTCCTGCTAAGAGTTCTTTAATTATTTTTATTGGTTTAGGTTCTTTATTAATGGTCCCTGTATGGAAAGCTTGTTTAGGAGTTCCTCCTTTTATCGGGGCTTTACTAGGACTTGGTCTTGTTTGGCTGACAAGCGATTGGATTCATTCTCCACATGGTGAAGATCGTTATCATTTGCGAATACCTCATATTTTGACGAAGATAGATATCTCTTCGACGACATTTTTTATCGGTATTTTGCTCGCTGTGAATGCTTTATCTTTTGCCAATGTTCTTTCGGATTTATCTTCATGGATGGATCATTTGTTTTCTAGACACGTTGTTGCTGTTTTTATAGGATTAATTTCTAGCGTTTTGGATAATGTACCCTTGGTTGCAGCAACTATGGGAATGTATCAGCTTCCAGTGGACGATACTTTATGGAAATTGATAGCATATGCTGCAGGAACAGGGGGAAGCATTTTGATTATAGGTTCTGCTGCGGGTGTAGCTTTTATGGGTATCGAAAAAGTTAATTTTTTGTGGTATTTCAAAAAAATCTCTTGGATTGCTCTAACAAGCTACTTTTGTGGTCTATTTTCTTATTTTATTTTGGAACAACTTTTTGCAGTTACGTAACCATCTTCTGAATAAAGATAGTGTAAAAAAAACTTTTTACGCTATCGTTTCTCTTTATTAAGTTTTCCTTGAGAGAAAAAAGAGTACTATGAAGAAAAAACTTTTGCTGTTGTTTTGTTGTTTTTATCTTGGTTGCCAAGGTTTTGCAAAAGATCTAATTAAGCAAAGAGCTTATGATGATTTAAACTTTATACAACACTTGATACAAGTAAAATACGCTCCTTTGCCCTGGAAAGAAGCTTTGTTTGGATGGAATCAGGAACAAAAAGCAAATCAAGCCTATCGTCAGTTAGTTTTAGAAGAGAAGCCTACTACAGATTATTGTCAAAAAATCATCGCCGAATTTGTAAACTCTTTAAATGATTATCATGCAGGCGTTACTTTTTATCGAAGTGAGTCAGCTTATCTTCCTTACATATTAAAACTTAGTGATGATAGAAAAGCTTTTGTTGTTGACGTTCAAACTATGCAGAATGATATTGGCGTAGGAGATGAACTCATAGAGTTTAATGGAATGAGTGTTCAAGAAGCTTTGGAAAGCGTTCGTTCTGGACGAGGAAGTCCAACGGATTACTCTTCTGCAGCTAGAACTCTTATGTCTCGATCTGCAGCTTTAGGGGATTGTGTTCCTTCGGGAGTCACAATGTTAAAAGTACGTCGTCCTAGTGGCTTACTCCGTACGATTGCTGCTCGTTGGCGTTACACTCCAGAAAATATTGGAGATTTTTCTTTAGTCGCCCCTTTAATGCCAAATCATACTCCATACTTTCCTCTAAATGCTTGCAAAAGATCAAGCAATATTCCTTGTGCATTATCTAAAAACCACTGTTTATTTGATTCACACATGTTGCCCTACTTTTGGCAAGAAGTTCGAATTCAAAATGAACGTCGTTTAACAAGCGATTATTATCTTGGAAGTAAAAAAGGTTTTTTACCAGATTTTGGGAGTTTACTTTGGGAACAAACTTCGGGGCCTTACAGAGCTAATATTTTCAAAGCTAGAGATCCTTCTGGAAATGTGTTGCGAATAGGTTTTTTAAGAATATCGTCTTACGTTTGGACTGAATTAGAAGATCTAGAAGAGACTCGTCGAGATTCCCCTTGGGATACTTTCGGAGATATTATTGATATTCTTGAAAAAGATTCAGATGCCTTGATCATAGATCAAACAAATAATCCTGGCGGAAGTGTCTTTTACATGTATGGTTTATTGTCCATGTTAACTTCAACTCCTTTAGAAACTCCTAAACACAGGCTAATTTTAACTCAAGATGAAGTTAGTTCTGCTTTAAAGTGGCGAGATGAGCTTGAAGACGTTTTTACAGATGATCAAGCGGTTGCTATTCTTGGAGAAACTATGGAAGGCTATCGTATAGATATGCATGCCGTTGGAGCTTTCCAACAGTTCGCTAGAGATATCTTGTCTTGTTGGTCTTCTGGAGACATTGCTTTAACTAGACCAATACCTTTATTGGGGTTTGATAAGATTTATCCTCACACAAAACATTGTTATACAAAACCTATATTTTTTTTAATAAATGAAGAAAATTATTCTTGTGCAGACCTTGCTCCAACAATTTTAAAGGATAATGGCCGAGCTACTTTGATTGGTAAACCTACAGCTGGAGCGGGAGGCTTTGTTTTTCAAGTGTCTTTTCCTAACCATTCGGGGATAAAATCCATATCTTTAACGGGATCTTTAGCTATTAGAAAAGATGAAAGCTTAATCGAGAATTTAGGAGTTGCTCCACACTTCGATTTAGGCTGTTCTATAAAAGATCTTCAAACAGGAAGATATTCTGATTATATTAATTCTGTAAAAGGTATAGTAGTTGAGAGTTTAATGAAGTCTCAAGGAATTGAGGTTACTGAAACTTCTCCATCTTGGGAGTGATTTTAAAGAAAAAAGAATCAGATGAAGTAAAAATTTTTTGAAAAAGCTCTTTTTCATTTTATAGAATACATATGAGAAAATTAATAGTGTGTAATCCTCGAGGATTCTGTTCCGGAGTCGTTAGGGCAATTCAAGTTGTTGAAGCTGCTTTGGAGCGATGGGGAGCTCCTATTTATGTAAAACATGAAATTGTACATAATCGTCATGTTGTAAATAGTCTTCGGGTGAAAGGTGCTATTTTTGTAGAGGAGCTTGCAGACATTCCTGAGGGAGAGAGAGTGATCTATTCTGCTCATGGAGTTTCTCCGAAAGTTCGAGAGGAAGCAAGAGCTAGAAATCTTATAGATATTGATGCGACATGTGTCCTGGTGACCAAAGTGCATTCTGCGGTTAAACTCTATGCTAGCAAAGGCTTTCAGGTAATCCTAATTGGTCATAGAAAGCATGTTGAAATTATTGGTATCCAAGGAGAAGCTCCAGAAAGTATCACTGTTGTTGAAAATGTTCAAGATGTTGAAAACTTACCCTTTGGTCCAGAAGTTCCTCTATTCTATGTCACTCAAACAACTTTGAGTATGGATGATGTTGAAGAGATTTCTCGCGCACTTCAGAGACGTTATCCTTCAATAATTACTCTTCCTAGTTCATCAATTTGTTATGCAACAACGAATCGACAAGGAGCCTTACGATCCGTTCTAAGTCGGGTGAACTTTGCTTATGTTGTTGGAGATATTAATAGCTCAAATTCAAACCGTCTTTACGAAGTTGCTCAGAAAAGAAAAATTCCAGCTATGTTAATAAATGGTCCAGAATATATTTCTGAGGATATCTTAACGTACGCGGGAGATATTGCTCTTACTGCTGGAGCGTCTACTCCTGAACATGTTGTACAAGCTTGTATTGGTAGATTAATGGAGCTCATCCCTAATTTAAAAATCGAGGATGATGTATTTGCAGTAGAAGATGTCGTATTTCAGCTTCCTAAAGAACTTCGAAGTTAAAAAGCTTCTTCCACAAACAATTCTTGTGTTGTGGAGACTTTTGATTAGAATAATATTTTCTTTTAGAGAAGGGTTTTATCTTCTATTTTCCTTGTATTTAAAATATCCAAAGTTACTTTTTTATGACTTAAGGAAATATTTCTATTTTTTTTGGAAAAATCCTTATAGGATACTAAGTCGTTCACCACAATCCTCTTTGTTAAAGGATGGGAATGTGTATGGAGAAACTCCTTGGTCGGCTTTATATAAAATGAGTAAAGCTTTTGAAATAACTTCTAGTGATGTTCTTTATGATATGGGTTGTGGATTGGGGAAATCTTGTTTTTGGTTTTCTCATGTTGTTGGATGTCAAGTCGTAGGTATAGATAATCAAATAGAGTTTATTCGATTCTCTTCGAGAATTCACAAAATGCTTTCCTCCAAGACAACTTTATTCCGTTTGCAAGATTTTAAAGATGTTTCTCTATCTGACGCCTCTTGTGTTTATTTTTATGGTTCTTCGTATTCTTTGAGAGTTTTAAAAGACCTTATGCAGGTCTTTTCAAAACTATCTTCTGGAAGTTATGTGATAAGCATCTCTTTTCCGTTAGATTTTCTTCCTTTAGGAAGTGAATTATTTTTCGTTGAAAAAAGTTGTTCCGTGCGTTTTCCTTGGGGAAAAACCATGGCATATAAAAATATCCGTAGGTGATCTTAGACTTATTGGTATAAATTTCGAACCACGTCGTGATCTGTTTGCAAGATATGTAGAAGGAAATTCTCCATACTTTTCCAGTTATCTTTGATTTCTTCTATAGATCGAGTAACGTCATCATTTTCGATTCTGAACATTTCTTTGTAGTGCTCTGATAATGTTCGAGCCGATGTTTCTTTCAATTCGTAGGTTTTTGATGCTGTTTCTGTGAGTTGGGATAAGGAGGAAAAAATTTTCCCCGCAGATTTAAAGAAAGTTCTAGATGTTGCGTTTTTCCATATACCAGTATTCTTTTGAATAAAGCCTAGAATACTGTCTCCCGCAATTTCTCCGATAAGAGGAGATGCTGCCCCTATAATGCCAAGAGCAGCTGTTGCTATCCCTAGCCACTGAAAAACTTTTTTCTGTCGTTCATAACTAGCAATGAGCTCCTCAGCTTTTGCTAAAAGTTGTTTCCTTATTTCTATTCGAGATAAAGTTTCTTGTTCACGACTATTTAACATGAGCTTCATAATTTCTGCACAGATTTTAAGAATATCAAGGTTTGTGATACGCATGTGAAATAGCGAACTTAGCTGTGATTCCGAGAGAGCAAATTCCATAAGAGGCTTAGGAAGTATATAAGGAACCAGTAAATCATTCTCATCAGTAATTTTAGATGCCTTAGAAATTTCTTCAATAGAAGACTGTTTTCTATCCTGCTGACTATGGTGTTGTTCCTGATCTTTGCTTTCTTGTTGACCTTGGTCTCCTCCTTGGCTTTCTTCGTGCTCCTGACTTGGTTTTGTCGCTGTTGTTTCTTGGAATTCTTTTTGTAGATGACTAAATAGAGCCATAGGACTAAGTGTTGGAGATGTTTTAGAGATCGAAGTTCCTGGACGGGATTCCGATTTTTCTGAGGATTTTGTATCTCTTTCTTTTGTTGTGTGTTCTTTAATTGTTTGCTCAGAGTACATTTTGACTTCTATTTGTTTTTGTGTCCCTTGAGCTTGAGATGACGAAGAGCTTTCCTTCTCTATAACATGGGGAATTTGAAGTGTTATTGGGATCGTTTTTTGTACGTGAACCTCTTCTTGAGGAGCTAAACATGAGGAATAAGGCAGAGAGCTTGTTTCAGAAGCTTCTCTTTTTTGTTGTTCAGAGGAGAAGCATTGTTGTTGTGTAGCTGTAAATTTATTCGGAAAGGAATCTTTTAGTTGAGAACTTTGATGGGAAGTGAGATCTGGAAGAGATGTCGATTTTGTCAAGAGATCGTGTTTTGCTAAAAGTTGCTCTTTCATCTCCTGTGGAGATTTTGGAGTTGTTGCGTATTGTGATAATAGACTTCCTGTCTGACACACTACAGCAAGACAAGTATCAGACATAGAACGTATAATAGGATACTGCGAGTTTTCAAGAAGAGTTACTTCAGTTTCTGCTGTAGCATTCCCTTCTGATAATGTTTCCATAGCGAAAGGAATACCTTCTCCATCTAAAGAGTTTTGAGTTGGGGAGGATATAGTCATACATTTCCTTGTGGGTCGAGAGAATTATTAGGCTCTTAGTGCATTTAGATGATCTTGATCGAGTTCGCGCATTAGGTTTAACAGGTTATTAAGACTTTCAAAGGATGATTCCATATTGTCTAGTAATTCTTCATATCTAGAGAAATTATCATCTCTTTCTAGACTTGTTAGTTCTATACGGGTTTCGAGAAGAGTAAACTTTGCTTTAAGGCCTTCTAACTCTGATTTCATCCAAATAGAGCCACCACGTATTATTGCTATTACGGTTTCTAAAGCTGGTTGAAGGCCCTTAATAGATCCTTCAAGAAGCACTGAAAATCCAATTTTTTCTATAAACAAAGAGGTTAGAGATAAACCTAAAGCAAGTATGCTGAGACCGATTATTAACCAATTTAGTACTTTTTGTTTTGTTTTCCGATCTTTTATTGGGATGAGTTTCTCCAAGGGATTACGATCCATAGTTGTTAGAATAGCAATAACAAGTGCTATAAGGCCTGAAAATAAAGCTAGGAAGGCAAAAACACCTCCTCCAGATAAAATAGCCGAGGCACCTACGCCTATGGCAATTAAAGGGGAGATCCATCCAATAATTGTTGATAAAGAACCCCAGCGTTTTATAGATTCTTCTTTAGCAATACTTTCTTTAATCTGAGCAAGTCTCTCTTCATGAAGCATATCGAGTTCTTGTTGAGTCGAATCTATAGAGTGTTTGTGATATGCATAAGATGAAAAATCAGAAAGTATGCCTTGCTTTGTTAAAAGATAGCTTAAAGTAAAAATTCCCAAGGTTGGCAGCGGTATAATTGGAATGATTTTAGCAACCTTTTGCTTGTTTTTCTTTTCTTTCTTAAACCAAGCATTCTGATGATTTTTTTTATTAGCATCTTGATCATAAAAGAGACTTTTCTTATCGAGTTCTTTTAAAGAAGCTTTTAATGGTGAAAATTCTTCTTTTTTTCCTAGGGTACTTTTTGTTTGTTCGCCTTCTTTAAGCTCCTGAGATTTGATTTGCCTTTTAAGGCTTGGAGAAAACCTCTCAGAGTGAGGTAGTAGGCCTGTTGCTGAAGTCTTAACATGTTGAGTTTGAGAATCTTTTTGATGTGTAGAAATCTCTGAATTTTCAAGAAGATTTTCTGAGATAAATTCTTTTTCTTCTAAACACTTAGGAGATGAGAGCTCTTGTAATAGAGTTTTTTTAGCTTCTCGAGAGTTTTGGTTGGAAAAAAGATTCCATGGAGAAGAAGACGGACTTGAAGATACCGTTTTAGGAAGTTGAGAAGATAAAGAGCTACCAAACATTAAGATTTTTTGTCGTGTTGTTGCAGCAGAAACTTCTCTGTTTAAAGATTTTGAGCTTTCTTTGTAGCTGTTTTCTGAATTACATAATTTTGTAAAAAGCATTTTAGAAAAAGATGGGGCAGTAGAAGGTGACGCTAATGTAATAGTATAAGGTATTACTTTTGGTTTTTGAGCTTGAGATATTTCCGGAGAGAAAGAAGTTTGATTGAGGAGTATTTCATTAGCCTGAGATAACCAGGAAGACATAATAAATTCCGATTAATAGTTATAAATGATTTCTAATATCAAGGATTTCTTCTTTGAGCTCCTTATATGCAGGTTGCCTCTGTACGCGTTTCCAGGCCATTTCTAAGGCTTTATTTGCTTCTTCAAATTGTTCCATAAGAGTATAGCATATGTAGGCATAGTAATGAGGATAAGGGTCTTTGTCTCGTAATAAAGCAGTCACACTATAGGCATGCAAAGCTTCAAGATATTTCCCGTACATATGGAGAGATGCTCCAAGAGAGAACCAAAACTTAGAAACAAAAGGGTTAAAAAATACTAACCAACGAAAAATCTGACTGCTTTCTTGATATTCCTTGTTAATATAAGCGTTATAGCCCTCTTTATAGACTTTTTCGAGATCTTCTGATGAAATTTTAAAGAGTTTCTGATAGGTGTCCAAACAAAAATCTTTATTTGGAATAAATCCTTCTAAATAGCTTGTAAGATCGTCAGGAAAGGGAAACTCTTCTTTGGATTTATCCGATATTTTTTTTAATAGGTACGCAAGATGTGACATTATGGACGTAAATTATAAGTGAATGTATCCATGAGCTCTTTCAGGAGCTTTAATACGTTAGATCGAGCTTGATGGCATTGAGAAACTTCTTGTAAATGTCTTTGCATATCAGTTCTTTCTAATTGAGTAATTTTTTCCATATTTTCCTTACGCATCTGGATGTTCTCTTTAAACAATTTTTTTTCATCTTCCTTCCAAATGTAATTCTTTTCGAAATTTACAGTAACACCAAGTGATGCTGCTCGATCTACTAGAGCTTTCATCTCATCGTTGTTACTCCAATTGATATCTTTTTTCTCAGCATTGATTTTAGAGATGAGTAATGTTAAGGCATCGACATTGTCTGTACGTTCTTTGACTCGTAAATAGAGCTCATGTGCTTCAGCTTCAGCCTGGCCCAAAATTCTTGCCATAAGTTTCATAAAACGTATGAAAACATTTTCAATTTTAGGAGTTTGTATTAAGGCAGAGTTTTGTGTAGATATAGGAGTCTCTTTAAACAAAGCCATTGGAGATGGAGCTTTCTTTTTAAATGTTGAACCTTCTGTTGTTTCTGCTTCTTTGATCGGGCGGGTTTCGTAATGATAACGTAAGCTCGCAAGGGAAATTTCTTGAGAAGAAGAGTTTTCCTTTATTTTAGAAGTGCTTTGGTTAGGCTTTTTCTTTTTTTCTTCTTCTTGTTGATTTTGTTGCTGATCTTGGTGTCGGTTGTCTTTTTGTGGATCTTTGTTATTACGACTATCTTTGTAAAGTTCTTGAGATTTTGTAGTGAAAATAAGTTCTTCTTTCTGCTCAGAAGTATACCCTTGAGGGCGTGCTGAATGCTGAGAAGATTCTTTTTCTGTAGAAGGTTTTTGTAGAAAAGTTTGTATTGAGGAATTAACCTCATA
Organism: Chlamydia sp. 17-3921; assembly: GCF_902705545.1. GTDB lineage: Bacteria > Chlamydiota > Chlamydiia > Chlamydiales > Chlamydiaceae > Chlamydia. Next base: position 6,376 of record NZ_CACSHH010000001.1, on the reverse strand, counting down.
ATCTTGTTTATCAATACCTGTAGAGATTTCAGGTTGTGGAGAAACATTTTTTGTTCCAAGAGATAAAGGCATCTTAGAAGAGGATGATGGGGTTTGATTCTCTTGTAAAGTTGTGTTTGAAGTCTTTGTGTTTTGAAGCCCTTTTGGGGTTGGCTTTGCGGATTGAAAAGGTAATATTGTAGTTTTTGCGTTGCTTGTTTGTGGTTCTGCTGGAGTTTCTAAGGTTGTACTTTCAGATTCAAGAAGTTCTAAGAGTTCTGTTATTTGTATTTCAAGATTAACAGTTTCTGGGGAAAGAAACATTAAATTATGACTCAATAAGATGGGCGCTTGAAGAGAGTTATTTTTGTTTGTAAGTATTTGAGAGATAACAACATTCGCAAGATTTTCTGAGGAATTTAATAGTACTTCCTCTGTTGTTGTCGTGGAAAGTAGCACCTCCTCATTAGAGATTTTTAATGTTCCAGCAGATGAAGAAGCCGTATCAGCATTTTCTTTTAATGTCGCATTAGTAGTAGGTACTACTGTAGGCAGGGGAATATTCATATGGCTTCACGAGTATAAATTAAGACGCTAAGAAAAAAGGAAAATTAGCTAAAAGCTCTTTTTCCTGCAAGTTTGATTATGAGTAGGTTAAGGAGAAAAAAAGTAGTTTCACTTTCTAAAGATGCTTTTTATTTGCAAAAAACGTCATAAGTAATGAATATGGTTAGGCATACCTCATCTTACAAGGTGTTTTGCCCAGGTGGTGAAATTGGTAGACACGCTGGATTTAGGATCCAGTGCTTTCGAGCATGTAGGTTCAAGTCCTATCCTGGGCATTTCTGTTCTTTACGATAACTTTTTAGGAAGCTAGGCATAAAATTCCTTATCCATAGTAAAATAAGGTCTAAGGTTTTAGATTTTTTTAGGAATTTTATGAAACGAGTAATAGTAACAGTAGTTCTTTCTCTCATAACTTATTGTTCTCAAGTTTCTTCTGCTTCGAAGTCAGAGGCTTTTCATGTGCAGCAGCACAAGCTTTTTCCACGAGTTCTTCCTGTAGTAGGTCTTCAGTTTGATGAGAAAAGTGGGGAGATTCCTTATAGTTTTCATTATCCATATATTTATGGCTATTATTATCCAGAGACTTATGGATATTCAACGAGTTCTGAACAAGAAAAAGAATGTTATACACGTTTTGAAGATGGTACATTCTTTTATCAGTGTGATTAATCGTGTCTTGGATGAAAAGTTTGAAATTTTTCAAAAAGAATGTCTGAGGCTACATGAGTATAAATTTCTGTAGACGAGATTCTAGAGTGACCTAACATTTCTTGTATGATTCTAAGGTCTGCTTTATTGTTCAAAAGATGAGTAGCGAACGCATGACGTAGGGAATGAGGAGAAACTCGTTTAGACGTCACTTGTTGTGCGTAGTAATGAATGCGTCTCCATACGCAAGATCTCTCTAGTTTTTTCCCTCGAATAGAGAGAAAAAGATGTTCTTCATTAGGATCTTTTTGTAATTTCTCTCGGAAAAGAGAAAGATAGGCGTCAATAGCATCTCTAGCCATAGGGCCTAAGGGAACCAGGCGAGTTTTAGAACCCTTACCCGTAACTCGAATAAAATCATCACTAACATCACTAATGTTTAAGTCGCAAAGTTCTGATACTCGAGTTCCTGTAGAATACAAAGTGTGGAGTATAGCAGTATCTCTAAAAGTTATTTCAGGAGAAAGGTTTTTAGTTTTTTTCGGGATGGCAAGCAGAGCTTCTACTTCTTGGGAAGTAAGCACCGTGGGTAAGCGTTTCCAAATTTTAGGATGCTCTATTGTTGGAGGATAAGGTAAAAATTTTGCTTCTTTAAGAAATAAAAAAAATACTTTTAAAGCAATTAAACGTCGTGCTAGTGTCGCTTCAGCCTCATTTCTTTCATGTAGCTTTTCTACGAAGTAATAAACACTGTTCTGTGTAATGTCTTTCGGAGAGCGTATCTTGTTAAAGGAGATAAATAAGAAGATATCTTGAGAATAAGCTGTAATAGTTTGTTTACAAAGACCTCGATCTACGGAGAGAAATAAGGTGAATTTTTCCAAAATAGTGTTGTAAAACTGAGAATCAGGCATAGAAGAATATCTTAGGTTTTTTAAAAGCCTTTCTTTAAATATACGTAGTTGTATGGTTTTCTATCTATAACGAAGGACTAAAGATGAATAGAAAAAGCTTCTTGGAATGCTCTTCCACGGAAATACTACAGGAATTGGCTTCTACACCATTGAATTTAACAACTCCAGGAGTGCTGTCTAATGATAGAATTCAACAATTCTCTGTATTATCGGAGGGCTTTGTTTATAGTTTTGCAACAGAAAAAATAGATCAAACTGTTTTGGATGCTCTAGCCTCTTTAGCAGAAGAACGTGGTCTAGGAAAAGCCATGCAAGCCATGCAGCAGGGAGAGGTTGTTAATTATATAGATGGCTTCCCAAGCGAATCTCGGTCTGCATTACATACAGCAACTCGAGCTTGGGTTTTTGAAACATCTCTTACAGGTTTTGCAGAAGAAATCGCAGTCAAAGCTCGTGTAGAAGCTCAACGTTTGCAAAGTTTTTTAGATAAAGTGAGGACGAAGTTTTCTACGATTGTACAAGTTGGAATAGGAGGGTCAGAGTTAGGGCCTAAAGCTCTATATTGGGCTTTAAAAGGTTATTGCTCATCAGATAAACACATTCATTTTGTGTCTAATATCGATCCAGATAATGTAGCCGAGGTTTTACAGACTATAGATTGTTCAAAAACTTTGGTGGTTACAGTTTCAAAGTCTGGAACAACCTTAGAAACTGTTGTAAATGAGGCGTTTCTAGCAGATTATTTTTCTCAGAAAGGTTTATGTTTTAAAGATCATTTTATTGCTGTCACATGTGAAGGCAGTCCGATGGATGACACAAGTAAATATCTTGAGGTATTCCATCTCTGGGAAAGTATTGGAGGAAGATATTCTTCAACTTCTATGGTTGGAGGCATTGTATTAGGATTCGCGTTTGGTTTTGAAATTTTCTTACAAATTTTACAAGGCGCCGCAGCTATGGATAAAGCTGCTTTGCAGCCTCGTCTTAGTGAAAATTTACCCATGCTTTCAGCAATGATTAGTATTTGGAATAGAAATTTTCTTCACTATCCTACAACTGCTGTGATTCCGTATGCTCATGGCTTAGAATATTTCCCTGCACATTTACAACAATGTATCATGGAATCTAATGGAAAAAGTGTCACACAAGCAGGAGAAAGGATTGGTTTTGCAACAAGCCCAATTATTTGGGGAGAGCCTGGAACGAATTGTCAGCATTCCTTTTTTCAGTGTCTTCATCAGGGCTCGGATATAGTCCCTATTGAGTTCATAGGATTTTTGAAAAGTCAGCGTGGCCGCGATATTACCATATCTGGTAGCAGCTCATCTCAAAAGCTTGTTGCAAATATGATAGCTCAGGCTATTGCTTTAGCAAAAGGATGTGACAGTAATAACCCTAATAAGAGTTTTGATGGTAATCGACCTTCCTCTCTTCTGATAACAGAAAGATTAACTCCTTACGCTCTGGGAGGTTTGCTTGCTTATTATGAGCATAAAACTGTTTTTCAGGGATTTTGCTGGGGTATTAATTCTTTTGATCAAGAGGGGGTGACTCTTGGTAAAGAGCTATCCGGTCAAGTTTTAGATGTTATGAGAGGAATTTCGGGAACATTTCCCGAAGCAGAGGCTTTACTGAGTCTTTTTAATAAAAAACAATACTTTTGATTAAAGATCTTTTTATAAAAAGCTTAATTCTTTCTTACTGAGTTTTATTGTAAAATAGGGTATAATTTTAGCAATTTCAATACGCAACTAGGAGATCTCTGTGTTACTTAATTGTGTTCGAGATCACAGTTTTTTAGATATCTATGGGATTTTATCTATTCGAAAAGGTCGAAAGGTTGTGAAATTTACTTCTAATGTTTGGGCTGGGTTCCCTAAAGCTTCTTTTTATTGTTTAATTTAAAAGATTTTAATATTCATTTTTCAAAATAAATAGAAACTCTTTTCTTTTTTCTTCTTTAACATTATGTTTCTCACTTGTATAAGTGTAAGGGTTGATTGTGTGGGAACTCATAATATTGTTGGTGAAACAAAAAGTTTGGAAGGATTTCTTCTAGAAAAGCCTTGCATTGGAAAAATTATAATTCAAGCGATTCTAATTATTCTTGGTATAACAATGCTTTTATCTCCTATTATCGTTGTTTGTTTAGGAGGTTCTATTCTTTCTCAAGAATCTATGATAATGGTAAGTTTGATAGTTTTTATTATGGGGGTTATTGCTATTACTTCAGTATCTTTATCAGAAATTCAGTGTAGGCGATAATTGTATTTGATAATGACTATAATTTAATTCACATGTAGTATTCTCTTGCATTATAAAATTCCTCTTTTTAATGGGCATTATCATGAGCAGCGTCAGCAGTCAGCAGTCAGCAGTCAGCAGTCAGCAGTCAGCAGTCAGCAGTCAGCAGTCAGCAGTCAGCAGTCAGCAGTCAGTCTGAGGAGGCAATGCGCCTGTAGATTGAATTGTAAAATTACGACACTAATTTTAGCTGTCATAGCTTTATTAGTCGGAGCTACGTTCATAGCTTTTGCTTTTCTTCAAGTTTTTTCATTTTCGAGTGTTTTCCTTATTACTGGTTTTGCCTGTTTGGGTATAGCCTTGATCCTTTTTCTAGGAGTAGGTTGTGTACAGTATTGTAAGAGGCGTCCTGTTATTATTAGTAAGGTTGATGATGGGAAAAAACGTTTAGAGAAAGAAAAAGAAGAAAAATCAAAACAAGTAAGGCTTAAATTTTTTTTAAAAGAATTAAAAACAAATGATATTTTTTCATTAAATTTCTCACAGATAGATAGACAAGATTTATTAGATATTCGAGATTTTGCAACATCTATTTGGATGAGAACATCTGTTGAAGAGAAAAGGTATTGGGGAGAGATCTTAACTATTATTTCTAGTGAGAGTACACGACTTTTCGAAGAGATCTGTAGGAAAAAACTATCAAATTCAGAAGAAATTTTAAAAGAGGTACAAAAACGCTTTCCGACATTGAGCAAGTTAAAGGTTTTGAGTGAAGATGAGCCAACTCGTACAAAGCTTGATTGTTTTTTGGAAGAGTTGAAAAAAGAGTTGAAAAAGGAGTCTAAGTCTCCATTAGTTTTTTCACAAATAACCCGTCAAGAATTGCTTTGCATACAAAATCTTGCGGATACTATTTCTTCTGAAACGTCTGAAAGAAAAAAACGTTGTGAAGGAGTCTTAACTCAAATTAGCAATGAGTGTAGAGATCTTCTACCTAAGATCAAAGAATTAGATAAGCCAGAAATAATTTTAAAAGAGCTGGAAAACTTTCCGACATTGAGCAAGCTAAAGGTTTTGAGTGAAGATGAGTCAATTCCTACAAAGCTTGAGTGTTTTTTGGAAGAGTTGAAAAAGGAGTCTAAGTCTCCATTAGTTTTTTCACAAATAACCAAGCGAGAATTGCTTTACATACAAAATCTTGCAGCTACTATTTCTTCTGAAACATCTGAAAGAAAAAAACGTTGTGGAGGAGTCTCATTTCAAATTAGGGATGAGTGTAGAGATCTTCTACCTAAGATCAAAGAATCAGATAAGCCAGAAATAATTTTAAAAGAGCTGAAATGTTATAAAGGCTTGAGCGAACTAAAAGCTTTCATGGAGATGGAAGATCCAGATAGAAAGGTATTGAGGAGAAGAAAAATAAGCGTAACAAGTCTTCAAGAGTTAAAAGGAAAATACATAGAAGAACTTATGAAATTACGAAAGGAAAGATTAGAGGTGTGTAGTGAACTAAAGACGTTATGTAAGGTGAAAGATTTGGATGTGAAAGTTTTAGGGTTAAAAGAAATAGAAGCTTTTGATGAAGAAAAACTAAAAACATTAGGTTTAGAAACATTACAAGAATTAAAAGATTTAGAGCAAGAACAAGTAAAACTATCGAATATTGTTAAAAAAGAACAAGCCGAGAAAGTAGATGAAGTAGATGAAGAGCTATTGAAATTAAGAAAAGAATTAGATGAATTAACAAAGACAAAGAGTAAGTCGCTATCCTCGTATTTTTCAAAGAAAAAGAAAAAACAAAAAAGACAGACTATTGACGACCTTCGAAAAAGGGCATTTGAATATTTTGTAGAGACTAAAAAAGAGAACAAAAAAAGTCAAACGGAAGCAAGGATGTTGTATGATGAAATCTGCAGATGTCAATCTACTCTTTTTAAATAAAATTTTTCCTTAAAATATAGTAGTGAAAATATTGTGACTAGTAAAACCTTGTAGGTAGGTTATAACTTGCATTACTTTAATAC